>JAJYWA010000145.1 GCA_021791755.1 Actinomycetes bacterium | reverse complement strand
GTGGCAGGGGAGGCTCGGTCCCTTGCTCTCGGTCCCGGCGGGCTGTTCGAGAAGATCCGCCGGCACGTCCCGACCGCCCAGGGGCAAGGCCTCGTGTTCGAGCGCCTCATCAGGATGTTCCTTACCGAAGATCCCCTCTTCAAGGAGCGGTTCACGGAGGTCTGGTTGTGGTCCGAGTGGCCGGGTCGCGGCGGCGAACACGATGCCGGAATCGATCTCGTGGCTGAGGAGCGCGCAGGCGGGATCTGCGCGATCCAGTGCAAATTCTACGGAAGTGGGCAGTACATAGGTCGCGCTGAGATCGACCCTTTCCTCGTCGCGTCGGCGCGCCGCCCGTTCACCGCTCGGATGTTCGTCTCGACGACCGAGCGCTGGAGCGCGAACGCCGAGAAGGTGCTGGCGAACCAGCTTGTCCCGGTCCAGCGGATCGGGATCGCAGAGCTCGAGTCGAGCCCGTTCGACTGGTCGCGCTTCGATGCCGCGCACCCTGACCAGCTTCTACGGCACGCGCCGAAGGAGGTCCGCGCCCACCAGCGCGCGGCGATCGACGACGTGGTGCGGGGCTTCGAGACCTCCGACAAGGGCAAGCTCATCATGGCCTGCGGCACCGGCAAGACGTTCACCGCTCTGCGCCTGGCCGAGGAGACCGTTCGCCCGGGCGGGGTGGCGCTGTTCTGTGTTCCCTCGATATCACTGCTCTCCCAGAGCCTCCGCGCGTGGTCCTCCGATGCGACGCGACCACTGCATGCGATGGCGGTCTGCTCGGACGCACAGGTCACGAAGAGCTCGGAGGACATCCACATCTACGACCTCGCACTGCCGGCCACGACCGACCCGCGCATGATCGCCGATCACATCGAGCTGGCTGAAAAGGGGGCGTCGGGAGAGGACAACCCGCTCCTCGTGGTCTTCTCCACCTACCAGTCGCTCGATCGGGTCGCTGCTGCGCAGGCGCTCGGGGCGCCAGCGTTCGACCTCGTCATCGCTGACGAGGCGCATCGGACGACGGGAGCCCTGGCCGCTCGAGGGCCTGGAGGCTGCAGGGGCGAGCCCAGGCGACCTGCGGGTCGAGCAGCTCCGCTTCGCCGGCGGCACGAGGGACCGAGACCGTTCGAGGATCATCGTCAATCCACGGGTCGCCCTTTCGGGCATCCCGGAGGAGGCGCATCGCTACGAGGTGAACGGACGCAGCGCCTTGGAGTGGCTCATCGATCGCTACCGGGTCCGGGTCGACAAGGACTCTGACATCGTCAACGACCCTAACGCCTGGGGACTAGAGCACGGCGATCCTCGCTACATCGTGGACCTCGTGGCCCGCATCGTGCGCGTGTCGGTCGAGACGGTGGAGATAGTCGAGCAGCTGCCTGGCCTTGGCCTGTAGGCGCGGTCCTCCGGCGCCGTGGCGCTCCGTCAAGCCGTAGGATCTCTCAGATGAGCACCTTTGATCCCCCAGCCGATGGCGCGCTGACGCGCCGGCCGGGGGAGGCACTGAGCGTGGCGGTGGACGCCACGCCGTTGCTCGGCGCCCGGACCGGCGTGGGCGAGTTCTGCCTCGGAGCTCTGGGCGCACTCTCACGCATGGACGCCCTGGAGGTCTCTGCGTTCGCGGTGAGCTGGCGGCGCCGTCGCGAGATCCTGCCTCTCCTTCCTGATGGGGTGGTAGGCGTCCAGCGGGCGATGCCCGCCCGCCCGCTTCAGTGGATGTGGGCAAGGGCGTCAGCGCCGGCGGCGGAGTGGTGGGTCGGGAGGGTGGACGTCGTCCATGGAACGAACTACGTGGCGCCGCCGACCAGGCGTGCGAAACAGGTGGTGAGCGTACATGATCTGAGCACCGTGAGGTACCCGGAGCTGTGCGGTAAGGAAACCTTGAGGTTCCCCGCGCTAATCCGCTCAGCGATAGCCCGAGGCGCGTGGCTGGCCGTGCCATCCGCTTTCGTCGCATCAGAGGTTATTGACCTGCTTGGAGCCCCGGAAGAGAGGGTGATGGTGGTTCCCTACGGCGTCCCGGCACGCGCGGGGCTGGAGGAGCAGGGCGCGAGCGCTGCGGGCGAGCAGGGCGCTGCTGGCGAGCAGGGCGCTGCTGGCGAGCTGGGCGAGCAGGGCGAGTCTCTGGCTCACTTGTTGCCTGATTGGGTCGAGCGCTATGTCCTCGCGCTCGGCACGGTCGAGCCGAGGAAGGACCTTCCGACCCTCGTGCGGGCCTTCGATCAGATCGCGGAGAAGTTGCCGGGTGTCGCTCTGGTGATCGCTGGACCCGACGGCTGGGGCGTCGACGCGTTCGAGGAGGCGCTCGGAAGGGCACGGCTCGGCAGCCGGGTCGTGAGACTGGGCTACGTGAGCGATGCAGAGCGCGCCATGCTGCTCGCTGGAGCGGCTGTGTTCGCCTACCCGTCAGTGTACGAGGGCTTCGGCTTCCCACCGCTCGAAGCCATGGTGGCCGGGGTCCCGGTCGTCGCCACCAGCGCAGGATCCCTGCCCGAGGTGTTGGGCGACGCTGCGCTCATGGTGAACCCTCGAGACCATGATGGGCTCGCTGGTGCGCTGGAGACGCTTCTCGGCTCTGACGAGGTTCGTGCGAGGCTGGTCCGCGCAGGGAGAGAGCGGGCGAAGGGCTTCACCTGGGAGCGGTGCGCTCGGAGCCTTGTAGGCGTTTACGAGGCTGCTGTGGCGGGCTCTCGATGACGGCCGGCCCGGGATGACTGCGAGCCGAGGATGATGTCGTGAGGAGAGTCATGGTGGTCGCGGAGCAGCTTCGCCGGAGTGCGCCTGGCGGGATAGGCACGCATATCGTCGGTCTGATGAAGGGGCTCGCCGAGTGCAGCCTGTCTGGGAGCCGTATAGAGGTCAGCCTTCTCGCCAGCCGTCCCCCTCGAGGTGGGGACCCGCTGGAGGAGCTGGGCTATCCGGTCGCCTGCTCGCGGCTTCCCGGCCGTCTGCTCACCCGTGCCTGGGACCACGGCCTCGTGCCTGCGCCAGGCGACGTCGACCTGCTCCAGGCGACATCTCTCGCCTTCCCGAAGACGCGGGGGTCCGTGCCGGTGGTGGCGTCAGTTCACGATCTCACGTGGCGAGTGGTGCCAGAGGCTTTCCCCGCGAGGGGGCGAAGATGGCACGAGCGCGCATTTCGGAGGACGCTTACATTGGCCGAGGGATTCGTCGTCCCGTCGGAGGAGACAGCTGCGGCGCTGGTGTCCGAAGGCGTCTCGAGCTCGCTCATCGAGGTCGCGGGGGAGGGCGGCGATCACCTTCCACCACCGGACGCAGCTGCGACTTCGAGGCTGCTGGAGGCGCTCGGCGTCCACGATGAGTACCTGCTCTCGGTCGGCACTCTCGAGCCGCGAAAGAACCTGGAGCGAGTCTTCGAGGCATGCAGGTCGGCAAGGCGACGCCTGGCGACAGAGCGCCTGCCTTCGGATCTGCGCCAGCTGGACCTGCCGCTCGTGGTGGTGGGTCCCCGCGGCTGGGGACCCCGTTCGAAGCCTGATCCAGCCGTTCGACTAGCGGGCGCCGTGCCGTCGGCTGTTCTGTCGGGGCTGTACGAGAGAGCGCTGTGCCTCGTGTACGTGCCCCTTCTCGAGGGTTTCGGCCTGCCGGTGCTCGAGGCGATGACCGCTGGGACCCCGGTCATTGCGAGCCCCGTACCGTCCGCCGGCTCGGACGTGTTGCGGGTCGATCCGCTCGACACGGAAGCAATTGCCGCCGCGCTCGTCGAGCTCGTTCTCGATCCTGCGCTGAGGTCCGATCTCGCACGCCGGTCAATGTCCTCCGCATCCACACAGACCTGGTCGCACGTTGCAGAGCGTCATCTCGCCGCCTGGAGACGGTTCGCTTGAGGCGGCTCGCATGAGCGACCTCGCCGGTTCGGGGGCCGATTGCAGGCCGGCTCGCGTCGAGCGGGCGGCTCGCCAGGCGCCGCCGATCAAGGTGCTCCTCGACGCCAGCGCGGTGCCGACAGAGCCGGTCGGCGTGGGCCGCTACGTGCTCGGACTTGCCGGTGTGCTCGCACGGCGCAGCGACGTCATCCTCCAGGTCGTCTGCCGCCGCGGCGATGCAGAGCGCTGGGACGCAGCCCGCTCGGATGCAACGGCTCATACGATGGCTCACGCATCGGCTCACGCATCGGTTCACGCATCGCACACGATGGCCGTGGCACCGGTGTCTCGGCCGGCGCGCATCGTCTTCGAGCAGGTGGCTATGGGGCGGATTGCACGGCGCTCGGGCACGGATGTCTATCACGGTCCTCATTACACCCTGCCGCGAGGCTGTGGCATCCCGAAGGTGGTGACGGTCCACGACATGACGTTCTTCGATCACCCGGAGTGGCATGAGCCATCAAAGGTCATGTTCTTCAGGCACGCGATCCGGGTGGCGGCGAAGACGGCGGACGTCATCATCTGTGACAGCCATGCGACTGCTCTCCGCCTGGACGCGCTTTGCCATCCGACTGGTCTGGTGTCGGTGGTTCACCTCGGTGTGGATCCTGTCTGGTTCAGACCGCTCCGGGAGGATGCCGGAACCCGCGACCGGGAGACATTGGCCGGGGTGGGAGTGAGCGGACCATACGTGGCGTTCGTCGGGACCATCGAGCCGCGAAAGGACGTTCCGAGCCTCGTTCGTGCCTTCGACCGGATCGCCGGAGAGGACTCCGATCTTTCGCTGGTCCTTGCGGGAAGGAACGGCTGGGGCACAGCTGCGGTGGACGATGCAGTGGCCGCCAGCAAGCACCGTGGGCGCATAGTAAGGCTCGGTTATGTCTCTGACGGCGTCATCGGAGCGCTGCTGCGATCAGCTCGGGCGGTCGCCTACCCGTCGCTGGAAGAGGGTTTCGGCCTGCCGGTGCTCGAGGCGATGGCCTGTGGCAGCCCAGTGATCACGACCCGGGGCTCGGCGATGGAGGAGGTGGCTGGCGAGGTCGCTTGGCTTGTCGACCCCGGTGACGTCGACGAGCTGGAGCACGCCATCAGATCAGCGTTACACGAGAGCTCCGATGCCCTG
>JAJYWA010000144.1 GCA_021791755.1 Actinomycetes bacterium | reverse complement strand
CCGAGACGAAGTGACCGCTATGCTCGACGACGAGGTCAGGGCCTTCGCCCCCAAGATCGGCGTCGAGGCGGCCTGCCGGGCGTTTTCGGTCAGTCCCCGGAGCTTTCGCCACCGGCGCCAGCGTGCCGAGGGCAGGCTCCGCCGAAGGCCACCAGAACGGGCCCCGAGGGCCCCTCACCCTGCCTCGCTCACGAAGGCTGAGAAGGACGAGATCGTAGAGGTGCTCTGCTCGGAGCGCTTCTGCGATCTGGCTCCCGCCCAGGTGTACGCGACGCTCCTCGACGAGGGCACCTACTTGTGCTCGGAGCGCCAGATGTACCGGGTGCCGGGTGCCGGGTGCTCGCCGAGCGCGATCTCGTACGTGAGCGCCGCCGTGGCGGGCACCGGCGCCGTGGCGCCTACGGGGTCCCCCGCCTCGTGGCCGACCGGCCCAACGTCGTGTGGACGTGGGACATCACCAAGCTGCGTGGTCCGACAAAGGGGGTCCGCTACTTCCTCTACACGATCATCGACATCTTCAGCCGCTGCGTGGTGGGCTGGTCGCTTTGCGAGTCCGAGTCCGAGTCCGAGCTCCACGCCCGCCGGCTGATCGAAGAGACCTGCCGGCGCCAAGGCGTGGCAAAGGACCAGCTGTTCATCCACGCGGATCGGGGCTCGCCCATGGTGGCCGGCAGCGTCACCGAGCTCATGAACTAGCTCGGCGTCGCCAAGTCCCACAGCCGCCCGAGGGTGTCCAACGACAACCCCTACATCGAGAGCCACTTCAAGACGCTCAAGTACCGCCCGAACTACCCCGAGCGCTTCGACTCGATCAAGGCCGCCCGCTCGTGGTGCCGTAGCTTCTTCTCCTGGTACAACGAGGAGCACTACCACTCGGGGATCGGCTACCTGCGACCCGGCGACCTCCACGCCGGACGCCACGCAACGATCGTCGAGCGTCGCCAGGCCACCTTGGACGCTGCGGCGAAGGCTCATCCCGAGCGCTTCACCAAGCGGCCGGCTCCTCACCGCGTGCCGTCCCGGGCCTGGATCAACCGACCATCCATCCAAAGCGCGTAGATCTTCGGCAACTACCTATTGACAGATTCCGTTGCGACTTGCGCTTGACGCGGGCACGGGTCGTGTGCTTGGCTCTAGATTAGGTGCATTAGACGTGCTCAGGAGTGGAGGGCGGGGTTGTATGGGCTGTTTCAAAGCGGTGGGCAACTGTAGACTCTCTGCGTTCTGGCGATCGGGGGCATGCTCTGGATTGCGGGCACAGGGCCCCGCAGGAGGTCCCGGTCTTCGAGCCACAGACCTCGAGCCAGCTCACATGGGCCGTCGTGCTGCATCGAGGTCGCCTCTCAGCGCAGTGCCAGCTGCAGCTCTCCTCGTGCTGGTCGCAGCAGCGCTTCTCTCATCGTGTTCATCCGCTAGCGCTCGATCCGTCCACGCTCCGGTGCCCAAGAGCACGACGCAGCATGTCTCCCGGGATGCGAGGCTCCTTTCCTCCGCTGGGTCTGTGTCTTCGAATTACTCTGCGACCGCCTCGGGCACCTGTACGCCAGCAGACCTCTCCTATCGCTTTAGCGACAACAGCTCTCATGGCTTCAGCTCTCTTGGAGGCTCTGATGTTCTCGGGGTGACGATGGTCTCCGAGACGCCTTGTGAGCTATTTGGGTTCCCCGGCGTGTCGTTCTCTTCTTCCTCCGGCGCTGTGCTGGATATTACAGATGCGCACCAGAGCTACGCTCAAAGCACGCAAGGTGCTCAAGCGAGCGTTCGTGTGAGCCACAGCGCGCCTGTGGGCTTTTGGCTCTCCTACCTCGGCGCCCCAAGTCCTTCTGTCACCTGCGATACCGCTGCCAAGGCCTCCATCTACTTTGCTTCAGGCGCTCCAGCTACGGTCCCACTCGGGTCCCCGATCAAGATCTGCGCCACAGAGGTCGTGGTCTCCTCCGTGTTTGCTGCGATCGATCCACCACCGCCCCCGGCGCCGTGACGAACAACGGCGGCTGCTGGCAGGGAGCGAGAGGCACAGCGAGCTGGCTGGCGCATCGGCGGCGTCTTTTTTGAACATGCAGCTATAGAAGGTAAGCGAGAAAGGGGTTGGCGTGAAGACATCTAAGGCTTCGAGGCGAGGGATAACGAGACGTGGGGCACACAGCCTCATGCGACCTGTGGTCAGCTCTGTCTTGGTCGCAGCCACAGTCGTGCTCGGCCTACAGGCCGCCCACTACAGCGCTCCCGACAGGACCGAGGCCAGGGCGCCGAAGGTCGTACACCCCTCCTATGCGCTAGCGAGCTCCAACGTCACCTGGGGAGTCCAGCTCCAGGCGCCTCACTTCTCAGGCGCCTCCTGCCCTACAGTCATGGACTGCTTCGTCGTCGGCGACGAGAACTACACCGCTTCCAGCCAGTACGGTCTCGTCGTCTACTCTACGAGCACCTCCGGGCGCAGCTGGTCTAATGACAACGCTCCGACGACCGTTCCCGGCGGAGGCCCCCCAGTGTTGGGCTCTGATGGCGGGGCTATCTCATGTTCGAACGCGAACACCTGCGTCGTGATCGCAGGCATAGTGAACCCGAACCCCAGTCCGTTGTACGCAGTGGTCACCACCGACGCCGGAGCGACCTGGAGCGTGTACGAGATCAACGGTGCCTTTGGGCCGGGTTTCTCGTCGGTATCCTGCGTCGACGCAAGCTCCGGGAGCTTCGACTGCTGGGCCGCGGGTGCAGGTCTGATCTACGCCTCTAACGACGGGGGACAAACCTGGTCATCTGAGACCGTCCCGTCGGGCATCACTGGCCTGAGTAGCATCTCGTGCGTCAACACCTCGGACTGCTGGGCGGTAGGCGGGGGCCAAAATGGGACATCGCCGTTCATAATCGCGACCACGAACGGCGGCAGCGCCTGGGCATCGGAGACCGTCCCCTCGGGCGTCACCGGTTTGAACGGCATCTCGTGCGTCAACGCCTCGGACTGCTGGGCGGTAGGAACTGGCGATACGTGCGTAGAGAGCCCGAATGATACCGACAATGACGCCGGGACAGGAGCCAGCTGTGACGCAGACGACATACCCGTGAGCGTTGACATCATCGACACCACGGATGGCGGCTCGACCTGGAGCTCGCAGGTAACCGCCTCGAACGGCCTTGGCCTCTCGTTCCTGGGCAACCTCGCGAGCATCTCGTGCACCGAGGAGGTTGGGGATGCAAACAGTATCTCGTGTCTCGCTCAAGGGTTCGGCGCTACTCCGTATATAACCAGCTCATCTGATCCGACCACCACGTGGACCGTGACGAAGCTTGCGCCGTTCGACAGCCAGAGCGGCTTCATGGGCTCCATGAGCGTCTCGTGTGCGTCAGCTGTGGGCTACGGAGCCAACTGCATCTTCGCACGCCATCAGAGCATCGCCTCGGACTCTCCGAGCAACTCGCATTGGTACACCTTAGATCTGACGTTCTCTTCCAACTTGCCGTCTCCGATCGCTTGCGCTTCGGCGCGCACCTGCTTTGTCTTCGACACCTCTAACCAGGACTACCTGAGCCTGTGGGCAACCTACGATGCAGGCGCCGTGTACTCGCCTGCATACCAGATCCCTGCGGACTTGAACGGGTTACAACTCTCTGCCGGTGGCAACTGGACCCCCGCGCTCTCGTGTCCGAGCTCCGAGGCGTGCTGGCTGAACACCGGCAACGCGGTGGTGAGCATTACAAAGCTCGGCGCGTCAATGAACGTAGCGTACGCGCCGAGCGGCGATACGATCGTAGCTTTGGACTGTCCATCGACGAGCGCCTGCTTTGCAGTACAGGAAGCTGACACGCAGAGCTCGTCTTCTCCCACCTTCAACCTGGTCGAGTGGACGAGCGCCTCCCGCGCCTGGACACTCTCTAGCGCCGCGTTGCCGTCTCAGTTCAGCTCAGTCGTCGACATGTCGTGTTTGCCCAGCGCGTCCAGCTTTGACTGCGTGGTGACCGGTGCGTCGGCAAGCTCCACAGGTCTTATCGCCTACACGACGAACGCCGGGGCAAGCTGGTCTTCGTCCACGCTGCCATCGTCTGTCGCCTGGGTCCAAGATATAAGCTGCGCCTCGACCTCGGATTGCTGGGCGCTGTTCTCCACCTCGGCCAGCAGTTATCCGACGGGGGTGATCGCCACGACGAACGCGACAAGCAGCGGGAGCAGCTGGTCTGAAGAGACGCTTCCCACATCTCCTAACTCGATCACCAATCTCTACGGCATCTCATGTCCCACGACCGAGACCTGCTTTGTGACTGCAGATGCGACGAGCTCTGTAGGCAACGGGGTAGATACGGTCATCTCGACTGCAGACGCCGGGAGCACCTGGACAGAGGATCCGCTCCCGTCAGGGCTCAATGGCCCGATCGGGATGGGCCACAACATCTCGTGCGCTCCAGGGACCACCTCGTGCTGGGTGACCATGATAGGTGGCACGATCCTTTCGACCAATGGCATATCTGCTCCTGATGGAGGCTCCTTCGGCCGCTGGGAGCTCTACGGCGGCTTCAACCCATCGGAGGCGTGTGCGTCCTGTGCTGCACAGGCTGCAGGCATATCTCCACAGTCCTACGTGAAGGACCCGGTCAACGCCGCAACCGGGGACCTCGTAGAGAGCTACAAGGCCTTCTCGCTTGCTGGAGCAGGCATACCGCTCTCGCTCGATCTCACCTACGACTCCTCGCTAGCGCAGTCTGAGATCTCCTCTGGAGCAGCTCCTTCTGCTCTGGGATACGGCTGGAGCTACAACTTCGGCATGCGCCTGATCGCAAACTCCCCGGCGCAAGGAGACGTCACCGTTGTACAACAGAACGGATCGGAGGCACGCTTCTACGATCCGACCACCAACTCGACCACGGGCGTCACCACGTGGTCCCCGGTCGTGCCAAGGATAACCTCCACGCTGTCGGAGCAGGGCAGCGTCTACAGCTTCTCTCTCTCGGGCGACACGCGCGCCTATGAGTTCAACTCGGCTGGGGCGTTGATCCAAGAGACCGACAGGCTCGGGTACACGACCACGTTTTCTTAC
>JAJYWA010000026.1 GCA_021791755.1 Actinomycetes bacterium | reverse complement strand
CGGCGAGTCGTCGACGTGGACCCCCGGCACACCTCTGATCGTTGCGAAGCCTGCGGGCACGCAGCACGGGAGAACCGCGTCAGCCAGGCCGTGTTCACATGCGTCGCGTGCAGGCGCACCGCCCACGCCGACGAACACGCCGCACGCAACATCCTCCGGGCTGGACTGGCCCTTCTGGCAGCCGAAGAGCTCCAAGCTGCTTGAAAAGAAGCTGCCTGCTTCAGCGGTCAGAGAAGTCACCATGGGTCTCCCACGGCGGAGCGAACAACATCGAGAAAAGTTTCACGCGCCCGTTCGAGACTGTAGCTTTCCAAACGTGTACGGCAATTCTCGATCAAAGAGCTCCTCAACGCGCCGTCCGAGATCACCTTGTGGACGCCTGCAGCAAACAGCGACGCATCCTTGGGGAGCTCAACGAGAAGACCCGCATCACCGAGGGTCTCGGGAACTGCTGCAGCAGCGTACGCCACCGCCGGAAGCCCATGGTGCATGGCCTCGACGAGGGGAACGCAGAATCCCTCATGGTCGGATGCACACACGAACACGTCCGCGCAGGCGTAGTAGGCAGCAAGTTGCTCACCGGTCAGGCTCCCCGTGACCTCAACCGCGCCCCGAAGGCCGAGGCGTGCAATGAACCTGTCCAGAGCCCGAGGGTAAGTGGACCCGAGCGGCGATCCGACCAGGTGGAGCCGTGCTCTGGGATCGTAGGTACGGCGGTAGACCGCAAGCGCCTTGACGAGATCATGCTCTGCTTTATGAGGAGAGATCTTCCCCACGAACAGCAAGTCCGCACCTCCGTGCGAGCGCATCTCACCCAAGCGTTCCACCGTGGCCGGATCCGCTCGGGCGCCGAACGAGCGGGGGTCGAAAAGTATTGGTGCGACCGCAGTCGAGCCGTACCCAGCCTCCTGGAGCTCGCCCTCGTTGAACGCCGAGTCAGCGACAGCCAGCTTTGTCCTGGCAGCCAGCGCCTGCATCTGCTGTCTGCCTTCAGCGACTTCCACCGCAACAGCTGGCTCCCATTGCTCCAATAACGACGCTGGCGTGATGTTGTGGTAGTTCACCAGCAGGCTCTCGCTACGACTCGACAGCATCTCTGCTGCCGGGCTCCCGATCGAAAGCTGGTAGAGCAGCCAGTCGTCGCGACCCGGCTTTGCCGGCATTGCAGAGATGCCAGCGCCGAGCCCGCTCACATCTGCGGTGCTGTTCAAGTAGTAGATGTTCGAGGCGTACCCTGCGTCGCGAAGCAGCTGGCGCACCTCGAGACTGTGAGACCCGATCGCGTCCCTGCCCGCGAAAGTCGGGATCACCTGATCGATCCTCTTAGTAGCCACTCAGGTCACCGTCGCACACCAGCGTCAGCTCCTCTAGCGCACCTGCCTGGGCTGAGCAGCCAATCCGTTCTCATACCACGATCCTACCCATGACAAGGAATGATTCCAGCACCGGCGACGCACCACCCGGCGGCTCGACTACAGCGCTCACCTCTTCGGCATCCAGACCGGATCGAGGCTTCATGGCCGCCGCATCTCCGGCGCCCGCCTCTACCTCCCCGGCGCCCGCCTCTACGAAGACTAGGGACCCGATACCACTCTTGCGGAGCAACTCTTCCCACGTCTCGGGATGAAACGGTCTACCACGTGCGAGGTCGACCACGATCCGAGGAGCTGATCTCCACCACGCCGACGGTTGCGTTCCGACGACCGCCACGACACCCCCGGTGCTCACCTTCCTCGCGCAGAGCCGGATCAGCTGGAGGTCCTCGTCGGCGGTCATCCAGTCGACACAGCCGCCCAACAGCACTCCCCCGAGCCCCCCATCCGCCAAGCCGCTTAGATGATCAATCACACTTCCAAGACGAAGGTCAAGGACCTCTTCGGTTACTGCATGGTCCCCCGTGACATCTGGGACCCAGCTCGAGTCAATCCCGTAGGCGTCAATCCCCCGCGCTCGCAGATGCGAGACGATCTCTCCGGCGCCGCACTCGGCGTGGAGCACCCTCCCGGCGTCGAGGCTCCCAGACGATATCGCGTCAGCAACGGCATCGAGAAAAAGGTCCGGCCTCCCCCGCCAGGGTGGCGACACAACGGTCGCCATCCGCGGCACGCCAGCAGCAATTGCCTCGACACGCGCACTCAGATCAACCATGCTCCCCTCAACGCCGCCAAGACGCTCGTCCATCATGTGCAGCACCCGCATTATGGACTGCGTTGACTGCCTGACCTGCTGGACGACGAACCGCATGTACCAAGAGATCGCCTTGCGCAACACACGTTTGACGAACCTGCCCGCCGGCAGCCGTGATGATACCGGTACCTCCGCATCGATCATGCTCGCGCCCTCGGCTTCTTCCAGCGCGTCGTCAAAGCTGCCGGCCTCGCTAGAGCCTGGAGCCAGCCTTGCGAACACATGGTCCATCCAGCGCTCGTACAACACGTCCATTCGTCCCGCTGCGCGTTGGAGGCGAACCTCCTCGCGCAGCTGATCGAGCATCACAGCTCCTCCGCGAAGTTGCCTTCCACGCGTCCGAAAACGACCATGGCGATCACAAACAGGACAAGCGATCCCGCCAAGAGCCCCAAGAGCATGAATAGGTACCACTCCCAGCTATGAGCAGGCAGAACCTGTATTGCGGCCTGGGCCGGCACCGCCGGCATCCCGTGGCTCGCCGCCTTCGCGGCCACCGCCGGATACGAAACGTGAGCGTAGAGGGCACGCTGGAAGGTCAAGGCGACAGGTGTGACCGGGTTCGCAAGGTAAAGCCACGTCAGGTGATACTTAGCAAGGTGGGGCGCCATGGTCTGAAAGGAGTAGACGATCGGGATCGACCAGAACCAGGCCATCAGCGCCACTTCGACGAGGTGCTGAACATCACGCAGGTACACGTTCAGCGCAGAGAGCAGCATCCCGAATGCTCCCGTGAAGACGAGCAGTGTGACCAGTGCCAACACGAGCAGCGGCAGGTACGCGAACGCCGGCTTGAATCCGAAGATGCCCAGCGCAAGCACCAAGACTATGCACTGGAAGAAAAAGAACACGAGCGCCGATCCAACCGTGGACAGAGGCAGGATCTCTCTCGGGAAGGAGACTTTCTTCACCAAACCGCCGTTGCCAACCACGGACCCGGTGGCTCCGAGCAACCCTGACAGGTAGAGGTTCCATGGGATAAGCCCCGTGAACAGGAACAACGCGAAGTGAGGTATACCGCCTCGCCCGATCGCCTTGAACACGAAGTAGTAGACCGTGAGCATGAGCGCAGGATTGAGCATGGACCACAGAAACCCGAGAGCAGAGTCCTTGTAACGAACCTTCACCTCTTTGCGCACAAGGAAGACCAGCAGATCCCGAGCAGCCCAGATGGCTTCGAGCCGGTGCCACAGGCTCTCTCTCGCCGCGACAACCCGCTCCTTCACCACACGAGGCGGCCGATCTTCAAGCTCACCGAAGCGTCGCCCAGAGCCGTTAGCGTAGCGATCCGCTAGTGCAACGGCGGGAGAAGCAATCGTGTCAGGAGGCGAGCCGCGCTTCGAGGGAACCACGGCCCGTCAGCCAGCCGTCTTCGCGGCAATCTGGGAGCGGTCGATCACCTGGTCGATGAAGCCGTACTCTCTTGCCTCCTCAGCGGTGAACCACCTGTCGCGATCGGAATCGACTTCGATCCGTTCAACTGTCTGGCCCGTATGAAACGCGATCCGCTCTGCCATCATCCGCTTCAGGTACACGATCTGCTCTGCCTGGATCGCGATGTCTGCCGCCTGACCCTGCATCTGGCCTGACGGCTGGTGCATCAAGATCCGGGAGTGCGGCAGTGCGAACCGCTTGCCGGGCGTACCTGCGCACAACAAGAACTGGCCCATTGACGCGGCAAGCCCAACGCAGATGGTGCGAACATCGCAACTGACGAACTGCATCGTGTCATAGATCGCCAGCCCATCGGTGACGGAACCACCTGGCGAATTGATGTACAGAGATATGTCCCGGTCGCTGTCTTCGGCTTCGAGCAAGAGCAGCTGCGCACACACCAGGTTTGCCGTGGCCTGCTCCACGGTGCTGCCCAGAAAGACGATCCTCTCTTTGAGCAAGCGCTGGTACACATCACCAACTGGATCCATCACGCCGGGCGCGATCTGTGCAAGCAACGCCGTAGCGTGACTACCTGGTCTCTTCTCTGCCATGCCAACAGGCTACCTTGGCGATGCCACCGTGTGAAACACGGCCACGATCAGCTACTCGGCCAGGAGATCCAGCAGCGGAACACCCGAAGACTGGAACGCCAGGACTACTTGGCCCCGGTGCTCCGCCCACGGAGCTCTTCGCCGAGAACGCGAAGGCTGCTCAGCCCGCCTAGGCACTTCGTCCAGGGCTCGGACCACGCTCGAAGTGCTCACCACGACGTTCCCGCACGCGTTATGCCTTTCCGCCAGCGTTGGCCGTCGAGGTTATCGATGCCACCACCACCACCAAGAAGAAGAAGAAGAAGAAGAAGCGCTACCGCGCCCGTGGGCGGCGACCGCCGATGCGCCGCCGCCGTCGCTCGGCTCCGCAGCGCCAACGGTTGTCTCCCGCCCAAAGCGCGCGTTGGCCAAGATACAGACGACTCCACCGCGGTCGCTCTCGCACAGTTCCACCGCGCCGCCAATCTCAGTTGGCCCGTGGGATCACCATCACAAGATCGCCAACACCATCATGTGGTTACCCGAACCTGATTGGTTACGATAAGAGCTCTTGCGGCGATTGCGAACGCGCACAACAACAGTGCAGCGTACAGTAGACCCACAGGTGTAGCGGGCGTGGCGGAACGGTAGACGCGCCGGGTTTAGGTCCCGGTGCTCGCAAGAGCGTGGAGGTTCGAGTCCTCTCGCCCGCACCTCGTCCTGTCACCCGCACCTCGACGTCGCGCGCTGTGCACGGGCCACTGCGAGCCCTGCGACCCCTTCAACATAAAACTCTCCGCCCTCAGATTTTCACACCGCCCGGCGCGCACCGTCTCCTGGTCGCCTACGCTTCCGGCTGGGTGCACCAGCCGGCGCACACCATCAAGGGCGCCTGGCGCGACCGATGACGTGAGGTGAGACCAGACCACATGCCAACCGCGGGCCCGGCTCGAACGAGAAGGACCGCACCTGCTCGATGACGAAGCCGGCATTCTCGATCGCCGAGACCGTACTGCGATCCGGGCGGCATCCAGCGCCAAGGACCCGCCATACCGGAGCGACGAAGCTCTGCACCCGCGCCAATAAACCCGATTCAGACCTCACGTGCTCGTAAAAGCGGAGCTCACCACCGGGCTTGAGAGCTCTGCGAACCTCGGAGAGCGCTGCTTGCTGATCGGGAACGCTGCAGAGCACGAGTGACGCGACCGCGAAGTCGAAGGAACCATCTGCTGCAGGGATCGACTCTGCGCTCGCATCCGCAACGGCCACGGGAATCGCCGCCTTCCGGGCGGCCTCGACGGCCCTCGCTCGCAAGTAGCGCTCTGGCTCGATCGCGAGAACTTCGGTCACGCCGTGGGGGTAGTGCACGAAGTTACGCCCGTTGCCTGCTCCAATCTCGACACCCCGCCCCCTAAGCCCGCTCAGGAGCTCTTCGCGATGATCAGCCACCCCGAGCGCATCCGCGCGGCCCGACAAGCACGTGTAGAACCGAGCAAATAGCGGATGTCCACTCACGAACCTGATCACATCCTCGTCGACCGAAGAATCATCTGTCTCCCAGCCTATCCGCGTTCTCCAAGCCCATCCGCGTTCAAGAGACGCCTATCAATAGCTTGCGGTGCGGCGACACAACCTGGCGTCGCCACGCGTCGGCGGCTTTATCGCACGGCAGCACCTCGGTCACCAGCTGCACTCGCCCCGCCGCAAGGTGCTCGAAGAGCATTTCGAGGAGGCGTCGTTGCTCCTCAGGCGCAAGGCCGAAATTCGTGTAGCCGATAACCGACAGGCCACGTGACCGCAGCAGAGACGAGGGCAGATCCAACAAAGCCCCGGCCGAGTCCCCGAGGTTCACGAGCCGGCCGCCAGGAGCCGCCGCGATCAGTGCCGCCAGCGCGGGCTTGCCCCAGAGCGGATCCACGATCACATCCACCTCTCCCCCAGCTGCGCCAACGATGGCCTGAGCGGACACCTCAGGGTCTTCCTCGCCGAGCACTACGCTCACCACGCGATCCACGCTGCCTGCAACGCGGCCTGCAACTCCATCAGGGCCCGTAGCCAAGCGCCCCAGCTGCTCAGCGTCCCTCCCAGCCGCCACCACCTTCCCCGCGCCAATGATCCCCGCAGCCTGGACAGCCAGCTGACCGACAGCCCCGGTCGCCCCCAGGACGAGCACCCGTTCGCCCGCGGAGAGCCGAGCGACGGAAAGGCTCTGGAACGCCGCGAGCCCCGCGATCCCGACTCCAGCTGCAGCAGCGTCCTCGACGCCATCAGGCACTTCGACAAGCAGCCGGTCATCCACGGCGACCGTCTGCGCCAGGCAGCCAGGACGCGCAGCGCCAAAGCGCACCCTCGTGCCGGCTGGCCACAGTGACGACTCGCGCACGATGCCCATGCCCTCCGATCCCGCCACATACGGCAGCTCCGGCCGCGACCCGTAGAAGGCGCCCGAGGCGATCTTCAAGTCCACTGGATTGAGCGCAGCAAGCCGCACATCGACAAGCGCCTCCCCGGGAGCGGCCACCGGCTCGGCAACCTCCGCCACGACGGGCGCCGCCCCAAATTTCTCTATCATCACGGCTCGCACTGATACTGCTTCTCCTCTACTGACACGGCTCTTACTGACACGGCTCTCCTCTGTCGCCTCACGCGTCCATCGGGCATCCATCGGGCATCCTAGACGGCGAGCAGGCGAGTCCCGACCGCCTGGACGCCGTGGCGTGAGCAGTGGATCAGGGAAGTCATCACGGGTGAGCGGGCGTCCCCGCCAGTTCATCGAGATGAAGCTCCACATCGTGTGCTCGATTGCACTTCGACATTCCAGGAGTCCAGCGACAGACCGTGATCTCGAGGCCGATCTCTTTCGCGAGCCTGGCGAGCTCAAGCTCCCAAGGCGGACGCGATGACCGTTCGACCCTCCCCCATGGGCGGTGATGAGCATCGACGGAGTCACCGACAGAGACCGACCCATCGTCGTTGATGAGGTTGAAGATGGCCAAGGTGGACGCATCGCCTGGCTGGTTCCGGAGGCGGTAAAATGGTTAATGCCAACGGAGGTGTGATATGGATCAGGAAATTCTTGCACATGACGATCAGGGACCCACGGTGGTCGTTTACCGCGAATCTGACGAGGAAATGCAACGGCGCGAAGAGGAGCAGAAGGAGCAAGCCATACGTGCTCAGGAGGTCGCCGCCTCGATAAACGGCTGAGCCCGACACCGCGCCTACCATCAACAACCGTTGACGAGGGCAGCACGCGGAGCTCCCTGGGCTCGCTCCTGCGTGAGCTATTGCCTGACACCACTGCATATCTCGGCCCTACGCATTGCGCGCCTCGCGCGTTGCAGCCAGAGCCAATGTTATGTGGCTCATAATTGGTTAGCCACACCGTGGACTTTCACACTCTCTGGTTGGCGTTGGCGACGACCTCGTCCATGAGCCCAGAGTGGATGTACATGAAATCATTGGAGATTGGAGGTACGTAGGCAAATGATGTGATGTAGCGGGTTGTCCGGCATGGTCAGTTGGACCGGCGGCGACCGCGGCGTTCTACCTCCTCTCGGATCACGGACTTCGCGACGTACTTCGTGTAAGCCGCGTGCACATGAGCGACGAGATCCCCAGCTTTGGGGTACCGCTTCCATGCCTTCTTGGCACTGGTCTCCATGACTCCATCTTCCTTTCCAAGGGATGGAGCCTCCAACTTCTCCAGGGCAATTAGGTTAGGTCCGACCTGCTGCCGACGGATATCTCAGCTATGGCATCCAGCGCGGCTCTGGCCATCCGAGATGCTGTCTTCAAGATCCGACCCGCTCGTGTCCACATCTTCTGTGCTTCACCAGTGGAGCTCGCGGTGCTCCTGGACTATCGTTTCACCTCGCTCCACACCGCCGTCCTTCTCGGCGAGCGAGATGGGATAGCTACGTCCCCTCCCTCGTGATTCCAGGTAACGCGTGAACCTCTGCATCGTCGGCACGATAGGGCCGACCCGATGCAAAGCCATCTGCGCTGGAGCCACGCTCCTTGGTCACGAGCATGAGCAACTTTAAGCCGATCGGGCAAGGGCTTCCCACCTCGACCGCCTGGACCCCGTGGTCTATGAGAGTTGAGCACCTGAGGGCCCACCCAACTGATCATGTGAAACCTCACATCCGGTGCTCATCGGTTCATCATCGCCGCCATCGGATAATGTTCCCGTGACTAGATCGGTCGCTCTTACGGCTATGGCCTTGGCCATTACAGTTCTGCTGCTGCTGACGTCCGCCTGCGCTGGCGGAGGCCCTTCCACATCGTCTTCGGCGCCAGGGTCGCATCAAGCCAGCACGCCTGGCGCCTACACACGATCCGAGACGCCAGCGCCTACTAGGCCGGGATCTGTCACCAGCGTCCCGCTCGCAGCCATCGTCTCCGCTGCGAGGGCTGCGATCGCCAAGAGCTCGGCGACCACTGAGACGGCCGGGCAGACATCGTCCGGCGCCATCACCGCGTTCGGCCGCTTCAACCTCCCGACCGGCTCTGGAACGGTGACGGTAGGACCGTCCGCGACGGAGTCGCAGAGCCCGACGGTAATAGTGAACCCCGCGGCCTGCTACATCGCCAACCGGGCCACCAACCTTCCCGTGGGCAAGCAGTGGCTGTCCATCACCCCCGCAGATGCCGCCGTGCTTGTCAGGATGGCTCCGTACATGCTGATCGAAGCCGAGGCACTGAACCCGAGCATGTACCTGGACGCGCTGGTCACCGGCACGGTCAGCGCCGCCAGCGCCGGAACAGGCACGGTGCAGATCCCAGCTGCCAACGCTGGAGCTCCCGCGACCAGCATCACCGCGAAGGTCTACGACGTCACGGTCGACCTGCTGACTGCGTCATCCAACGCAACAAGTCTACTGAAGACTGTCTTCGAAGAAGAGTCGGCGACGTCCGGATCGGAGTACATGGCGATGACCGTCTGGATAGACGGGTCAGGTCTCCTACGGCAGGCATCGTTCAGCGATCCCGGCAACCCCACCCTCGAGAAGGCGACCACCACCCTCCTTGCGTTCGGCGCACCCGTCGACGCGGCTCCACCCCCGGCATCGGCCGTGGTGAACGTCGCCTCGCTCGCCGAGCGCGGCGAGCTAGCCGGCGGGGACTCCGACGGCGATGGTTGATATCGGAGCCCGGAGGGGACCACATGGCAGATGAGGTAGTCCAGATCGAGGGCCTCGTAAAGCGCTTCCGCCACGGAGTGATCGCTGTCGACGGCCTCGACCTGAATGTCGAGGCCGGTCAGGTCCTCGGCCTCGCCGGACCGAACGGGTCGGGAAAGTCGGTCACGATACGTTCGATGCTGGGCCTCCTTCGACCGACTTCCGGCGCCATCCGGATATTCGGCGAGAAGGTGCGGCCGGGCGCGCCGGTGCTCTCGCGGGTTGGAGCGCTCGTCGACGGACCGGGTTTCGTGCCAGACCTGTCGGGAGCCCGCAACCTGTCCCTCGCCGCTCGCACCTGCGGCCGCAAGGTCACCTCTGGAGATCTCGCAGAGGCGGTTGACCTGGCATCCCTCGGAGCGGCGCTGGATCGCCCCTACGGGACGTACTCTCACGGCATGCGCTACCGGCTCGGGCTCGCCCGAGCCCTCCTCGCTTGGCCTGAGCTGCTCCTGCTCGACGAGGCAGCCACCGGCCTCGATCCAGTGCAGGCAAACGAGGTGCGCCGGCGCGTCTCCGAGGCAGCCTGCGAACACGGCGCCACGGTCGTCTACGCAGCGCACCAGCTCTCAGAGGTAGAGGAGATCTGCACACACGTCGCAGTGATGCGACGCGGCCGCCTGGTGGTGAGCGGAGCGATCGACGAGGTCCTGGACGTGAACAACACGCTTCAGCTCGACACGTCCGACGCTGGGCGCGCGGCAACGGCGCTGCGCTCGCTCCCTGGCGTCACCTCGGTGCGCACTGCGCGCGGGTCGGTCGTCGTCTCGCTCGAGCCGGAGGTCGATCCCGACCGGGACGGCCCCGCCCGGCTGTCGCCGGTGACGAGGCTCTTGGAGGCCGCCGGCATCGTGGTCAGGCGCGCGCGCCGGGGCCTGAGCTTGGACCTGCTCTACACCGAGCTCGTTGGCGGATCACGTCTGGCCGCCGAGCGCGACTCCGGTGCAGCGAGCCCAGAGCGACAAGCCCGCGACGTGCTCCCGGCGTCGTCACCGGGCGGGTAACCGGAGATGAGCCGCCTACGGAGAGCAGCATCCCGGCTCGCGTGCGACGTTGGCGTGCAGCTTCGCAACCGCCAGACCCGAGGGACGCTGCTCGCGCTCGGCCTCTTGCCGATCGCCTTCACGATTGCACTCGTTGCAACAGGAGCCGGCAGACCGGAGACCGTCCAGAGCGAAGTTCTAGTGCCATCCTCGAGCGCCCTGAGCATCTGGGTCCTGGCCCTCTCCTCCACGATGAAGTTCTTCCTTCCACTGGCGATCTCGATCTTCGCCGGCAATGCGGTGGCAGGCGAGGTGGCATCGGGAAACCTCCGCTATGTTCTGGCCTCCCCACGCCGGAGGTCCGCTGTTCTACTCCAGCGCCTGCTCGTCGCCGTCGTGCTCTCCACGCTGGCAGTGCTCGCACTCTGCGCCGGAGCGCTGCTTGCCGGAGTCATCTTCTTCGGCTGGCACCCGCTTGCCATCGTTCTGCCAGCAAAGACTGCAGGCGACCTGAACCCGCTCGCCGTTGCGACCGCCAGCCGGGGAGCTGCAAGCGTGCTCACCCCGCTCGAGGCTGTCTGGCGACTCGTCGAGTCGACGGCTTACGTCGGATCCGGCATGGTGACAATCCTCGCCTTCGGCTTCCTCTGCTCGGTCCTGTTCTCGCGGCCTTTCATCGCGATCAGCGCCGGTGTCGGGCTGGCGGTCGTGTCCTGGAGCCTGCAGAGCGACATGGCCCCCGAGCTCGCCCGTATAGCCCCCTTCACCCCGGTACATGGCATCGGCAAATGGCAATACCTGCTGCTCAGTCACCCTGAGACCGGCGGCATGGAGACGTTCATCCTCAAGCAGGTTGCCTACGTGTCAGTCTTCCTTTTGGTCGCCTGGTGGACCTTCGCGCACAAGGACGTCCTCGCGTGAGAGCACGGGGCTCCGTCGGGAACAGCAGGTGGACGCTCATCCGCCGGGAGCTTGCGCTACAGCTCCGGCGGTCACGGACAGCGGCCGTCATCGGCGCTCTCGTCATAGCGGCTCCAGCTGCGCTCGCTGTCACGGTAGCGACAGGTCACACTGCAGGGTTCCAGCTCCTAGGCGGCGGCTCGGCTGACATGTCGGTTCGCGTCAGCAGCTCCGGCCTCGCGCTTCCCCTCGTGCTCTTGAGCCTGGAGCGGTACTTCGTCATCCCGTTGATCGTCTCGATCTTCGCCGGTGAAGCCCTCGCAGGAGAAGCGGCTTGGGGCAGCCTTCGCTACCTGCTGGCCGACCCGGTACGCCGGAGGAAGGTTCTCACCTCGAAGATGCTTGTAGCGGCCGGGCTGTCCCTCGTCGCCGTGGTCGGAACCGCCGTGGTCGGAGTTGCGGTCGGCCTGGCTTTCTTCGGTTGGCATCCGGTCGCGGTGATGATCACCCGCGCCGCGCCGGGCCCTGTGTTTGCCGGCGGCTCCTTCCACATGGCCACACTCTCGCCGGGGATCGCCCTCTACCACCTCGCCGCCGCGACCTTGGTCGTCGCGCTCACCATGGCCGGGACGTTCGCCTTCGCCGCCCTCGTGTCCACCATGACCTCGAGCCCAGCGGTGGCGATAGCGTCGGGTGTCGGGTTCTTGATGGTATCGCGCGCCGTCGCGAACATCCCCGGCTTCAGCTCGCTTGTCCCGTACCTTCCAACCGCCTACGGCATCCACTGGGCAGATGCGTTCGCCCCAAGCCTCGCAGGAACCGCCGACGTCTGGAAGCTCCTCGCGGTGCAGTGCGTCTACGCAGCGGTCCTGTATGCCCTGGCGGTATGGCGTTTCAGGAACGCGGACGTCGCCTATTGAACCACGGGGACCAGGCATGCCGAGCAACGGAGGCTCGATCGGAGACCTTCCGCCCGGGCGAGCGCGAAGATGTTCTCATGCGGATCCTGGTGGTCGAAGACGAGCCGCGCATGGCAGACCTGCTCCGCCGGGCACTGACGGAGGAGGGGTACTCGATCGACGTCGCCGGCGACGGCCCAGAGGCTGTCTGGGCGGCGACAGAGCGTTCTTACGCCGCGATCGTCCTCGACATCATGCTGCCCGGCTATGACGGGATCGAGGTGTGCCGGCGGCTCAGGGACGCCGAGTGCTGGTCACCCATCATCATGCTCACCGCGCGTGACGAGATCCCCGATCGCGTCCGAGGCCTCGATGCGGGCGCCGACGACTACCTCGCGAAGCCATTCAGCTTCGACGAGCTCGCTGCACGCATCCGTTCGCTCGTTCGCCGGGGAGCCACGCCACGCCCGCGAATCCTCGCCGTCGGAGACCTCCGGCTGGATCCAGCTAAGCGCCTTGCATGGCGCGGCGCCGCTCTTCTCACCCTCACACCGAGGGAGCTCGCGTTGCTGGAGCTGCTCATGCGACACCCTGGCGAGGTGCTCACCAGAACACGGATCATCCACCACGTCTGGGACCCCCTCTACGACGGCCTCTCGAACGTCGTAGACCAGTACGTCGGATACCTCCGACGAAAGATCGACGACCCTCGGCAACCGTCGATGATCGAAACCGTTCGCGGCGCGGGCTACCGACTCGTCGAGGCGCCCGACAAAGGAGCGCCTTGAACGATGTCGATCCGCACTCGCCTCATCCTGGGCATGACACTCAGCTCTGGCGTCCTCATCGTTCTCGGCAGCCTGTTCTTCCTGCACCAACTCAGCGGAGCGCTGACGTCCTCGATCGACACGAGCCTTCGATCAGAGGCCGCAAGCCTCGTGCGGTCCCTGCCCGGCGCACCACCTAGACCCCAGGCGCATCCTGGGGGAGTGCCTGGCTACTCTTCCCTGTTCAACACCTCGAGTCCCGATCACGAAGACATCCTGGCAAGCAGGCGGCCCGGCACCATCGACTACGTGGCCCAGCTCGTTGACCCATCTGGCCAGGTCGCATCCTCCGATGACACCGGGCCTCAATCTCTCGCATCCCCAGCGATGATCCGTGCCGCGAGGCGCAATGCACCACTGCTCGTGACTGCATCGCCTCTGGTGCAGTCCGACTCGGTGCGCCTTCTCCTGCTCCCGGTCAGGGGGTGGCCGGGGTGGCTGCTCGTGCTCGGGGCTTCCCTGCGCCAGCGCGACGTGGCTGTAGCAGGTGTGCGACAAGGCCTGGTGCTGGGGGGCCTGATCGCGATCGTCCTCATAGCGGCCGGCGCCTACATCCTCGCGAGAGTAGCGCTCGGTCCAGTAGAACGGCTCCGACGCCAAGCTGCAGCTCTAGCCGAGATGGAGCCCGGCGCATCGCTCGAGGAGCCACACACCCACGACGAGATCGCGAGGCTTGCTTCCACGCTCAACCTCCTACTCGCGAAGGTACGATCGTCCCTTGCGCGCCAGCGCCGCCTCGTGGCCGATGCAAGCCACGAGCTGCGCACCCCGCTGGCGATCCTCCACGGCGAGCTGCAGCTTGCAGATCGTCCCGGCAGGTCACGCGCCGAGCTCGTGGCGGCCGTTCACAACGCTGCCAGCGAGACCAGGCGCCTCGTCCACCTCGGAGAAGACCTCCTGTTCTTGAGCCGCAGCGACGAGAGATCCCTCGCGATCTCGCCGAGCGACACCGATGTAGCAGAGCTCCTCCGGCACGTCGCTGAGGCTCACAGGCAGGCGGGCGAGTCGAGAGGAGTTACATTGGCCGTAGAGGTGGAGGACACGCTGATCGCCCACGTAGACGAGAGCCATATCCGAAGGGCGCTCCACAACCTCGTCTACAACGCTCTGCGCTTCAGCCCACAAGGGACGTCTGTGGGTCTTGCTGCGTCCGTCGCGAGACCGGGCGTAGCCAGCGCGACCAGCGCGACCAGCACGAGCGGAGGACAGCCGCCGGCTGGTCCCCGTGGGCTGCGCCAGAAGATCGGCCTCCACAAACGCCGGCCGGAGCCCGACGACGCTCCGCAACCCGGGCGCCCCACCCGCGAGGTGATCACGACGGACAGCCTTGTCATCGAAGTCACCGACGAAGGGCTCGGCTTCCCAGCGGATCTGCTGCCCCATGCCTTCGAAAGGTTCCGGCGCTCGGGCGACTCGCGCAGCCGCTCGGGCGACTCCGACTCGGGCTCAGGCGCAGGCGGCTCGGGCTCAGGGACGGGATCAGGCACAACCGGCGGCGCCGGCCTCGGCCTTGCGATAGTTCAGGCTATAGCGCAAGCGCATGGAGGCTACTGCACTGCAGCGAACAGGCAGCCCACCGGCGCATGCGTGCGAATGATCATCCCGCTTCCGAGCTTGTCCGACTAACCGCGCCGTGTGCGGCACGGCGTTCGTCCGGCACGGCGCTCGTCCGGCCGGTCGTTTCCAGGACTCCGAGAAGCCAGCCGTGCGCCCGTGCACCGCGTGCCGAACAACACGTACTATGTGCTCGCATGGTACGAGTACTGTCGGGAGTCCAGCCAACCGGGGAGATGCACCTCGGCAACTACCTCGGCGCATTTCGCAGCTGGTCGGCTGAACAGTACGAGAGCGACGCCTTCTTCTGCATCGTCGACCTGCACGCGATCACCGTCGACTTCGACCCGAAGCAGCTCGCCTCGAGGACCCTGCATACGGCGACAAGCCTGCTTGCGGCTGGGCTCGACCCCTCGCGATGCACGATCTTCGTCCAGAGCCAGGTGCACGAGCACTCTGAGCTCGCATGGATCCTGGAGTGCACCGCGACCATGGGCGAGATGCGGCGCATGACCCAGTTCAAGGAGAAGGGAGCAGGGCAGGAGTCAGTTAGCCTGGGGCTGTTTGCCTACCCGGTGCTCATGGCGGCTGACATCCTGGCATACGACGCCGACCGGGTCCCCGTCGGCGATGACCAGCGCCAGCACCTCGAGCTCGCCCGCGACCTGGCCCACCGGTTCAACGCCCGCTACGGTGAGACCTTTGTCGTGCCCGATGCATCCGTCCCGCGCGTCGCTTCGAGGGTTATGGATCTGCAGGATCCCACGTCAAAGATGTCAAAATCCGCCCAGTCGCATCTCGGAACCATCATGATGCTGGACGATCCTACGGTGATAGAACGCAAGATCCGTAGAGCGGTCACCGACAGCGGGACAGAGGTGCTCTACGACCCAGAGAACAAGCCCGGGATCTCCAATCTTCTGGAGTTGCTCGCAGCGGCCAGTGGAGGCGCCCCGGACCAGCTGGCCTCTGGTTATCCGAACTACGGATCACTGAAGTCGGCGGCCACAGAAGCCGTTGCAGAGATGCTCCGCCCGGCACGCGAGAGATTTGCAGCGTTCTCGAGAGATCCAGGCGAGGTTCGACGCGTGCTCTCCGACGGTGCGCAAAGGGCTGGCGAAGTTGCAGCCTCGACTCTTCGCCGGACCCATGCTGCAATAGGCATTCTCACCTGAGCGCATCATCTGAACGCATCATCTGAGCAGCTGCTGCCACAGATTGAGAGCAGGCGTGTACGCGTCAACGAAGAGATTGGGCTTCATGACCACGAGAATGATCACAAGCGGCATGAAGGCCATGCGCAGCTGAAGGTACTTGGGCCACCAGGCGTTCGGTAGCAACCTCTCGATCAAGGCGGAACCGTCAAGGGGAGGTATCGGGATCATGTTGAAGACGGCGAGGATCACGTTCACAAAACCGATCATGAACAGCACCTGGTCAGGCGCCGGTTGAAATGACAACGAAAAAATCTTGACTCCGAACGGCACGAAGGCGCCGTAGGCGATCCCAGCTGCCACAGCTACGACGACGTTGAGCGCGGGCCCCGCAAGCGATACCAGCACAGCTTGATTGCGGGGGCTTCGCAGCCTGCTGACGTCGACAGGCACCGGTCTAGCCCAGCCAAACGCGAAACCAGTAGTGAGGATCATCAGCACGGGAACTACCACCGTACCGAGCGGATCGATATGGGCAAGCGGGTTCATCGTGAGCCGGCCGGCCCGCTTTGCAGTGTCGTCGCCAAACAGGTAAGCCACCAGGCCGTGTGCGATCTCATGAGGGATGACCGACGCGAACAGCACGACGTAAAAGATGAGATCCAACCTCGAGATCTCGTGGCGCTCCAGAGCGATGCCAGCTGCGACAGCTACTCCGGCGAGCAGCAGCCCGAGGAGGATCTCCCTCTTCGCGCTCATTGGTCGCACCGCGACACGGGATCATGCATAGAGGTACGGTGGTGACACGACATCCTGGCAGCCGAAGCAACGAGACACACCAAGTAGGCGGGGAGCGCCAGGCAAGCGGGGAGAACCAGGCAGGCGGGGAGCGCCAGGCAAGCAGTCCACTACGCCTTGGACCACCAGATCTCAGTGATAGTGATCCGGGTTACCTGCGCGAGGCGCAATTTATACAGAAACGCGCCGCAGGTTTTGCCTCCAAGCGCAAGGGGTCGATGGGCTCACCACACCCTTCGCACCTGCCATAGGCGCCAGCATCCAACTTTGCCAGCGCATTCTCGACACCCTCCAGCGTCCCCTGAAGCTCGGCCGCCAGCGTCTCCACCTCCCCCTTCTCCGCCGTCACCTGGCTCGAATCGGCAAAGTTGGAGTCGTAGCTCAGCCCTCCTTCCGGCCCGCGACCGATCTCCCGCAGCTTGTCCAAGAGCTCCGCGCGCTCATGCTCGAGCAACGAGCGGTAGTCCGCAGCGGGCGCATCAGTTGGCACTTCATTCACCATGATCGCAAAGCCTAGTGCGCGTTTGAGCCCTGGGCGCGCGGATGGGCCAACTCGTATGCCCGCCGAAGGTGCTCGGGGGTGACGCGGGTGTAGATCTGCGTCGTCGTGATAGACGCATGGCCCAACAGCTCTTGGACCACCCTGATGTCGGCGCCATGATCAAGCATGTGAGTTGCGCACGAATGCCTGAGAACGTGAGGCGTCAGGCGATCCGAGAGACCTGCAAGGGCGCCGTAATGGCGAACGACTCCCCAAGCGCCCTGACGGGTCAGCCGCGTCCCCAACCTGCTCAAGAAGATCGCCGTGGCGTCACTGCGTCTGGCCCACCGCTGCGGCACTAGCAACGCCCGGCCTGATCCGCCCAACCAGTCGTCGAGCGCACGTGCCGCGAAGCCTCCAACTGGGACGAGGCGCTCCTTGTTCCCCTTGCCAAGAACCTTCATCAAGCCCGCCGAGAGATCGAGATCACCCATCGACAGGCCGACGAGCTCGGAGATACGCACCCCGGCGCCGTAGAGAACCTCGAGCATCGCGAGATCACGCTTCGGGAAGGGGCCTTCACCGGTCACGGCCGAGATCAGCCTCTTCACCTCCTCCTCGCTGAGCGCCTTGGGCAGTCCAGGTGGGACCCGGGGTCCACTCACGTCTGCAGTCGGATCGCCACTCGCCAAGCCCTCGTCGAGCCGAAAACGATGAAGCCCTCTCACTGCGGCCAACGCCCTCGAGATCGAGGATCGCGCCATACCACTAGCCCGGAGATAAGCCAGATAGTCCTCTATGACCGAGCGCGTCACGTCATCAAGATCAAGGCGTCGAGCGAGCAGCAGCTCCTCGTACGAACGCAGGTCCCGCCTGTACGCGGCTATCGTGTTCGCCGAGCGACCCACCTCCACCGCGAGCCAAGAAAGGTACTCTTCGGAGTCCCAGCTCAGCCTCGCTCGAGCTACCTTGCTCCGGTCTCGCCTACCGGCAGGAGCAGCGCCCGGCGAAGTCTCTGATCCTGCGCCGCCGCGCGAGACGGGGACTGCGTTCCTGCGTGAGGTTGGGCCTGCGCTGCTGCCCACGACGTTGGGCTCGCCACCGGGCCCTCCTGGCTGGCGGGAAACTATGCGAGAACTGCGAGCCCCGGCGCCAAGGCGAGGAACCTCCACTCTAGGGCTGCTCCAACACTTGCTCCACGGTCCTTTGCATGCTGCATGCTCAGCTCTCGAGGTCTCCGGTAAGCGCTTCCCGTGCGGCAAAGAGCCCACCAATCGTCTTCAGGTCCACGACCTCGCCCCCCAGCGCCAACCTGATCGCCTCGTCCAGTCGGATCTCGCAAACCCTTGCAAACACCTCTTCTTGGCCTTGCGGCCTGGCTGCGACCGGCTCCAGACCGGTTGCAAGGTAGACGATCACCTCTTCGTCAGAGAGCCCCGGAGACGTGTAGGCGGAAAAGAGCCTCGTCAGCTCGCCTGCTCTGAAGCCGACCTCCTCCTCCAGCTCCCGTGCCGCAGTGACCTCCGGAGCCTCACCCACCACGTCCCGGAGTCCGGCTGGTATCTCCAACACCCAGGCGCCCGTCGCGGGTCTGTACTGGCGCACCAGGACAACGCTGGGCTCCCCTGGCGAGCGCGTCATCACAGGGACCACACCAACGGCCCCCGGGTGGTGCAACACCTCCCTTTCGAACACCACGCCCGATGGAGATGCATACTGCCCGGTGTGCACGCTGAACAGTTGCGATGAATACCTCTCGCGCTTTTCGAGAAGCCTGAATTCGCCGACATCCAAGGTCCCCGGCTCGTCGCGCTCGTCGCGCCTCATGCTACGCCGACCTCATTCGAGCTCCCTCGGATCCAAGATCCGCGGAGCCCTTCCCTCTGCTCTGGCCAGAGCCGCCGCGAGAAGCTCCTTGAACAGCGGGTGAGGGCTGTCAGGACGGCTCTTGAGCTCCGGATGGGCCTGGGTTCCCACCCAGAATGGGTGGGAACCCAGCTCGAGCATCTCGACGAGCCGCCCGTCGGGAGACATCCCCGACCAGACGAGGCCGGCTTCGGAGAGCTTGTTGTGAAACCTTGGCTGCACCTCGTAGCGATGCCGATGGCGTTCGGAGATGGTCTCTTGACCATAAGCCTTGGCAACCCTCGAACCCGGGCTCAGCTGCGCCGGGTATGCGCCCAGGCGCATCGTGCCACCCTTGTTCACCACATCGACCTGGTCGTCCATCAGATCGATGACCGGGTACGGAGTCGCCGGATCGAACTCCGTAGAGTGGGCCCCGTCCATTCCTGCCACATGACGAGCAAAGTCTATGACCATCACGTGGAGACCCAGGCAAAGCCCAAGACAGGGCAGGCCGCTCTCGCGGGCATAGCGCGCCGCAGCGATCTTTCCTTCGACCCCACGCTCACCGAAGCCGCCGGGGATCACGATCCCGTCGAGGTCGTGAAGAGCGTGGACGCTGTTGGACGCCAGCATCGCTAAGACCTCCTCCGCCTGTACCCAGACGATCTCCACGCTCGCGCCATGGTAGAAGCCGGCGTGCCTCAACGCCTCGACCACCGACAGGTAGGCGTCCGGAAGGTTCACGTACTTTCCGATGATCCCGATCCGCACCCTCGGCGCCCCTTCCTCCTCGGTCGCCTCGACTCGCCTCAGCAACTCTGTCCAGCTCGCGAGGTCTGCTGGGTACTTCGCCAGGTCGAACTGCAGGAGCCTGCAGATGTGCTCATCCAGCCCCTCGTCGTGCAGAACCAAGGGAATCTGGTAGATGCTGCGGGCGTCGACAGCAGACACGACGGCCTCGGGCGGCACATCACACAACAGGGAGATCTTCCGCTTCAGTGCCTGTGAGATAGCCTGGTCGCTCCGGCATACGATCACGTCCGGCTGGATGCCCCTGCTCCGAAGCTCTGTCACCGAATGCTGAGTGGGCTTCGTCTTCTGCTCACCGGACGGCGCAAGGTACGGCACCAGCGTGAGATGGACATAGCACACGTTCTCGCGCCCGACGTCCCTTCGGAACTGCCTGATGGCCTCGAGAAACGGGACGATCTCGATGTCCCCGACCGTTCCACCGACCTCTGTGATGACGACGTCGATTTCATCTGACGCCAAGCGGTACACCCGCTCTTTGATCTCATCTGTAACGTGCGGGATGACCTGAACGGTTCGCCCGAGATAGTCGCCCCGACGCTCCTTGGAGATCACTGCAGAGTAGATGGAGCCCGTCGTAGCGTTCGAGCTCCGGTTCAAGCTCTCGTCTATGAACCGTTCATAGTGGCCAAGATCCAGATCCGTCTCTCCGCCGTCATCGGTAACGAAGACCTCGCCATGCTCGAACGGGTTCAACGTCCCCGGGTCGACATTGATGTACGGATCGAGCTTGCACATCGTCAGCCGCAAGCCACGGCACTTGAGAAGCCGTCCCAGCGATGAGGCGGTCAAGCCTTTGCCGAGCGAGCTTGACACGCCGCCTGTGACAAAGATGAATTTCGTCACAGCGTCAACGCCTTCATGACCTCGTGCCTGCCCTCACGGGCGATGAGCGCCTTTGCCATCTCCTTGTACCACTAGCGTAGCCGCTCCAGAGCCAACGCCGCGGCCGGCATTGCTGTGCGGCGCCCCACGGTCTGCCGTACGCTCACCGGACGCCATCTCGAGTAGCTCCTTCGCGTGCTCCCGCGCTATCGCGCTGCGCGACTGCCCTGAGAGCATGCGTGAAATCTCTGCAAGCCTCTCTTCACCATCCACCTGCGCGACAGAAGCCTCCGTCCTCGCGTGACGCTCGAACTTCGTCACGAGTGCGTGATGATCAGCATAAGCGGCAACCTGCGCCAGGTGGGTGACGACCAGCACCTGGTGCGTGGAGGCCAGCTTGGAGAGCGCTCTGCCGACCGCGAGCGCAGCCTCTCCGCCGATGCCAGCGTCAACTTCGTCGAAGACGAGCGTCGCAGGACCACGTCCAGAGCTCGACGCGAGACGAATAGCCAGCATCACCCTCGCCAACTCACCGCCGGAGGCTACCTTCGCCAGCGGCATCAGCTGCTCACCCGGGTTCGCTGACAGTAGAAAACTTACGTCGTCCGCCGGGCCTTCTTCGGCAAGGCTGACGTCGAGGACCGCCCTGGGCATGGCGAGTGCACGCAGGTGCTCCTGCACCCTCGCGCTGAACTGGCTCGCGGCGGAACGACGCCGGCTCCCGAGCGCGCTCGCCGCGAGGTCGTGCTCCCTCGTAGCGACCAGTAGCTCCTCTTCCAGCTTCCGCGCGGTCTCCTCGGCTCGCACGAGCTCATCGAGGCGACAGGCGGCCTTCCTCGAGAACACCAGCACGTCCTCGATTGTCTCGCCGTACTTGTTGATCAGCTCTCTGATGAGACGCCTGCGCGCCCTAACCTCGTCGAGGCGACGAGGGTCTTCGTCCAGCGACTCAGCCAGACCGCGCAGCTCGGCCGCTACATCGTCCATCTCGGCGACTGCTCCAGAAATCCTGGACACAAGCGAGGCGAAGGCCGCCCGGGCGCCCAGAGCCCCTATAGCAGCGCTCATAGCATCCCGCGCACAGCCCTGGGCATCATCGGCCTCCCCACCTTCGAGCATCGTGAGGGCAGTAAAGGCGGCGTCCTTATGAGCCGCTGCCTCCGCGAGCATCTCCTCCTCGGCCTCGAGCCGAGCATCTTCGTCCGGATCATCCAGGCCTGCTGCCTCGATCTCTGCAAGCTGGTAGCGCAGGACGTCTGCCTCGCGCTCTCTTGCTCGGACGTCGCCACCCAGCGAGGCCAGCTCTTCTTCGATAGCCCGCACCCGAGCTCTTGCGGCGGCCACGGCCGCGACCTCGGCGCCAATGCCGGCAAACGAGTCCAGGGCATCCCGCTGAGCGTCACGGCGGAGAAGAGACTGGTGCAGATGCTGGCCATGCAGGTCCACCAGGCCACCCGCAGCTTCGTTGAGCGCCGCGACGGGAGCCATCCTGGCATTGACCCACGCACGCGATCTTCCGCCGGCCGGCACCGATCTCGCGACGACGAGCTCGGAGCCGTCCAAGGTGAAACGACCCTCCACTATGGCTTCTTCGGCGCCGGGCCTCACAATCGTGGCATCGGCACGGCCCCCCAATAGAAGCTCCAGCGCTTCGATGAGAAGCGTCTTGCCGGCGCCGGTCTCGCCGGTGAGAGCCGTCATCCCCGGACCCAGCTCGAGCACCGCGTCCGCGATGACGCCCAGATGGCTTACACGAAGCTCATCAAGCATCTGGTGCAAGCTCCTTCCGTGCCTCACTGCTCCTTCGAGAGAGCGAACTTTGCCTTGAGGATCGCGTGAAAGTCGCGCTGGCGGAACGCCACCAGACGCGCCGGCCGCGATCCCGAACGGCACGACACGCAGTCACCAGGCATGAGCTCCAGAGCAGGAAAGCCGTCAAGTACGAGCTCGGCGCTTCTCCCGTCGACCAACTTGATCAATATCTCCTCACCCGGCTCTAACACGAGCGAACGATCAAACAGCATATGCGGCGACACAGGTGTCACGATCACTGCGGAGACCCTAGGCGACACGATCGGACCCCGCACCGAAAGATTGTACGCCGTTGATCCGGTTGGCGTAGCGACGATCAGGCCATCCGCCGCATAGGTGAGGAACGGTGTCCCGGAGATACTCACGTCCATGCGCACCGTGCGGCCCGGAAACGTCTTCTCGACCACAGCTTCGTTGAGCACCAAGCTGGGAAGGTGCGACAAGCCCGCTGGTCCGCCACGCACAGCCTCAGCCTCAGGGTCTACGGCATTCTCTGAGTCCTCTGCGCTCATCGCGTCACGATGAACCGCATCGCCGTTCGCCCCCGGAGCCGAGCGCTCGACATCAACCTCGAGGGTCATGCGCTCCTCGATCTCGTAATCACCGTTGAGGTACTTCTCCAGAGCGACCTCGAGCTCGCTGCTCGATACCTCGGTCAAGTACCCGAGCGTTCCCATGTTCACACCAAGCACCGGCACGGGAACAGAAGCGTCGAGCGACAACTCAACGGTGCGCAGCATGGTCCCGTCACCGCCCAAGCTCACAGCGAGATCTACCCCGTCGTGGAGAACATTGGCAAAGAGATGGCGAATCTCCGCCCAACTTTCGACGCCTTGCTGAGGAATGATCCCCACATGTTGGCGCTGTGATAGCCATGACGTCGCTCGGTGGGCGATCTCGTACGCCTCACTCCTGCCGGGATGCACGAAGAACGCTACACGCATGTTGCCGCTATACCTGCCGAGCTCTCGAGGAGCCCAGCAGTGCATCAATCGGTGCGTGGACCGACGCCCGTGAGCGTACCTGCTGCTCGGGGCCGAGAGGAGAGCCATCCCATCGATGGGAAGGATGGGAAGGATGGGAAGGGGGCCGCTCCATGCCAACCGGAGCCTCTGGGGTCGATCTCGCTCCACACAGCTCGGCTGCCTCCTCGACGGCCTTGGTCAAACCCTGAGCGACCTCGGCCCCCAGAACATTCTCCACACCGACGAAACCGCTGCCAACAGCTTCGCCGCCCGCAGCCTCGTCGCCCGCGGCCAGCTCGGCGCGCGCATGAGCTACGGCATGGAGGAAGAACTCCGTATTGCCATCCGCTCCCCGGAGAGGAGATACCATAGACCCACGGACCACCCCACCGGCCGCGGCTATGGCGAGAGCGGCGCCAGCCAGGGATCGGGCCCATACGGCGGGATCGTAGACCACGCCCTTGCCGACGGACGCTTCTTTCCTCGTGCACTCGAACTGAGGCTTCACGAGCACGACCAGATCCGCCCTGGGAGCCGCAAGAGCACCAGCCAAGCGGCCAACGACCTTCGTCAGCGAGATGAACGACAGATCAGCCGTCAGCACCTCGAATGGAACGCCACCGACGTCCTCAACCGAGATAAGACGCAGGTTCGACCGTTCGTGCACATGGACGCGAACGTCATCGCGTAGAACTTGGCTGAGCTGACCCCTGCCCACGTCCACCGCCACAACTGAGACAGCGCCGCGCTGAAGCAGGCAGTCGACGAACCCTCCGGTCGATGAGCCCGCGTCAAGGGCCCTCTTGCCAGTGACATCGAGATTGAAACGCTCCAGAGCAGCCTCGAGCTTTTCTCCACCTCGGCTGACGAAACGCGCGCCAAGCCGCAGGACTGCGAGCGATTCCTCAGGCGATACAAGCCTGGTCACCTTCAAGCCGATCGCACCGTTGACAAGGACGCGCCGCGCTTCAATGAGCGCTATCGCTTCCACTTCGGTGCTGGCCAGCCCTCTGCGTACCAGCTCCATGCCAAGAGGTCGGCGAAGCTTCGCTCTCAGCCACCCGCCTTGCGAACGCTGGGGCCATTGCCCGCTGGCCGGCGTGCCTTCACTGCGGTTGACTTCGCCGCGGCTGACTTCGCTGCGGCTGACTTCACTGCGGCTGACTTCACTGCGGTTGACTTCGCCTTGGATGCGACGCGTGACTTCGCACTTGCCGCAACTGCACCAGCCTTTGCCTGGGCTCCAGTCGAAGCTGCCCGACTTTTCGCACCGCCCGAAGCTCGCTTCGCCGCGGCCTGCGCCTTGGTGGACGGCACCTTGGTGGCCTGCGCCTTGGTGGCCCTCTTGGATGCCGCCTTTGAAGCGGCTGGCGCTCCACGGGATGACAAGGAACCAGCGCGTGAGAACGCAGAAGAGGTCGTGCTCGTAGAGGTAGGGCCGCCACGGCTTCGTGTTCGAGCCGGCCGCTTCCCGAGCGCCGAGCTACCTGCGTCTCGCGCTTGGTCCACGGTGGAATGCACAACGTCCTGCACAAGATCGACAAGGTCATCTACGCTCTCGATACCGAGCGCCTTCAACTGGCCTGCAACCTCCTTGCGCACGGTGGCAGTCAACACCTCAACGTTCTTCCGGCTGCGCTGGACCAGGTCCTCCACCCAGTCTTGAGTTTGACCGCGCTGGATCTCCCCAGAGCGAACCAGCTCGTTGACGACCTCCTCGGCACGCCTCCTCGTGATCTGGGTAAAAGCTGTACCGGCCTCGATGTAGCGCCGCAGAAAGTCATATGACGTCATGCACGCAAACTAGCTACTTTCCATGGAGCCTGCAAGGAGACGCCCATCGAGGACCTCACGCACCAGTGTCAAAAGGTCCGGCGCAGATGCATCAGGTCGGCTTCTTGGCCGCCGCCTCGATCCCTTCTTCGTCGTTTGCTCGACCTTGGTCATCGTCCTCGCAATCGTCGTGGCCGGTCTTCGGCCGTCCCGGACATCGGTCGGAACCCTGCGACGCACGCCGGACGGGGAGTGCCCAGAGGGAGCACGCCCGGCAAGAGCACGCCCGGGCAACACCGAATGTCCCGACCACACCCCTTGATCAGGTGGATCGCCCTCGGTTCCAACGCCGGCTAGCGTCCCGAAACCGCCCGGCATGCTTACCCCGCTCAACACCAGAGCAAACTGTGCCCCAAGCTTTCGCGCCAACTCGCCGTCGGTCTCCGGACGGTCTCCGACCACCACTCTTGGCCGACCAGCCCTCCTCAGAAGCATCTCCACTGCCGGGCGGTTCGGCTTTCCGGCAATCAAGGGATCGGTCCCCGTCGCGTACGCAACGCTGGCAAGGATCGCCCCCGCGCCGGGACGAAGGCGTCCTCGAACCGGATAGGTCGCATCGTCATTGGTTCCGATCAACAGAGCGCCAGCCAGCACCGCATCGGTTGCTGTCTCGAGGCGCGAGAAGTTGAAGTTCGTATGCCAACCCACGACGACCGCATCAGCAGGGCCATGGTCGACGATGACGACGCCCCTCCCCACCAACGCCTCAATTATGCCTGGACCTCCGCAAACGACAGCAGTCATCCCGGCATCCAGCAGGTCGGCTGCCGACTGCGCAGAGCTCAGGATGTCCTCTCCCCGCACATCGACCCCCATCGCTCGAAGCTTGTTCACGTACGCATCGATCGTGAGTGAGGAGTTGTTAGTAAAGAACGCGATCTCGACCCCATTGTCTCGAAGATGACGCACCGCCTCGGCAGAACCCTCGATCGGCTCTTCACCAAGCCACATCACACCATCGAGATCGAGTACCCAGCAGACCACTACAGGAGAA
>JAJYWA010000025.1 GCA_021791755.1 Actinomycetes bacterium | reverse complement strand
CGTCAGCCAGGCCGTGTTCACATGCGTCGCGTGCAGGCACACCGCCCACGCCGACGAACACGCCGCACGCAACATCCTCCGGGCTGGACTGGCCCTTCTGACAGCCGAAGAGCTCCAAGCTGCTTGAAAAGAAGCTGGCTGCTTCAGCGGTCAGAGAAGTCACGGAAGACCCCTGAGCCGGCGAAGTTCACCAGCGTGAACGGCTGCTGACTGTTCTGAACAGTTCCCCACGGCCCGAAGCCGAAGTCGTACGTCGTGCCGTTCGAGAGACTCGATACCCTGAGCCGCCCAGGCTCAGACCTCCGGAAGCAGCGCCCTAACGACACAGTTGAGCAGGTAGTTCGTGAACCAGGGAATGTCGCGAAAAGGGTTGAAGTTCACTCCTCCAGGTGGTACCCTGTAGAGATGAGCAACGCCATAGCTGAACAGCTTTCTCAGAGGCCGGAGCGAGTAGCCCTCGAATGCTTCGAGTCCGATGGTGAGGTCCGTGTGTGCAGGGGCCCACAGCTACTCGCGATCTTCGACAAAGACGACATCGGGATGCGAAACGTGGTGGCGGTGAACTTGACGGACGTCGGCTTTTCCTGCAAGGACGTCGCCGCGTGCTTTGGCCTCAGCGCTCCCTACATGTCGATGCTGCGCGCCCGGCGCAACGAGCGCGGCTGTGCGGGCCTGGTGCGGCCCCGAGGACGTCGTAGGAGCCTCAGCGCTTCAAAGCTTCGCATAGCTGAGGCGTTGTCCGACAAGGGAACAAGCGACAGGGCGATCGCAAAGCGCTTCGGCGTGCACCCTGGCACGATCGGGCGCCAGCTGAAGGCGCTTCGAGCATCCCGGGGAACCCAAGAAGAGCTCGATGCTTCCTGCGACGAGCCACCCACGAGCTCGGCCGAGGCCAGCGAGGAAGAGAGCGAGGCGCCGGAGACCATAGGGGAAGCGGGTGGAGCCGAGCAGGCTGAAGAGCCGCAGGCCGATGCCGCTGGCAAGCCAGATGTTCGAACGATGCCTCCAGCGCCTCTGATGGATGCGATGATGCCCTCTCGCTACGCAGGTGCGATGCTGCTGCATGCCTACCTGTGCCGACTCGGGGTAAACGACGTGCTCTCCTCGCTTCCCTCGGGGCCGTCTAGGCGCTATGACGCGGCGTCGCTGGTGCTCTCTGCAACCTTCGGCTTCGCGCTCGGCATCGACTCCATGGAGGGCTCAAAGCACCTGAGGGTCGCCGACGCCGGAGCGCTGGTCGGCCTGGAACGTTTCCCCGACCTGCGCACCCTCCGTCCCCGGCTTCATGCCTTGGCGCAGTCATCGGACCCTCTTCGTATCCAGCGCTCGGTCGCTAAAGCAATGCTCGCGACAGATGAGCGACCTCCAGATCTGTACTACGTAGACGACCACTTCGTCACCTACTGGGGCGCAAGGCCTGTCGCCAAGGGTTGGAACAACCGCCGTCACATAGCTGAGGCGGGAAGAGACGACACCTTCGTCGTAGACGATCACTGGCGGGCGATCTGCTTCTCCTCTGGGGAGCCGAGGGGTCTTTCGGTCTCGCTACCCGAGGTCCTTTGTGATCTCACTGAGATCGTCGGGGATCACACGGCGATGATCGGCTTCGATCGGGGAGGCTCCTACCCGAAGGTGTTCTCCGCTATAGCCGAGCTGGGATGGGACTGGGTCACCTGGAGAAGAGCCCCACTGGTTGCGCCGCAGGTGGAACCGAAGTGGCGCTCGGTCGCTGTAAACGGCAGGCGTCGCTCGCTGTGCCTGGCCGATGAGCTTGTGGAGCTAAAGGACTACGACGCGACGCCTGTGCGTCAGATCTCGGCCTTTGAGAACCACAAGGTCGTCTTCGAGGTGCTCACCTCCAACAGAGCCTTCGATGCCGTCCCGATGGTCTACAAGCTCAAAGGCCGATGGTCGATAGAGAACGCCAACAAGTACCTCGAGGCGAACCAGGGCATCCACTGGCTCTCAAGCTACGAGATGGATCTCACGGAGAACACCGCCCTTGTTCCCAACCCGGCTCGCAAGGATGCCCGAGCGAAGCTGAAGAAGGCGACAGATGGGCTCGCGGAGGCTGAGCGGGCGCTTGGCGCAGCGATCATGAAGGACTACGAGGATGTAGACGACTACGTCTCTGTGATCAAAGAGGCAAGCGATAGGGTCGCTATCGCGAAGGACGCGTTGAAGCGCGTTCCGGCGAAGCTGCCCGCGAACAGCCTCGATCCGAACGCGAAGCGTGCGAAGCCCGCACTCGCTGCCCGCTCCTTGCAGATGGTCTGTCGCCTCCTTGCCTACAACGCAGAGCTGGACCTCGCGCGGCGACTCAACGCCTACTTGGACGACATCGACGAGCACCGCTCGATCACCCGGCACCTGTTGTGCCTCGGGGGAAGGATTGCATACACAAGCCGCGAGATCACCGTCACCCTCGATCGTCCCGATCAGCCTCGGATCGCCCGAGCGCTCGGGGAGCTCGTCTCAGAGATCAATGCCGGCCCGGAGGTGCATCTTGCCGGGGACAAGCGTCCGATCACCTACTGGATGAGGGGGTCATGACTTCAACTGTTCGGACGGTCCTACTTCCGGAGGTCTGAGCCGAGTTGATCGGCAGGTTGCCGACGTTCACGGTCGGCGTGTTCGAGACCGACGCGTTCACCGGGGGAAGCGATGAGTGAGCCGTGCTCGCTCCGGCCGGTGAGGCAGCGAGCGCCGTGGCCGCGCCGAGGCCGGCGCCTACCACGCTATGAGCACACCGAGCGCTGACAGCCCTGCACGTCGTGCAGGCATCCCCAGTGCTCTCCTGTTGGCTGTGTCGCCAACAACTTTGTTGCCGGTGGACCTTCCCATCCAGAACTCCCCTCCGCTCATGATCCTGAGCATGACTCCCATCTCGCGAGCGTGCGCTGGTCCATGCCGAACGCGTGTCGACCTGCCGCGCGAGACGCCTGCCCATCTTGCGACGAGTCACGCTGTCGCGCTCGGCGAATAGTTTACCACTCTGCATAAGGCAACTAAGCAAAGCCCGAGGATGGGCGTCCAGCTGGATGGCTTCTTCAGAACCTGGATGAGCTGGACCCCCTGCGCGTCTGCCACCTGCTTGCCGAGCTTCTCGACCCGGTGCTCGAGACGGCTTGCACACCCGGTGACCAGAAATGTAGCACGGGTGTTCGATGTGACCTGGACCAAATGATCGATGAACGCGACGCAGCCGCCAGACACAGCCGCAGCCGCCAGACGCAGCCGCGGCCGCGGCCGCGGCCGCCAACGGCTAGCGATCGACGACCCGGTTCGCCTTGTACCCCGCCCTCGGCAGGGCGCCCCTGGCAAGCACCTCGACGTTCGCCTCGACACCCAGGTGCTCTCTTACTGCGGCCACACAGCGCTCGGCCATTGCCCGCACCTCACCCGGGACCCCTGACGGCAAGGAGCGCTCCGGTCCTGCCTGCGCGCCAGACGTGTTCAGGCTCGGTGACGATCCCTCCGCAGGCCCCTCTACGCGCACGACCAACGGAGCATCCTCTTGCAACGGTCTGACAACCTGGTACTCGAGAACGGGTCGAGCAACCTCACGCACGGTCCGCAGGGCGGTTTCGAGCTCAGACACCTGGAACCGCTTGCCTTGACATAGCAAGAGATCCTTGAACCTGCCGCCCCAAAGCCCACGGATCGTCGTCTCTCCACAAGGGCACGGTTCACGGAGAATCGCACAGGCCTCTTCAAGGTCGTAGCGAAGCAGTCCATTGTCCCTATCCAAGGTCGTCACGACGAGATTGCCCCACTCCCCGTCTGGCACGTCCTTTCCGGTGCTTGGATCAACTGCTTGGACCACCGCCCAGTCTTCATGAACATGCGCTCCGGGGCTCTTGCCGCATGGACCGCCTACGAACGAATAACACTCGGCGCCAGCAGTCATCAAGGGGAACCCCTTGTTCCCCAAACCGAATCCCGGGATGCCCTTCATCTCCAGACCTGCGTCCGCCGGCTCGATGCCCAGCTTCTTCGCCACCTCGAAGAACCTTCCGGTCGAGAAACCCATGAATGGTATGTCCGGCTTGACCTTCATCCAAAACCGCAGGCCCTGCTCCGCCAGCTCGTCGGTGTCTGGCGGGGGAACCCAGACTGTGAGCAGTCCAAAGTACTCGTATGCACCTGACAGCATCATGCCGCCGCCGTAGAGATAGCCAGGATGCGCATGGGTGACGATCATTCCCGGGCGATACCCCATCCTCCACCAATTGCGGGCTGCGGACTCGTACTCCACCCAGAGATCGTGACGAGTCCAAAGCGTGATCGTGGGCGATCCAGTGGTCCCAGTCGAGGTGCCGAGCCTTACGCAGGTGCGCGGATCGGTGAACCTGTACTCGCCCCAGGGCGGCACGCTGGCTTCAGAGTCCCTCAGGTCCTGCTTCCTCACGAGGGGCACGTGCGAGAGATCGTCCACGCTGGTTATATCTCTTGGCGACGTCACGCCGGCATCCAACAGCTTCCTTGAAAAAAGAGGCACGGGCCCGTCCAGCACGCTTGCGATAAGTGCTCGTAGCCTTGTGCATTGAAGCGCCCTGAGATGCTCCCGATCCGCCAGCTGCATTGCTGGATCCCAAAATGCCTGCTCAGGGTCACGTCTTGCTGGACCCAAAACTTCTGCCTTCGCTTCCTGCACGCCAACCTCCACCTATGCCTAAGATGCCTCGATACGCGAGATGCCTCGATACGCGCCAGTCAGATTACCGCCTCGGAACATGACGTGCGTGTTCACCTGCCAGCCAAACGTCTACGAACCGTTCTTGATGAGGTCTGCCGCGTGCAGGTCCACGGAGAGTGGTGCGCGCGGCCCCTGGGCAGGGCAGGAGATCGCTCGTGGGCACAGCGATACGCCACTCCTAAGCGCTCGATAATGCTACTCGACCAGGATCTACAGGCTCGGCTGGTGCACTTACCCCCGCGTCGGGAACAATCAGGGGTATGAACGTTACCGTGTGCGTGAAACAGATACCTGATCCCGCTGCACCGGCATCACTTGATCCCGCCACCAAGACTCTGATGCGCGACGGCAAGCTGATCATGGATGACTCTGACTCCTACGGAGTCGAGATGGCTTTGCAGCTCGTCGACGCGGCAGGCGCCGGCGAGGTCACGCTGGTCTCGATGGTCCCCAATAACGAGGTCGCCGGCGTCCGGACAGCCCTCGCCATGGGCGCAGCGAAAGCCATCATCATCAGCGACGACACCTTGCGTGGATCGGATGCGCTGTCGACCGCAAAGGTCCTTGCCGCTGCGATCCGGCGAACGAACGCCGATCTCGTGATCGCTGCCACCGAGTCCACCGACGGCTACACGGGCACGATGCCCGTGCAGTTGGCCGAGCTCCTCGGCTATCCTGCCGTCACCTTTGCAAGAAAGATCCACCTTGATGGCTCCAAGGTCATTATCGAACGCCAGACCGAAGGAGGCTACGACCAGATCGAGTGCCCCATGCCCGCGGTCGTAACCGTGACAGCCGGTGTGGTGGAGCCCAGGTACCCTTCGTTCAAAGGCATCATGGGTGCGAAGTCGAAGCCAGTTGAGCAGCTAAGCGTGGCTGAACTGGGACTAGATGCCTCGTCGGTTGGCGCGGTCGGCGCCAGACAAGAGGTGGTCGCGGTGGCTGCAGCACCCGAGCGCGAGGCGGGCGAGATCATCGAGGACGAAGGCGATGCCCACGAGCGAATCGTGGAGTACCTGGAGCGCATCAAGGTGATCTGAGAACGCTTACCGTGACCGTCTCCTCGCGAGCTCTCGCGAAAGATTCCCCGCCACAGGCTGCGCCAGCACGGCGGCCATCCACGGACGGCACGAATCCGTGCAAAGCGCCGGGAACGCCGCAGTGCCTCCAGAGCGCTAGAACGCGTACAAATTACCTAAAGACTACGACGACATAAGTACCTGAACGACAGGAGGAGAAGTGCAGAATATATGGGTGCTCGTAGAGCACGCTGAACAGGGCGCCACGAGCATGTCTCTCGAACTGCTCACCAAGGCTCGCGACCTCGCAGACAAGGTCGAGGCGTTCGCATGGGGGCCCGACACAGCATCGCTTGCCTCAGAGCTGGGTCTCTACGGAGCTTCCAAGGTCTATGACGCGGGCGACATCGGAGACGCGCTACCGGGAGCGCCGGTAGCCTCGGCGATCGCCCGACAGCTAGCGGAGCTGGCAGCGTCGCCCGACGCGCCCGAAGCCCTCCTCATCGGCACCAGCTACGACGGCCGTGACATCGCTGGGCGGCTGTCAGCAAAGATCGACAGGCCGGTGATCACCAACGTCGTCGACCTCGTGGTCGAAGATGGAGAGCTGCACGCCCTGCACGCCATATTCGGCGGCGCTCAAACCGCGACGTCACGGTTCACCGGCGCGGAGACAAGCCCAGCGATCTTCGTTGTTAGAGCAAAGTCATTTGCCGCCGACCAAGCCACAACGCCCGTGTCCTGTGAGGTGGTTCCCGCTCCACCGGGCGAGCTCGATGCTACGAATGCCGCCCGGACGATCGCCCGCCACGTCGAGCAACAGTCAGGGCCAAAGCTGGACGAAGCGGCGGTCGTCGTTTCCGGAGGACGTGGGCTCCAGCAGAAGGAGAACTACAGCATGATCGAGGAGCTTGCCACTGCACTTGGCGGCGCTCCCGGGGCCTCTCGTGCGATCGTAGACGCGGGCTGGGTGCCCTACTCATACCAGATTGGCCAAACGGGCAAGATCGTGAAGCCAACGCTTTACATAGCCTGCGGGATCTCAGGAGCCACGCAGCACATGGTCGGGATGAAGGGGGCGAAGAACATCGTCGCGATCAATAAGGACAGAGAGGCGCCGATCTTTTCGATCGCCGATCTTGGGATCGTTGGCGACGTGCAGAAAGTTATGCCGAAGTTGATAGATCTCCTGAAGTCCCGAGGCGGCTGACAAAGTCTAACCGTACGCACGCCATCCACGTCCCAGCGCACCATACGCCTGCGGAGCGCGGCGGAGCGCGGCGGTTGTCACCGTTCGCATGGCGCAACCGCGGCGCCCATCGCCGCTCGCGTAACGTGCCGGCAGTCGGCGCAGCGGGTCAGCTGGCTGTCGCTTCGCTCGACTATCCTGGCCAGCTAGACCACCTGGCTCCAAGGACACCGAATGCTCTTTCCCACCACCGACTTCGCAATGTTCTTCGGCGTCGTCTTCGCCCTGAGCTGGCTGCTCAGCCCCTATCCGCGGCGCTGGAAGCTATTCATGATCGCCGCCAGCTACTTCTTCTACGGCTGGTGGGACTGGCGCTTCGTCTTCCTGCTGGCGGCATCGACCATCGCTGCGCATCTGGGCGCGCTCGCGATACACCGCGCGCATTCGGAGCGCTCCCGCAAGCGGGCGATGGTCGTCTCCGTAGCGGCGAACCTTGGCTTCCTCGGATGGTTCAAGTACTACGGGTTCGCGGTGATAAGCCTGGACAATTTCGCCCATGCGATAGGGCTCGGCCGCCTGCTTCCCCTGCTGCAGATCACGCTGCCCGTAGGGATCTCGTTCTTCACCTTCATGGCGATCAGCTACGTCGTCGACGTGTACCGCGGGATCATAGAGCCGGCGCCGGCGATCGACACCGCTGTATACCTATCATTCTTCCCTCATATCGTCGCCGGTCCCATCGTGAGGGGACCGGAGCTCCTGCCCCAGATACGAGCAAAGCGAGACCCGAGCCAGATCGATCTGCCATCTGCCTGCTACCTGATCTTCGGCGGCCTGTTCAAGAAGGTGGTGATATCGAGCTTCGTATCGACTGCGATCGTGAACCCGGTCTTCGACGCGCCCCGATCACATACGGCCCTCGAGATCCTGTTCGCTACGTACGGGTACGCAGTCCAAATCTACGCCGACTTCAGCGGCTACACCGATATGGCAATCGGCTTGGCGATGCTGTTAGGTCTCCGCCTACCTCAGAACTTCGACGCGCCTTACACCGCGATAACGCTCCAGGACTTCTGGCGGCGCTGGCACATGACGCTCTCCAGGTGGTTGAGGGACTACCTTTACATTCCGCTCGGCGGCAACCATGGCGCCGAGTGGACCACCTACCGCAACATCATGATCACAATGGTGCTCGGCGGCCTCTGGCACGGCGCCGCCTGGACCTTCGCCGCGTGGGGCGCGATCCACGGGATTGGCCAGGTCGTTGGGCACCGGCGCCGTACCGTACGCGCTAGAAGGGGCGAAGAACCGGTCGCAGATGGACGATGGCGCTCCGTCTCTCAACGGATCGCGACCTTCCACGTCGTCTGCCTCGGGTGGGTCTTCTTCCGGGCCGACTCCTTCAGCACCGCGTGGACCATGCTGGATCGCCTCTTCACCGCGTTCGGCCCTGCTCCACTGGTCACGCCGATGGTGGTGATCGCGATCGCGTTCGGGATCGCCACCCAGTACGTTCCGGGACGGTTTCGCGACTCAGCAGAGCGATTCTTTGCCGGCCTTCGTCCAGTCGCCCAGGGGGCTCTGCTCGGCGCGATCCTCCTTGTGATCACGACGCTCGGTCCCCCAGGCGTGGCTCCGTTCATCTACTACCGCTTCTGAGTGTTCAAGATCGTGTCGATGCCTACAACAGCCTCCTGGGAACGCCACGACCTGGTGCGGACCACGCCAGCGTGACCCGCGAGGATGGCCTGGGCCACAATGAACCTATGTATGCCACCAAGGCTTCGCCTGTCGTTCGCAACCAGCCGGCCAATGTGCCAAACCACGCCGCAAGCCGTCTAGGGGTTTCGGCCTGATGAACTGGAGCCGAATGATCACCACACCGAAGGACGCGCAGTCTCACAGGCGCGCTGTCGCGACGTCGAAGTTCCTCGATGACCTCTCGTTCGCGTCCTTCGACGGCGCCTATCCAGGGCGCAAGTTCGAACCGATCGTCGCGCTCGTGGCTGCCTACCTCGAAGAGGAGGCGATCGGCGCGGTCCTGAGCGCGATCCCGAAGGAGATAGCGAACATCGGCGTCACCACACTTGTGATCGTGGACGGTCCAGGAGACGCCACTGCGAAGATCGCAGCCGACCACGGCGCCTTCGTCTGCGAATTCCCGGTCAACAGGGGACACGGCGTTGCGCTGAGGATCGGGTACGCGATCTCCTGTGATCGCGGCGCCAAGTACATAACGACCATCGACGCTGACGGCCAAAACGACCCCGAGGAGATGCCCAAGCTCCTCGAACCGGTTCTCGCGGGCTCTGCCGATCTGGTCATAGCCTCCAGGCGTCTCGGGGTGGACCAGACTACCAACCGCGTTCGCAAACTTGGCGTGCGGTTCTTCGCGGCGGTGATCAATGCCTTGACCGGCCAGCGCCTCACCGACACCTCGAACGGCTTCCGCGCCATGCGCTCCGAGGTCGTCAGAGGAATGCATCTCGAACAAGAGCAGTACCAGACAGCAGAGCTGCTGATAGAGGCCGCTCGAAAGGGATTCCGCATCACCGAGCAGCCGACGGTCTGGCGCCCCCGGGCAGCCGGACGGTCGAAGAAGGGAAACGACGTGCTTTTCGGGTTACGATACGCCCGTGTGATAGCACGCACCTGGCTCAGGGACCTCTAGGTTCGCTGCGGGTGATGACCGGGAAGCCAGTTCGAACGAGTCCGACGCAAACACCAATAGACCGCTCACCGTTGTGAGATCAGATCCCGAGGACCAGCCGGCAGCCACCAAGGCTTTGACGCGGCCTAGGACCATCGTTGCCGTCCTATACAAGGCTCCAATTGCCGGCGTCCTAGCGGTCCCTTGGATCGCCACTCTCGGAATGCTTGCAACGGGCAGGATATGGGCCAACGGCGACAACTTGATCCAGAGCTATCCACTACGCGTCCTCACCGGGTTCGACCTCCACCATGGCCACCTCCCGCTCTGGGACCCGTTCATCTGGAGCGGCACGCCCCTGCTTGCTGGGTTCAACGCTGGCGCCGCGTACCCGCCGACTCTGCTCTTTGCCTTCCTGCCCCCGCACGTCGCCTGGGTCATCAACCAATCCCTTCCATTCTCTGTCGCAGCCGCCGGTATCTACGTTCTCCTGCGATACCGAGAGCGCTCAGAGCTAGCCTCGACGCTCGCTGCGGCGTCGTTCTCGCTCGGCGGCTTCATGGTTGCCCAGAACGTCCATCTGGACCTCTTGGAAGGCGCCAGCTGGCTTCCGTGGGCCTTCGTGGCGATCGACCGCATCGCGAGAGCCAACCGGAGATCGAGATCACGAACCGATCCAGGAAGCCAGAATCGAACATGGCCCTGGGTGCTGCTCCTCGCCGCCTCTAGCGGCCTCATGATCCTCGCCGGAGCGCCGGAAGCGCCGCTGGACTCGATCGTACCGCTGTGCATCTATGCTGGCTGGTCAGCGATCTGCTCCCGACGTCCTACATGGCGAGTGCTCGGAGCATACGTCCTAGGCGCCGCAGGAGGCATCTGGCTCTCGGCTGCTCAATGGCTCCCCGGATTGATGTTCCAACTTCACTCCCAGCGCGCCCCGATCAACTACGGCTACTTCACCTCCGGCTCGCTTCGCCCTGTTCTCAGCATCCTGTCGTTCGCGCCATACATCCTGGGAGGCACTCGCTCCAGCATTCTCGGCTATCCGAGCCCAATGAACCTAGTCGAGGCAGCAGGTTACACCGGCATCCTCACAATGGTGGGCGCCTTCGCTCTCATCGCGCGCTGGCGCCACGAAGAAGCCCGCGAGTGGCGCATCTGGTTCGTCATCGCGATCGTCGGGCTGCTCCTTGCATGGGGAGGCTACAGCCCGCTCGGGATCATCATGTACCACCTTCCGGGCTACAACAAGCAGCGCCTTCTCAGCCGGAACCTTCTCGAGGTCGACCTCGCAGCGTGCGTGCTGTTCGCCTACTGGTGTGACTCGATCATCTCTTCGATCCGCCGACCCGTGTCTGCCTCCGCCACCCCCGAGGCGCCCCAGAGCGCTAACGAACCTCCTGGCGGCCGCTTGGAAAAGCGGCTGTCGCTGATCCCGGTGGCTGTCGCACTAGTCTCTTACCTGGCTTTTCTCGCCTTCGGGCCGGATATCGAGAAGTTCCTCGGCGTCATGGCGTCTGCACCGAGTCGCTCCAGCCTGGTGCACCTCGACATCGGGATGCTCCCGTGGGTCGCAGTGGTGATCGCTGCGGGCCTCCTCGCCTCGCGAGGCTGGAAGGCGCCGAAGAAGTACGTCGCCATCGTCCTATCGATCCTCGTTCTGGTGGATCTGTCCATCTTCAATCTCGACATGGTCGCCTTCCCCCGTTCAAAGGACGCCAGCAACGCTACAGCCAAGCTCGGAGCGGTCCTAGCCCGGGCCGCTGGCAACGGACGCGTCGCTATCTACGATCCGAAACGATCGCACTTCGGCCAGCTCCTCAGCCTTTCCAGCCCGGACCTCAACATTCTCAGACGCGTGTCCAGCGTGCAGGGGTACGGCGCGATCGTGTCGGCCTCGTACAATCAGAGCACGCACAGCCACACGCTGCTCGAGCTCTGGCCCGCGGGCCTGGAGGGAACGACCTTCGACAAGCTGGACCTCCGAACGCTGCTGAGCCCGCGCTTTTACTTCATGCGCCGCCATGTGCCGGCGCCTTCTACACCTCCGCCGCCGGCGCCTGGAGCTCTGGCGCCACTTCCGCCAGCGCCCACGTCATTCACGCTGGCACTCGGAACCACGTTCACCTGGTATTTCGGGAAACCGCTTCACGTCACGGACCTGAGCCTGCCGTTGCTCAGCGCTCCGGGACAAACCGGCACGCCAGCGATCCCGGCTGGGCACAATGGCCACCACCCTGCTTCAGCCCGCGGCGCCTACCTGAAGCTGGGCCTCCTGATCGCGCCGGCGCAATCTTCGTCGTCACCCCACATGACCATCCAATGGGTAACCGCCAGCGAACATGTCGATCCCGGCGGGACCATCACCGTCCGACCAAAAGAGCGGGTCACTGCCGTTGGACTGGTCGCTCTTGCCGCAGCGGCGCCACCGTCGGGCGCATCGAGCAGACGAACTGGCGCTACGGCCGCCGGCACTGGCTCTGGCGCTACGGCCGCCGGCACTGGCGCCCCCGGCCGGCCTAGCCAGAGCACACCACCGACCGTGGACGTGGGCATCGCTCAGGTCACCGCGCGCGACGGTGTGGTGTACTTCCTCGACGGCGAGCTCCAAGGGTTCGTCACCCCCAGCCACTGGCTCTACATCGGCTCCGACGGGTCCTTCGCGATGTTCCGCAACACACGAGCTCGAGGGCGCGCCTGGCTTCTCACATCCTCTGGCGCTCCGGCCCCTTCGGGTCACGCGAGGGTGGTCTCGCAGCAACCATGGGGCACTGCAGTCATCGACGTCGCCGCGCGGGCAGCCCGAAGGCTCGTCTGGAGCGAGGCATACGCAACAGGTTGGAGCGCGAGCATGTCGACCGGTACACGGTCCCGCGGCCCGACAACGCCGCTCACAGTGCACCGGAACGGCCTCCTCCAGGAGGTCGCTATCCCAGCCGGGCGCCATGTCGTGACCTTCCGGTACCAGGGTCCGGCCGACCTAGCCGCTATAGCGACAAGCCTGGCCGCCGTTGTCGTCGGAGCCATCGCCGTGCTCGTTGGCGCGGCGATCGAGCTGACGCGGCGGCGTACCAGAAAGAGAACGCGCCGACGCCCGGAGCGCGCCACCGCCGGCGCGGACCCGAGTTGACCCCACTTTGAGCGCACCAAGCGCACTTCACAGGATCCGGGAGGCTATCCGCCCCCCCTGGGTGAACCGAACCTTCACCCTCGTGTGGTCAGCTCGAGTCGCGATGAGCGCCGGACGCGCTCTCGCAGGCATCATAGTGCCGATATACCTTGCGGAGCTCGGCTTCAGCGGCTTCCGGCTCGGTGAGCTCTTCGTGCTCGTCGCTCTGGTGTCAGCCGTGATGTCCACGCTCATCGGCCTTGCCTCCGATCGCATAGGCCGCAAGCCCTTCCTCGTCGCTCTGCCGCTTCTAACGGCCTGTGCCGCAGTCGCGTTCGCGACCGTCCGCTCGCTGCCAGTGCTCTTCATAGCTGCAGCAGCCGGGAGCTTCGGGCGAGGAGCGGGCGCGGGCGCCGGAGCTATCGGTCCGTACCAACCAGCGGAGCTCGCCCTCGTCACCGAGGTGACTCCCGATGCGTCGCGCAATTCAGCCTTCGGACGCTTACAGTTCGGCTCCTCGGTTGGCGCCCTCGCTGGATCGCTACTCGCGATGCTCGGAAACGTTCACGCGATGAGCCCGCAAGCCGCCCAGGGAGCGTTCAGGGCTGCGTTCATCGCCACTGCGGCGGTCTCGCTCGCCGCGGCAGCGCTCGCGATGAGGATAGCCGAGCCCAAACGCCCTGTGCGTGAAGGCGTACGCAAGCACAGACCGCACCTCCCGTCCAAGTCAAGAAACCTCCTCGTTCGCCTGTGGGCGACCAATTCGGTGAACGGCCTTGCAATTGGCATGATCGGCCCGTTCCTCACCTACTGGTTCTACCGACGCTACGGAGTCGGCTCCGCTGAGATCGGACTGCTGTACGCCGGGGTGAACGCGATCAGCATGACATCCACGCTTTCAGCCTCGGGCCTGGCGCGCCGCTGGGGAATCGTCCGCACGGTAGCAACTGTCCGGATCCTGACGGCGATCCTGATCGTCCCCATGGCGCTAGCCCCGAGCTTCCTACTTGCAGGGATCACGTACATGATCCGGATGATGATCCAGCGCGCGGGAATGCCGCTCAGACAGTCCTACGTGCTTGCGATGGCGGACCCGGAAGAACGGTCATCGGTCGCCGCCCTCTCCAATCTTCCGAGCCAGGTGGCCATGGGCCTGAGCCCGCTGGCGTCAGGCTACATGCTCGACGAGGTCAGCTTGAGCATGCCGTTCGAGATCGCAGGTCTTCTCCAGCTCGTAAACGGCGTCATGTACTGGTGGTTCTTCAGGAACATGCCACCAGCTGAAGAGATCGCCGCCAACGAGGAGATCCCAGCCGACACCGACGACAGCGCGTAGCCGCCTGCACACTGCTTTTGTCCGCGGCAACAGGAAGGCGGAGACGTCGTACGCAGATCCGTGCCCCCGCACCGCTGGCTGTAGGTGGTCGACAACTCTCAGCGATCCGAGCTCACTGGGGCATCTCCCCCACTCCTGCACAGTCCGGTCAACGCACGCGTGTACGCGTCCTGGATGCCCGCTCGCAACAACTCCGTCAGCTCGCCGACGGCCCTGCGGCTCGGCCGAGTCCTGCGAGATGACGCCTCTTCGGGGGTTTGTCGCTCCGTGAGACCATCTCCCGGCACGATCTCTGGGCCCACCACGACGTGCATCCGCACTGGCCTTGGGATCTTCGAGCCCACGGGTAGCGCTCTCTCCGAGCCGGCAATACCGATCGGCACGATCGGGACGCCGCACACCAACGCAAGGAACGCCGCGCCATCGTGCATGTCCCCGATCCGCTCTCCTGATCGGCGCGTTCCCTCTGGGAAGACGACGAGCGGCTCATGTCTCCGAAGAACCTCTTCAGAGAGCCTGATAGCCGCGCGATCCGGCGTACCTCTGTGAACGGGTATGCAACCCGCTGCGCTCAGGAAGTCGCCGAACGGCTTCCAGCCCCACAGGGAGTCCTTCGCCATGAAATTAAGCTTCGTGCCCGCGGGAACCATAGCCGCAACCACCAGGAAATCGATGAACGACCGGTGCACCGGAGCAAGCACGCATCCTCTTGCAAGCGCGAGGTTCTCTTTTCCTTCAACCGATATGCCCCAATAGCCCCGCGCGCACAGTGTCATGGCACGACGACCTATCCTATAGTACGCGGACACATGACGATCATGTTCATCGCTCACGGTCGCAGCCTCTCCTGCGGGCTTGCGGCGCTCGCGCCGCCGCTAGCACGCGCTCCGGCGAGCTCGTCGAGGAGCATGAGCACCTCGTCTACCGTCTCGTCCACGGTCTTCTGGGTCGTGTCGATCACCAGAGCGCCCTCAGCCACCTTCAGCGGGGAGTTGCTGCGCGACGAGTCCAGCCGGTCGCGCTCGAGGAGCTTGGTCGGATCGCCATGCGCTCCAGACCGCTCCATCTCGCGAGCCCTTCGGCCCGTACGCACCTCGTCGCTAGCGTCGAGAAAGACCTTCAGATCGGCGTCGGGAAGCACCACGCTGCCGATGTCCCGGCCTTCTACGACCCCCTGCCCGCGAGCACGCACCCACTCCACCTGCCTGCGCACCAGCTCCTCGCGCACCTCTGGAAAGCTTGCGACGGTGGAGACCACGGCGTCCACCTCGGCCGAGCGGAGCTCTTCGCCGCTCGCACTGCCAGCGCCGGCGTGCCACCACTCTTCGACATCGGCAGGAAGCTCGAGCACCACCTGGCGGAGCGACGCCGCGTCGTGCAGATTCTCGCCCCGGCGAAGCGCAGCGAGTGCCACTGCCCTGTACATCGCCCCCGTCTCGAGGTGCTCGGCGCCCAAACGCCGCGCCAGAGCCCTCGCGACCGTCGACTTGCCCGAACCAGCTGGACCATCGATCGCAACCACCCAGCCCTTGGCGCTCATCAGGAATCACCGGCCAAGATCACTCGATGCCCGGCGCTCCGGAGGGCGGCGCCAAGAGAGCCGGCGTCCCTGACCGGCGCCACCAGCACCAGAGTGCCCCGGTCGCCCTCGAAGGAGTGCTCGATATGCAGGTCCTCGATGTTCACGCCCATGCCGCTCGCAAGCGTAGTGATGCTCGCTATCACTCCCGGCTCGTCGGCGACGGGCACCCGCACCTCCACGACATCAGCCGGGTGCTGCGCCCCAGCCGGCAGAGCGCTACGCGCTCGCGCAGCTGCTCCCAGTGCAGCGGCGAGAAAGCCCGTATCACCTGAGTGCACAGCGTCTTGGAATGACTTCAGCTCGGCGCGCAGCTCGCCGAGCGCGGCCACTATCGCCGCCGAGTTCTCCTTGCAGATATCGAGCCAGATACCGGGGTGCGCTGCGGCGACACGGGTCATGTCGCGGAAGCCGCCAGCTGCGAGCCGGAGCAGCGCCGCGTGCTCACTCTGGGACCGTGCAGCCAGCGTCATCAGCGCGGCTGCAGTGAGATGCGGGACGTGCGACACGATCGCGACCAGCTCATCGTGGTCCTCAGGTGAGAGGGCTATTACGCTGGCTCCGAGCGAGGAGATCACCGCCTGGAGCTTTGCATATGCATCTGGGTCGGTCATTGCGGTCGGGGTGAGCACCCAGGTGCATCCTTCGAAGAGCATCGCGTCTGCCCCTGATGCCCCCGCGAGCTCGGAGCCGGCCATTGGATGGCCGCCGATGAACCGCGGATGATCTACTCCAGCCGCAATCGACGCTTTCACACTGCCCACATCGGTCGCGATGGCTTCCGTGCCTGCTGCATCGAGACGGCGAAGGACGTCGCGCGACTCGCGTACCGTAGAAGAGACCGGCGTCGCCACGAACACGATCTCCGCGGCGGGGTCCTCCCCAACGTCATCCAGCGCCCCCCTACGCATGGACTCCTCGGCCTGCTCGAGCCTCACGTCAGAGCCGGTTACGTACCAGCCCCTAGCCCGCAACGCCATCCCGATCGATCCGCCGATCAGCCCTGTCCCAATTACCTGTGCTCGCCTCTTGCTCGCCGGAGCGCCATTGCCCTGTAAGCCCGGGGACGAACCGCGCCAAGGGCGCCCCCGGTCATCCGGGGAGATCATCTCTGAGCCCCCGCGCGTTCCATAGGTAGACGTGGTGCAACTCGGCCAAGCTGCGTTCGGCGCCGACGTGCATCAGCACCCTTATGCACAGCGGCGTAGCCCCGTCTACGCTGAGCTCGCGCGCGCACAACAACGGAACGTCACCGAGACCGAGGCCCCTTGCCGCGGCGGCAGGGAACATTGACCGGATATCCTCCGTCGCCGTGAACAGGATGCTGATCAGATCGTCGTGAACAAGCTCGTTGTCGCCGATCATTCTGTTGACCAGCTCTTGGACTCTAGAAGTCACCTGTTCTCGTGTGTCCGCGTCGACCGTTGTCGCTCCGCGAATCGCTCGCACGCTAACCGACATGCCGGAAGCCTACCCGCGCTCACCATCGCCGTCAGAGACGGGCGAGGGCTCTCTGCGAGCGGACCAGGCTGCGACGGCAAGGCTCCGAACTTCGCTATTGGTCAATGGACGCCAGCTTCCCGGTCCAAGGCCCGGATCCCTGATAGGACCAATCCGGGTCCTGACCAACCTCTTGACCGGTAGCCCAACCGCGGCACACATGCGCCTCACCAGCCTGTTTCGACCTTCGTGCACCACTATCCGGACAGTCGAGCGCGCAACGACCCCCACTTTCGCTGGCGCGCTCAGGCCGTCGTCGAGAAGCACCCCCTCTCGCAGAGCCCTCAACTCTCCTGCGGAAGGTGCACGGCCGACATCGACCAGGTACTCCTTCTCGACGCCGTGCGAGGGATGAGCTAGGCGGTGAGCCAGCTCGCCGTCGTTCGTAAGGATCAGGAGACCCTCGGACTCCGCGTCAAGGCGACCAACCGTGAACACTCTCGGCACCCTGGGCACGAAGTCCAGCGCCACCTTGCGATCGTCCTGCCCGACAGCCGAGGTCACCACTCCCGCTGGCTTGTTGAAGAGGTAGTACACCGCATCCGGTACGACCGGCGCCGGTATGCCATCGATCGCGATCACGTCAGAGCTCGGGCTCACCCGCTGGCCAAGATGCGCCCGAGCACCGTTCACCGTCACCCGCCCCGCGGTGATCATGATCTCACACGTGCGCCTGCTGCCCATGCCGCAACGTGCCAGCAGCTTCTGCAACTTCTCGCTCTTTGCTGGCAACTTCTCGCTCTTTGCTGGCGCTCCATTGTCCGACATGCCTGCTGCTTCAGCTATCGTTCCGACCGTTGCCATCAGCCCGCATGCAGGATCACTGGCTATTGCTATTGCTATTGCTGGTATCGCCGAGCGCCGCCTCGCCCGTGCTGCTGGTCTCCCCGAGCGCAACATCGCCCCTGCCGCTAGCGCTTGCGGACTTCGACCTGCCGAGGCGGTCCATGCTCCCACCTACGGATCTCAGCTCCTCCTCCATTGCGGCAAGGACGTCCGTGGACGGAACCAATGCTCCAGCAGGGTGGAGGTCTTCCAGCGAGCCCAGGCCCATGCGCTCGAGGAAGTGCTTCGTGGTGGCATATAGCACCGCTTGGCCAGGGCCAGGAGCCCTGCCCGCGGGCTCCACGTAGCCCTTTTGCAGCAGCATCCTGAGCACGCCATCGCCGCTCACGCCTCTGATCTCCGATATCTGCGAGCGCGTCACCGGCTGGCGGTAAGCAACGATGGCAAGCGTCTCCAGCGCCGCAGCCGACAGCTTCGGCGCCGGCGCCTCCCGGGCAAAGCTCTGGACGACCTCGAACATCTCCGGATGGCTCTGGAACCGATAACCGCCAGCGACATGCTCCAATACGAACCCTCGCGCCTCTTCCTCGTAGTCCCGCGCCATCTGCTCGCAGATCGACGCGACCTTCTCCCCGGAGATCTCGAGTAGCTCGGCTAGCACGCTCGCTGCCACCGGCTCGCCGGTCACCATGAGGATCGCCTCGATCGCTCGCCGCTCGGCAGTGAGCCCGACCGTTTGCTCCGTGCTCAGATCGCCTCCTCCGTCAACCGCCCGCCTCCTCCAGCAGCGCTGGCGATCCGACCAGCTGGGGATCACCAACCCACTGCACCCTCAGCTCGCCAAAGGTCACACCCTGCTCCAGGATGACCTGACCACGCTTGAACAGTTCCAGGAGCGCCAGAAAGTTGACGATCACCTCGATCCGAGTGCTCAGCCTCCCTGCGAGCGACGAGAATGTCACCACACCTGCGAACGGCAGCACGCGCGAGAGATCACCGATTGCCTCATCCACCGTGACAATGTCCATGATGATGTGCTCAGTATCCACTCTTGGCTCGACCCGGTCACCACTACAGCGCTCTAAGACCCGCGTGTACACATCTCGCAAGCTTGCGCACGTGACGCCTTCGAGGAGATCAGGAAGCGAAGCCAGGTAGGCATCGTCGGCTCCAGCGGGTCGAGCAATGCTCTCGGACGCCGCTGCAGCACGAGCCCTTAGGATCTGCCCAGCCGCTGAGTACACCTGGCACTCGAGGAGCTGTGACAACAGCAGATCCCGCGCCTCGAAGAGATCCGCCTCTTCATCGGGCTCCGGTTCGTCGTCGACCGGCAGGAGACGTTGCGACTTCAGCTCTAAGAGGATCGCCGCCACGAGGAGGAACTCGGTGCCATCACGCAGGTCAAGACCTGCCGCGTTCTGGGCGACATAGCTCAAGAAGCCATCCACGACGTCTGCCAGGCTGATGGTGAAAATGTCGACATCCCGGCTCTTCACCAGCTCGTAAAGCACTTGAATCGGGCCGTTGAATGTTTCCGTCTCGATGCCGTAGCCCACGAACTGACCCTATCGCACGGCTGCTCGCCACCGGTGGACGTTTGCACGGCGCGTCACTCTAGCCGCTCGCCGCAGGTGGCTCGTAATGCCCCGCTGAGCTGCCACTACGCGCGATCCTGAGGATTCACGAATAGAGATGATGCAAGCGCGTGCCAGATCGCGAGTAGCTTCTTCAGGGTGAGCAGATGTGTTCTCGTCGTCTCGGCGCGCATAGGAGCAGGCCACGATGGCGCCGCGACCGAGCTTTGCCGCCGGCTGGAGGCCCGCGGCTTTAGCGCCGTCATGGTCGACTTCCTGGATGCGGCGCCCCGCTCCGGCTCCTCCGTACAGAAGGTGTTCCGGCTTTGGCTGCGCTGGACCCCCTGGGCCTACGAGCTCGCATATCGGTCATGGGTCGTGCTCCCGTTCCTGTACTGGCCGATGTCGATGCTTCTCACCGCCGTCTTCGGCAAGCGCCTGCAACGCTGGATCGCCGAGACCGGAGCAAGTGCGGTCGTGTCCACCTATCCCTTCGCATCTGTCGTGCTTGGCCGGCTCAAGCGAAAGAGCAGGATATCGGTGCCGGTCGCTACGTTCATGACCGACTTCTCGATCCATCCCCTATGGCTTGGAAGAGGGATGGACCTCCATCTATGCGTGCACCCGCTGACCGCTGCAGCTGCAAGCAGCATAACGGAGGAGCCCACCGTTGCTCCCGGCCCCATGGTTGCTGCTGAGTACCGGGGTGAAGCTCCTTGCAAGCGTGAAGCTCGGCTGGCGATGGGGATACCGCAGGAGAAGACGGTCGTGCTCGTAACAGCCGGGTCATGGGGCGTCGGCCAGATCGAGGCCACGATCGACGATCTTTCGCGCACTGGGGATCGCTACTTCGTCCTGGTCGCCTGCGGCAAGAACGAAAAGCTCAAGCAGCGGTTGGCAAAGCGATCGGCAGCCAACGCGATGGCGATTGGCTGGACGGACCAGATGCCCCGCCTAATGGCGGCAGCTGACGTTCTCGTTCAAAACGCTGGCGGTCTCACTGCAATGGAAGCCTTTGCCACTGGGTTGCCGGTCATCACATACCGCCCGATCCCAGGTCACGGCCGGGACAACGCTCGGGCAATGGAAAAGGCGGGCGTCGCACCCTATGCGAGGAACCCGGCGCAGCTGGCAGTGGCGTTGGAGACCGCCACGTCGGGCCTGGCGCTGCATGCGCTCCGCGCGCAAAGCATCTTTACCGCCGACACTGCGGACCACATTGCTCGCCTGCCCGGCCTGGAGCCTGACTACCTCGAGGGATCTGTGGCTACAGACCATTCCATGGAAGCAGAGCGCCTCCCGTCCGCTGCCCTCATCGGGAGCACGGACCACATCGAAAGCTCTTCGTGGTGACGCGCGTGCCACTGCTCGCCAGGCCGAACAAACCGACCTGGTTGAAGAGGACCGACTTGTCACAGAGGGCCGACCACGGCGCTAAGCGCATCTTTGCCATGTCCCAAGCCGGAAAGTGAAGTCCAAGTACGCGTTAGCGCTTGGAGCTGGAGCAGCCTGCAGCATTGCGCAAGCCGCTCCCTCGATCGCATGCCACGCGCCTCTTCGACGGCGTTTGTTCCCCGGACTGTCCGGAATAGGCGACCGCGCGCACGTAGCGCTGACCTTCGACGACGGCCCTGATCCACGGTCCACGCCACAGTTCCTCGAGGCGCTTGACACCCTGGGCTTTCACGCCACGTTCTTCATGCTCGGCAGTATGGTCAAGGCCGCACCCCACCTAGCTGCCGACGTCGCCGCCGCTGGCCATGAGATCGCTGTGCACGGGTATCGCCATCGAACCCATCTTCTCCAAAGCCCCCGCTCGGTCCACGACGACCTCCGCCGCGGAGCCGACACCATAGCCGACACGACCGGCGCCGACCTCTACTGGCATCGTCCACCGTTCGGCACCGTAAGCGCCGGAACGCTGCTCGGCTGCCGCCAACTCGGGCTCCGATTGGTCCTTTGGACCTCCTGGGGTCGAGACTGGCGAGCCAGCGCGACCGCAGGGTCCGTAGTGGCCGACCTGACCAGAGTCCCGCTGGGCGGAGCAACTCTGCTTCTGCACGACTCCGACTGCACATCGGCTGTCCATTGCTGGCGGGCGGCGTTGGGCGCCCTCGAACCTCTCGCTGAGCAGATCGCAGACCGCGGCCTCACTGCCGGAACCCTCAGCGAGCACGGCTTGTAGGCAGCCCAGGCAACACTCAGGCCGCCTGACAGCGTCCACCACTGGCGAGCACCGCACCGTCACCTGTGTATACCGACGCGGGATGGATGGCTCGAAAAGCTCGTATGCCTCTCGATAAGAGCAGCCCGGTAAAGACGGGTGTCGGCCCCCTGTTTGGGCGAGATCACGCCGACAGCTTCACAGGCTGACCGTGTGCACGAGACATCATACAGAACTGTAACCGAGTAAAAGACGGGTCCGAGTCCGTAAGCATTGAAGCCCTTATAATTATAGGGCGGCTCCAGCGGATTACCCTGGACCACCCAACGCCTGCCGTCGTACCCCTCCGAGAGAGGCGCTCCCATGCCATAGCTGTTGGACCAAGTGCCGATCGCTTCGCAGAATGTCACGCTCGCACACGATACGGTGTCCAAGGAAGTCGCGAGCTCGGGGGCGACGCGGATAGGAGAAGCTGCCTGGGTGCTCCAAGAGGCGCCGTTGTACTCTTCCACGAGCGGCCGCCTGGTACCCAGTGTCATCTTCTCGTGGCCGTGAACGCGCCGGATCGCTAGAGTCGGATGGCCCTTGCCCACCGCTTCGCAAAACACCCTGCTCACGCATGAGACGCCATACAACGCTGCCCCAGACACCTGCACTGGTAACGCCTGCGCGACCCAGGTCTTCCCATCGTACTTGGCTATCGCAGCATCCGTGTTCCCGTTCAGCGCACTTGTCAAGCTTGCGCTGCCGTAGCCCACAGCCTCGCAGAAGCTCGTAGTAACGCAAGACACGCTATAGAAGCTCGCTCTATCAAGCGATGCAGGGATTTTCGTGAAGGCCCACCCACGTCCATTGTACGTGAACGTCATTGGCGTCGACTTGAACTGCAACGTCTTGAACCTCTTGCCGGAGACTCCGCCAATAACCTTTCTTTCGCCAACAGCCATGCAAAATCGGACAGCTGGACATGACACTCCAGCCAAGCGCCCGCTCCAAAAGGGCCCGGACAGCATCTGGAGGGTCCAACTGGCGCCGTTGTAAATGCCAACCATCGGCTCGCTGACATTGCCAAAGTCCATAGCCCTCACATATGCAGGACTCAGGCCTCTTGGAAGCGCGATCTGTGGCGGGGGCTGCGAGATGTAGCCAACGGCCACACAGAACACCTCAGTTGCGCATGACACCTGATCAAGATTTCCCGGGAGCACCGTATTCCCCGCGCCCGAAGACTTCACCCCCCGCGGGACGGCAGGAATCGCCTGGTCGTACCAGCGGCCACCACGATATGCAAGCGCTAGCAAACCACCGAGGCCTGGGCTTATCAATTCGCCGACAGCTTCACAGAACCTGTCGGAAAGACACGATACGCCCGATAGGTTCCCGTTGGCATTTGCTGGCAGCGGCCATGGATGCGCGGGAAGACCGTCGACCTGCACCGTCCAGCCTACCGAAGGCGCGAACACCGCGGCTTGGGTTGGAGGCGGGTACAGCGCATATACGATGAACCCAAAGAAGGCGAGGATCGCGACCCATACCACAGTCCTTCTCTTGAAAAGGCGCTCACGCCACGCCGCTGATCTCAACTTCTGAAACCTCCTGCCTGCCAGAAGGTGCGCACCCCAAGCTCGAGCCAAGCCGCTATCTTCACCTGAGGACCTCCTTTCCAGCACGCAACCAGCCTGCAGCATCCTGCGCTGTCGAGCTCACTTGGCCATGCAGCGCTACCTGACAACAGGGTGGCTGTGGTCTCGAGCCCAAGGCTATCCGAGCTTGCGAATCTTGATCGCCGTACCGTACGCACAGATCTCGGTCCAGTTCCCGCCCATCTCCGAGGTGTCGAACCGCATTGCAAGCACTGCATCACCGCCCTTTGCCTCCGCCTCGGCGACCATGCGCCGGATCACCTCCTCCCGGCTAGCCACCAGGTTCTTCGTCATGCCCTTCAGCTCACCACCGGCCAACGACTTTATCGCCGCACCAAACTGCGAACCCACGTTGCGGCTCCTTACCGTCAGGCCGAAAACCTCACCAATAACCTCGGTGATCTCGTAGCCGGGGATATCGTTCATCGTCGAGATAAGCATGAACGGATACTAATACTCGAGACGTCGAGAAGCTCATGACCACACCTGGGCTCCTCGCTAGGTGTGTGGATTTCGGGCAGCGGCAGCCTGCCGGCGGTCAAGTAGATGATGGTGATCATCTCCGTACTTCAAGTGGTAGCCGCGAGCCCTGCGCTTGGCCGTCTGGACAAGTGAGTCCATTCCCTCGTGGAGGGCCGTTGCTGAGCTGGCGCTTATGTTAGGCGGGGATCCCGTCCGAGTGGTCTTCGACGGTGCCGACGAACGCCTTGACCGGATCGAGCCGTGAGCGCTTCGCCCCGTAGCGCCAACGGCGCAGCTGGGCCTCTTCCCCTTCGAAGCGCGCCTTGTTGTAGAGCTCGACCGAGTCGTAGAGCGAGCGAGGGGCGCGGGCGGTCTCGAGCTGCAGCGAAAGACGGGTCGACCAGGCGAGCTTCTCAGGTTGCTCCGCGGTCAGGCTCGTCTCGTTCGTGGTCAACAAGGCGTACCGGGAGTGCGTCAGCTCAGGCCGGGTCTTCGCCTCGGAGCGCGACACCATGTCGAGTGCTCTATCAGGGTCAAGCGGGAACCGCCTGGCGAGCCGGCACGCGCTGTGTGGTGGACGTAGGCGACGCATCGCCACCAAACCGCGTGCCAGCCAAGCTCTCCTGGTCGAGGCCCAAATGCACGGAGAAGGAAGTGTGGCGAACACGTCAAGAGACGCCTTCAAGAAAGCGCGGCAAAGCGCGATATAACTGGGCAGCGGACGTCCCCGAGGCTCCAGCCGGCCATTACCACGACAGGCTTATACGTGTAGGCGACTGCCGGCACTGTGATGCCGGGGGCGGTGGAGAAAGCCGCGAATGCAGTGGCTGGCGCGCAGGCGCCAAGCACAGTGGGCCGCGCTTGACGGGTTGAACCGCCGGCCGGACACGCAGCTAGCAGTTCTGCAGGGCCTGGCCGAGGTCGGAAAGGCCCTGCCAGATGACGTCCGGCCAGGCGCGCTGTCCGCGGTATGGGAAAAAGCCGGGCCGGGGTTGGGAACGACAGGAAGGACTATCTCTCGCCTCGAACCACCTGCAGGAGCTCGCGGGTATAGGCGACCGCAAGTGCCTCCACGCGCTCTTTGGGAAGTCCGAGGCGAAGGGCTGATGCTGCCATTTGGATCCCCGCCCGGCCCCGCTGGCCAAACAACTCTTCGAGGTAACCGACCGCCTGCGTGGACACCGTTCCGGCGACGCGATCGGAGCAAAGGCCGGCAACGGTCAGGCCGACAGTGAGGGGAGATGCGGCCTGCATCAGGCGAATGACATCCGCTGCGTCCTTGTCACCAAGTCGGTCACTGCGGCCGCTATCGACGCGGTCATGGAGCTTGTGCATCTTGGCCACGAGGAGCGCGGCCTCTCCGGCCACGTTAGCAACTACACGCCGATCATCGCCCGGCTCAATAGCCGTGATCTCGATTGCTCCGAAGTCGACAAGCGCCGCCTCCAAACCGACCGCTCGTCGAGCCGCTCGCTTGCCGTGGACCCCCAGCCTGGCGCCGCGCCGTCCAACCTTTGGGGCAACGGCTTCCGGCACGATGAGGTCGACGGGTATCTCGTAAGACTTGCCGCCAACCGTGACGACGCCGGTCCAGATGCCAGGCTCGATGCGGCCGTTCTGGAGCGGACGCAGTTCGAAGTTCCCGTCGGCCATCGCCACCTCCAACGCGGGATCGTCTCCGAGGGCGCGGGGATCGAGCGCCAAGTCTCCATCCGTCGTGTATGGGGCGACGGTGGCCGTAAGCTCGGCGCTCCCGGTGCGCAGGTAGATGGCCCGAGCACCAACGACGATGACAGCTCGATCGTGAGCAGCGAGCGCGAGGAGTGCGTCCAACAGGATGTGGCGCGCGGCGGCGTACGTGGCGTCCAGCGGTGGCATCTCAGTCATGGGTTCGAGTCTCGGGTTCTCTTGGCGGCGCCGGCAGACGCCACGAGCTTTCGTTGCCGGTCATCCATGCAACGAGCGCGGCTCCTTCGGCGGGCATACACCCGTTACCAGTGAGACAGTCAACCGCGACCTGAGCGGGAGCCGCGAAGCAGATCCCGTCCTCGGTCGATGTGCGCTGCCACACCACCTGGTCGTAGGGCCTCAGCAGGGCGACGTTGCTGCCTTCGTCAGTAGGAAGCACATCGAGGAACATGGCTAGCCCCTCGGGGTCGTTGCAGTACATGGCGAGGAGGGCCGGCGCGGCCACTGGCGCCAAGCGCACCGCGGCGAATGAGCCTGTCGCCACTACGGAGCGACCTAGAGTTACGTCGTTCCGAATCTGTTCTAGTACCTGTCGGGCTCCACGCCGCGCCAGGTAACTGTGGGTTTCGTTGGTTCGGTATACATCGTATTCGGTTGCCCACCGACGGAGGAGCCGGTCGAGGTCCACGGACTCGACTCGCCCTCGCTTGGAGCGCTCGATGAGTGCCTCCTGGTCGAGGAAGTCAAACAGACGTGAGACGTAGCTAACGGCCACCCCGGTCACGGACGCAGCCTCCCGGACCCCGACGGGGGGGCGGATGTCCAACAAGAGCCGGA
>JAJYWA010000024.1 GCA_021791755.1 Actinomycetes bacterium | reverse complement strand
GATCAAGGCCATAACCGATCGAAGCCAGGTCGGACAGGAGTTGCCGGTCGTCATCGGACGGCTGAACCAGTTCCTTCGGGGCTGGGGCAACTACTTCCGCACTGGGAACGCCTCCATCAAGTTCTGCGAGATCGACAAGTACGTCTGGTGGCGGCTCTTCCGCTTGCTCGTAAAGAAGCGGGGCCGCAACCTGCGGGCCGGTCAAGCAGATCGGTGGACGGCAGCCTGGTTCTACGACCAGGGCCTGCACCACTTGCACGGAACCATCCGATACCCAAAGGCAGCGTAACCATGTCCAGAAGACCGTCGGTAAGCCGTATGCGGGAAAACCGCACGTACGGATTGAAAGGGGGATGGGGAACCGAGCTCGCAAGAGCACCGCGCCCCTGACTACCAATGGCAAAGATGGCAGTCAGCGAAGCTCGTGAACGACTCGCCGAGGCAGTCCAGACGGCGCAGACCGAGGCGGTGTTCCTCGAACGCTACGGCCGGCGGGCAGCGGTGCTTGTCAGCCCCGAACGGTATGAGGAGTTGATCGAGGTGCTCGAGGATGTCGAAGACACTCAGGCCTTCGGCGCAGCGATGGCGGAGGAAGGCCCCAATATTCCCTGGGATGAGGTGAAGGCCGATCTCGGCTGGCGTTGATGACCTACCGGGTCGAACTGCGTCCTGCTGCAGCTCGGGCACTGCGGAAATTGGACCCGGTGGTTCGTCCTCGTATCCAAGGCGCAATCCGGTTACTCGCCGAGGACCCGAGGCCGCCAGCACCCCGCCCTCTGCGAGGTCGCCCTGGCTACCGAGTGTGCGTGGGCGACTACCGTATCATCTACACCATTGCCGATGACGTGCTATTGATCGTGGTTGTGACACTTGGACATCGTCGCGAGGTGTTTGGCCGGTAGTGGCCGGCGCCGACAGGACTCTTGAGTGTTGATCGACTTGTTCGTTGATCATCGCGGGGGTGTTCTTGGTCATTCACGGTGATCACGGACTGAGCCGGTCACTGTGGTTGTGCTGTCGGTGATGAATTGACACTGTGATGACGTCTCGTACGCGCGAGGAGCCCCTCGAAAATCTCTTGAAGAACACGAGGGGGTCCTCCATGAACACCCGGAAGGTATTCATGCTCATCGTAGGTAACAACCCTGCGGTTCTCGAACGGCCCCTTCTCGTTGGCGAACTTGCGTGCCCGGAGCGCCAGGGAGAGCTGCGGCCCTGGAGCGCTGCACGTCCATGTCGACTGCGGGAGGCCGGAGCAGAGACGGAGATCACTCCCCGATGTGGCCGATGCCGCGCGTGCAAGAAGACCCACGTTCTCTCAGCGGACATCGCTCTTTGTCGCCGTCGCGACACGCTTTCGTGCATCGGCGCCGTCGTGGGCGTTTGCAACAACGGCAACAACGGCAGGCTGCGGCGCTGTCCCGCTACGTGTCGTGTGACTTGAAGCCGGCGAGCGCAGCCTTCCAGCGATCGTTATCGATGCTGTATGGCGCGTAGACGCTGAACCGGTCCACGAGATCCCCGAAGCGGGCAGTGACTCGAGCTGGGATGTTCTCTGGCTCGCAGATCACCGCAAAGGTCTCCAGCATCTCATCGTCTATCTGGCTGGCCATCTCTTCCCACTTGCCGGCTTTTGAAAGAGCATTCAGAGCGGGCTGGAGGTCGCCCCACCCGTGCAGGTCGAGGACCCCGGCGTAGGCAGGAGTGGACGCGTAGAAAGCGATCTGGCTCTTCACGCCGTGAGATGCAGCGGCAATCTCATCCTCGTTTGCACCGGTGACCACGAAGCCGGGATAGGAGATCTCGAACTGGTCGCGGCTCCTGCCGCTCTGGGCAAGCCCCCTTTCGAGAGCGGGAAGCGTCACCTCTCGGAGGTAGCGCTCAGTGGTGAACCCGTGGACGAGCAAGCCGTCGGCGACCTCGCCTGCAACCTCGGTCATCTGTTCTCCTACTGCCGCAAGGAAGATCTTGGGGGAGCCGAACGGGTTAGGGCCAGGATTGAAGAAGGGCGTCATAAGGGTGTGGGTGTAGAACTGCCCGCGAAAGTCGAGCTTCGAACCATCCTGCCAGGAGCTCCAGATGGTGCGTATCGCTACTATGAGCTCATGCATACGCGCAGCGGGATGGCTCCATGGCATCGAGAAGCGCTTCTCGATGTGCGCTCTGACCTGCGAGCCGAGACCAAGGATGAAGCGTCCCTCTGAGATCATCTGGAGGTCGTTGCCGAGGGATGCCAGGTTCATGGGGTTGCGAGCGAACGCAACCGCTATCGCAGTGCCCAGCTGGATCGAGCTGGAGGCGCCCGCTGCGATGGCTAGGGGGATGAAGGGATCGTGGCCGGTCTCTGACGTCCACGCACCGTCGTAGCCTGCATCTTCGAGGGCTCTTGCCTGCTTTGCGATGTCGTGGCTACCAGATGAGAAGAACAGCCCGCTGTCTACCTTCATGGCCCGAGCCTACAGTCAGCCGACAGCGCACAGGTGTGCAACTGGACCATTTCCAGCTGGATCAGCAGGTGTTGGTGGGCTGGCGCCGTACCAGTCGGTCCTCACGGGTCACCGGCCTACTTGCCTACCTGCCGGTCGCTCCGTTCAGGGCCTCAGGAGCCGCCAGGTTATCGAAGGGGTGGGAGAGGCGTCCCTCACCTCGAGTGGGCTGCTCACCGCCTGCTTTCCTTTGCTCAGTCTCAGCCGGCCAATGATCTCGTGGTGCGTAGTCCATCCCTTGCTCGGGTATTTGATAGCGAGGTGTGATCGGACTCTAAGGCCTGGCCATCCGAGGAGAGTGAGGGGATCGGAGGTCACGACTGGCAGCGTAGGTCCCCATTGGTAGTGGATCGTCGCGACTGTTGTACCGGGCGGCACGACGGCCACGGCCGACACTGCCTTGCCTACGGCGTCGGCAAGAGCGTTCCCGGCGTCGAGCGCAGTGGTAAGAAGGCTTAGGCCAACCTGTTGGCCCAGGACGACCCCGACCACGGTGAAGCTATGTCCTCCGGAGGATCGCTGGGCCGCGAACGCGAAGCATCCTCCAGCCTGAGGCGTGAAGCCAGTCTTGACTCCGATGATCCCGTTGTGGGTGACGAGGGCGTTTATGTTGTATTGAAGTCCCGCTACAGGCAAAGTGACCTGGGGCTCAGCTACTATGTTCGCAAAGGCCGGCTCAGACATTGCGGTCTCGACCAGCTTCAGCTGGTCTGCAGCCGTGCTTACGCTGTTCGGGTTCAGGCCGCTTGCGCTCGCATAGTGGGTATGCGTCATCCCAAGCTTTGCGGCCTCGGCGTTCATCTTGGCGACGAAGGCGGACTCCGTTCCCGCGTCCCAGCTTGCGAGTATTGCGGCGATGTTGTTGGCGGATGGGATGAGCATTGCCTCGAGTGCCTGGCGCTCGGTCAGGGTCTCGCCCGCGGCGACTTTGACCACAGATTGCTGGGTGAGGAGGTCCAGCTGGTACGCTACCACGTCAGAAGCAGTGATCGTGATTGTCGGACCCTCTGAGGTGGCGCCCAGAGGATGGTCTTGAAGCACCACAAGGGCCGTCATCATCTTCACGAGGCTTGCGAGGGGCGTTGGTGAGTTGCCTCCGTGGGTAGCTATCACCCCTATCCCTTCGACGCCGACCGCCTCCTCGCCGGTCGCAGGCCAGGGCAGGGTAGGAGGTGAGCCGGGAACCCGCACGCTTGCAGGAAGGGCCGCTTGGACGCTCGGGCGTGGGACCGACCGTGTTAGCTGGAACCCCGTGCCGGCGAGCAGGACGGCCACCACGATGATGAGCGTCGCGTACATGGCTCGTGAGCGGAGGAGCCCGCCCGAGATGCTGGTCACCCCGACCGATCTCTTGGCCAGCGCGTCAACGCCGCCTCTGCGCCCCCTCAGCCCCCGGATGAGCCCAAGGCTGCGACGTCCGCTTGAGAGATGCTTTGCCCTAGGAGCCATAGGTCAGCGCTCGCCATTCAGGTAGTGCTGGAGCTCTGCTGCTATCTCGTCTCCTGATGGCACGATCCCAAGGTCCAAGGCGTTGCCCTCCGTCGCATCCATCGTGCTTTCGAGCTGGCGAACCATCTCGTGGTGTTTCGGGTTCTCGGCGATCAGCTCGTCGATGTGCGTCCTCGCGCTGTCCCCAGCAGAGTGGAGCGCCGAAGAGTCGATCGAGAGTCCTGTCACGGCTACGAGCGCATCCACCAATGCTGCGCTTGCAGCTGGGTAAGGCATACCGGAGGCGTAGTGTGGAACTCGCGCCCAGAGCCCGACGGCGCTTATCTCCTCTCTCCGGAACGCCATCTCCAGGGCGGCTTCGATTCCTGCGGGAACCTCTATGCTGCCTTGAACGAAGCCAATCTTGAGCGCGATCTCTTCGCTGCTCGAGGTCGCCGCGATGCGTACTGGCCTCGTGTGCGGCGCGGGAGCTGGGAAAGCTCCGAGCCCCACCATCATCCGCACGCGGAGGTCGTGAGCCAGTTCCAAGACGCTCTCGACGAACATGCTCCAGTGAATGTCTGGCTCTGGCCCGGTAAGGAACGCAATGCTGTTCCCATCGAGGTCCTCTCCTACTCGCAATTCGATCTCCGGCCAGCTGAGCGCCTCCATGACACCATCCACTATGACGGCGGTGGGCCGGCGAGCTCGCTGGTCCAGGAGGTCACCTGTGTCGAAGGTCGCCAAGGTCTCCGTGGGTATCTCGGCCAGCATGCCGGCCATTGCGGTCGCGGCCGCCATCCCGGCATCGATCCATCCTTCGAGGGCGACCACCAGTACGGGTTCCTCCACGGTCTTGCTGATTGAGCGCCGCTGATAGAGGGGCATGGGCACTAGTCTTGCTCACTTCGCGCGCCGTGGGCACGCGACGTAGTGATCTCGTCCAGTATTTGGCGGAACAGGGCCATCAAGGAGTCAGCAGTGCGTTGCCATGTGTAGCAGGCCGACCTCTTTACGCCCGCGGTGGCCAGCTTGCTCTGCAGCTCAGCGTCGTCGAGGACCGACAGGATCCCTTCAGCGATGCTCGAGACGTCATACGGATCGACAAGCTGCGCCGCGCCGGCGAGTGTCTCGACGTGCGCCGGAATGTCGGATGCGACCACAGGCGAGCCAGCAGCCATTGCTTCGAGCGGCGGCAGGCCGAAGCCTTCGTAGACGGACGGGTAGACGAAGAGCTCGCAATGAGTGTAGAGCGAGCGGAGGTCATCATCGTTCACGTACCCGAGGAACGCCACGTTCTCCGGCGCCTGCTCTAGTTGCACACGGCTGAACAGGCTGCTGGTGGCTCCGACCACGGCGAGGCTTATTTCCTTGTGGCGCTTCGATACGAGTCTCCATGCGGACAAGAGGCGCTCGAGGTTCTTCCTGGGGTCGATGGTGCTCACCGCCAGCACGTAGGGCCCTGCGAGGCTTGCGTGCAGCTCGCTGAGCCTCGGGCGAGCCGGGTCGTCACGAGGACTCCCCGGTGCGGCGCGCTCCACCTGGATGCGCTCGGCCGCAGAGGATCGGAGGTCGCCCGAGACGCCCCCGGGTATGACTGCGATCCGTGAGGGATCCAGTCCAAGCCAGTCTGCGAGCCGGCCCCTCGAGAACTCCGAAGATGTTGTGACCTGCGCTGCTCGTCTTGCAACCCTTGCCGCCAGGGATCTGTAGGTGACCCGCACCCTCTGTGAGAACCATTCGGGGTGATCGAAGACGGCTGCGTCATGCAGCGTGAGCACCTGCTTGCGCACCGAGAGCGGGCCGGAGTGGGTGGGGCACCAGAGGAGCTCGCCCCTGTTGAGCAAGAGCGGGAGCGCTGACTGCTCCCAGAGGTACCCTGCGCTTCCTGACGACCGGGCCGGTGGACCGATGACACGCACTTCGGCTGGCGGCAGGAGGCGCAGCGCCTCGCGAGCGTACCTTTCAATGCCGGTGACGTGCAAGCCGAGGAAACGGCCGTTGACAGCGATCAACCTGGTCGCGGCGTCGGAGCGCTAGCTGGGATGCGAGCTGTTGCGTCGGCGAGCATTCCTTCGAGCAGCAGTGACGCAACGTCCCTCCATGGGAGCACGCCACCGGGACGCACCTCGGGCATCAATCCGCCTGCAAAGGTCGGCAGTAGTTCAGTCACCCTCCTGGCCAGAGCGCTTGGTGACGGCCGCACCAGGTAGCCGCCAGAAGCCGCAACAGAGTCTCGGAGTCCGGGAACGTCGTACGCGATCGCTGGAGTGCCCGCGGACGCGGCCTCGGTGACGGTGAGGCCCCAACCTTCACGAACCGACGTCGCGATCAGGGCATGGGCCCGAGAAAAGAGGCGGTACTTCTCCGTCTCGGAGACGCGGCCGAAGAATGTTACACCTTCAGGGGCTACGTCACGCAGCGCCTGCTCCAGCGGGCCGGCGCCGAGCACCCAGAGCTGGACATCGGGAAGTTCCTCGCGCACCCGCTCGAAGGCTTCGAGAGCGTCGAGCGGTCGCTTGTTGCGAGCGAGCCTGCCAACCCATATGAGCGTTGGCCGGCTCTCTCTGGCCGGTCCGGAGCCGCCAGGGTCCGCAAGCGGAGGTGGGTCGGTGAACCCCTCGGGTACGACTGTCACGTCTTGGAGGCCGTATGCAGCCAGTGATGTTGCACTCGACTCCGACACTGTCATGACGGGAACGTGCCTGTAGGCGTTCAGCCAGCGTGGCTCCAGGAGGTAGCGTCCGAGCAGGGCGACGGGAAGCGGCGCCTCGTGATGCCACACCTCTCTGGCTACCTGGTGCACGAGCGCTGCAACGCGGGTGTCGCCGGCCCATCGTGGGCAGCCGAACGGGCGTGTGTTCACCTCGTCGACGACGAGATCGTAGTAGCCGGCCGGCCTAGTGGCGTAGTAGCGGCGTGCCTGCGTGTAAACGCTGTGGCGACCGCCGCGGCGTACGATCCTTATGCCCTCGAGGATCTCTTCGGCGGGCGCATCCGCGACAGAGGCACAGAACAGCGTTACCTCGTGTCCCGCCTCGGCCCAGGCTTGAGTGACGTTTCGCGTGTAGACCTCAGCGCCGCCGGCGCGAGGGTGGGCCATGTCACGCCAGTTGAAGACTATGATCCGCATTGATCAGCCTCGACGCAGGTTCGGGTTGGGGACACGCCGGTGCATCACGCGGTGCCGACCTCCACGGCGACCTCGCTGGTCGTTATCACGTCAAAGGAAGGGGGTTCGTGAGGGACGTCGTAGTAGCGGATCAGGTGGAGGCGGTAAAAGATCGCGATCGTGTCGAGGATGATCCCCTTGACTGCCTTGGGCGAGATAGTGCTCGTGAACCGGTCGCGGATCTTGACGGGGAGCTCTGTGTGATCTCTGTAGCCGAGCCTGTGGGCAACGACCAGTAGCTCGAGATCGAACGCGAAGCGCTTCTCCAGCATGCGCGGCAGCACTCGTGCCAGCACGTCGCGGCGTATGAGCTTGACGCCGGTTTGGGTGTCGCTCACGGTAAGCCTGAAGAGCAGCCGGTTCATCATCCGGTACGACAGGGAGTAGAGCCTTCGGATGGGGGGATAGACCACCTCCGAGGACGGGTGGACCTTGCTCCCCAGCACTATCTCCGGCCCGTCCCGGGTTGCAAGCTTCGCGAACGACTCGAGGACTTCGGCGGGGATGTCGCCATCGGCATCTATGAACCCGATGTAGCGCCCTCTCCCGAGAGACATCCCGAGACGTAGCGCTTCACCCTTTCCCTGGTTAGCAGGGAGTGCGACGACCTGGACTGACGCTGGCGCCATCTCCACCAACCTGGATGTGCTCCCATCCGTCGAGCCGTCTGATACCGCGATCACCTCAAAGCTGCGACCGGTCTTCTCCAGTGTCTTGGTGACGTTTGAAATGTGGTCGTGAAGGCGCTCCCCTGGATTGTAGAAGGGAACCACGACGGTAAGGTCGACCTCAGCCGTCGGCGACCACAGGGAGAGGAGGTTGTTTGCGGAGGATGGGGTTTCCTCGCGGTCTTCTCGCGCTCCCCATTGCCTGAAGGCAGGAGCAACCATGCCGATCAGCACAGCGCTCGTCGTGGCGAGCATTACGAGCGCTATCGGCTCTGCCCCCGAGTGGAAGAGCGCGATCAGCACTGCAGCGACGCTAGACCCTACCCAGCCCAAGGCCGAAAGTGAGGACTTGCGGGCGAGGTGGTAGTACACGAGGAGGGTTATCAGCCCCATTATGTCGGCGCTCATCGAGAGCACACCGACTACGGAGGCTGAGGCGGCGTAGTGGTCTCCGAAGAGGACGCTCACTACAAGGTTGGGGAATGCGGTGATGAAAAGCGCAGATGCCGTGCCCAGAAGGCCGATCCCAGCGAGTGACTGCATCAGGTGCCGGCGGCTCGCGACGTTGTCGCCTTTGGAGCGACTGGAGACGAAGTGCGGAAAGGCTATCAGCGCAATCGCGCTCGGGAGGAAAAGAGCGATCCTCGCGGCTACTGCCGCTGCAGCGTAGAAGCCTGCCGCAGTCGGCGTGAGGAAGTGGCGAGCCAGAAACGTGTCGATCCCAAGGAACACTGCGGAGCCAGTCAGAGCAGCAATGGACAGCGCCGCTGTCGATGGCTTCAGATCGAGGCCGCCGTTTCGGTGGTCGCCCGGCGTGCTTGCTGGCTTATCAGTGGCCGAGATACCTGGTCGGGAGCTCCTCGCGACGTCGTCGCCTTCGGTGGGAGCCGCGGTGATGCCTGCGTCAAGGGCGACCGGGTTGGGCCGTCTGCCGAGTTGGCTGCGCATGTGCCACAAGAGAAGCATGCAGGTGACGCCAGCGCCGAACGCGGTTGCGAGCATCGCTCCACTGGTTCCGAGACCGGCCTGCACTAACACGACGCCAGCTGCCAACCTGCCGATGGCCCCAACGGTGAGGGCGACGCCGACAGGCTTGAAGCTGAGCCGTCCGATGAGCACTCCTTGGGGAAGTATGGCTACGATCGAGGGCAGGAGCCACAATCCGAGGAAGAGCGCGGGCACGAGTGAGCGAAGGTGCAGGAAGCTTCCGATGAGTGGTGAGGCCGCTGCGATCAGTCCCAGGCATGCGGCGCCAGCGAGGATTGTCCATCCGAGTGCTCTCGCGAGGTGCGGGCGCGCGGAGGCGCCAGCCTTGTCGCCCCTTCCGGCCACGGCCTGCGTTATCGCCGCCTGGGCTGCGGCCATGGGGACCGTCAGCACCGTAATGATCCCGAGCAGGGCTCCAAGTGCTCCGTAGGACGCAGGGCCGAGAAGCCGGCTGATAATTACATGGAAGATGAAGTTCGAGACATTGACAGCCGACATAGCAATAAGGAAGGACAGTCCGCCATTGCCTGCCAAGCCCGAGGCAAGACGAGACCGTAGTCTGGCGACCGTGCCCGAACGGCCTGGACCATCATGCATGCTCCCCAGAGCGATGCTTGTCTCGGTCGCGCCCGTTTCTGCCGCGTTCATCCTGAATATCTTGCCACGTATCAGCGGCGCTTCGGTGCGATCCAGCGATGACCTGTCTGTCGCCGGTTCTCTGCTGAGACTCGATCCATTCGAGGACCTGCTCGGGAGGATGCCGCGCCCTTCGACCCATACCGCCACGGCAGGTCTTCGATCGCGAGGCAGGAGTCGATGGAGCTTGATGGCGTGAGGGCGGCCTCGACTGCTCCCGGGTCCTTCAAGAGCCCAGATGTCTCGAGATCGCTTCTCGCGCGGGTTGCGAAGTGGGCCGCGATCTCTTCCAGGAACGTCGTGATCCGTATTATGGGCTGTGCCCGGAGACCGGGCACAGCAGAGGAACCGTGGTTTGACTGGAGCTGCCAGGACGCCTTTTCGTTGTTCCTGGGTGCGCTGATAGCCATAGCGGTCTGCTACCCGTTCCTCGGCGGTGGGCGGCTCTACTTGCTGGACTGGGTTCTTGGACCGCACGCGGCTCTTCCTGCGACGTCGTTTTACGGCCTCAGCGGCGGGTTGGTGGCTGGCCTGCCGTTCCAGCTCGTGACGGCGGTTCTCGGTAGGGTGCTCGGCTCTGCTGCCACCTGGTTGATCGTGATGGCGTTCTTCCCGATCTCCGCTCTCGGCGTAGCGCGCCTCGCAGACATCGGTTGGGGCTCCGCAGGTGCAGCGAGCGCCAGCGGAGCTGATCGCGTTGACGCCTGGCGCGGAGCGCTCGTGACGAGAGGGCTCCGCCGCAGCACGGCGACTCTGCTCTACTGTGTCAACCCTTTTGTCTTCGATCGGCTCTTTGCTGGCCAGGTAGCCTTCCTCCTGGGGTACGCGCTCGTTCCGTACGCTGTGGCCTCCCTGGTGCGATCTCGGCGAGCCAGCGGCGCTGCGAGGTTCGCCCCCGCGTTGTGGATAGCCGCCGCCGCGGGCTGCGCAATTCACTACGTGTGGATCAGCGGCGTGCTCCTCGTCGGTGCGCTTGGCGCCTGCCGGTTCGCGAAGAGGGCCGTGCTCTGGATACTCGGTGTCGGCGCTGTGCTGGTTGCGATGACTGTTTATGTGCTCATCCCCGTCCTCGGCCATCGCCTTCCCGTCACCGTCGGCCAGCGCAGCCTCGACGCTTTTCGGACTATCGGTGATCCACATCTTGGGCTGTTCGTGAACGTCGCCGGGCTCTACGGCTTCTGGCGTATCGGTCCCGTTCTTGCGAAGGATGTAGTGACTGGTTGGCCATTCATTCTGCTCGCGATCTTGATCGTCGTAGTCCTGGGGGCTCGTGCGGGATTGAGAAGCACCAAGGGCGTCACCATCACCGCTCGTAGAACGAGCGGTGATGGTGGTCGCGTCGCTGGCGTCGGCGTCGGTGATCGGGCGGATAGCCCCGTCGCGGATCGAAGGATGCTCGCTGTCATGCTGGGCATAGCCGGTATCGCCGGGTACTTTCTTGCTCTGGGCTCCCAGGGCCCGACCGGCGCGATCTACTCTTGGGCTTACTTCCATCTTCCTTTCTTCGACACGATGCGCGAACCTCAGAAGTTTTCTTCTCTTCTCGCACTGAGCTACTCAGTCTTCTTCGCCTGGGGCGTGGAGGAGCTCGTGGCGCAGGCTCGGTCGATGCGAGGTCGGGCGATGGTCGCGGCACTCGCGCTCGCGTTGCCAATCGCGTACACGCCCACGCTCTTCGGCGGCTTGGACGGCCAGGTGCACTCGAGCTATATGCCATCCTCCTGGAGCAGGGCAAACGCGATCATGGGAACTGGTCAAGGGAAGGTGCTCTTCCTGCCGTGGCACCTCTACCTTTCGTTCCCCTTCACCCACGGGATGATCATCTCCAATCCCGCTCCGGGATCGTTCACGAGGGAGGTGATATCAGGGGACAACATCCAGCTGCCCGGAGTGCCGACGAACTCCACTTCGCGGCGGTCAGCCTTCTTGCAGTACACATTTGCCGATGGGAGCGAAGTCCATTCGTTCGGCCATCTCGTCGCTCCTCTTGGGGTTCGTTGGATCATTCTGTCCAAGACCGTGGACTGGCGTGGGTACCAGTGGCTGAACGACCAGAGCGATCTCAGCCGAGTCTTGAACACGCGAAGTCTCGAGATGTGGCGCAACGATGCAAGCGTCGTCACAGGAGAGAGGACGACGGCGCTGCCCTCGAACAGGTCGCCTTCGTCGTGGCCCCAGCTGCTTGCGAGGCACTACGGTCCTTCGCCGAGCGGGAGCCGTCTGGCATCAGAGGCTACGGGCCTCGACGGTCGCACGGTGGGACATCGCCCGCCTGCCGTCGTGAGGCGATCGCCCGTAGACTACACGGTACCTGCGGGCGCCGGGTCATGGGTGGTTCTTCCCGAGCCGTACCAGCCCGGATGGCGATCTTCCAGAGGCCGAGCGGTGGAACTTGCTCGTGGGAACATGGCGGCGCCGGTTGGGAAGGGGCGCGCAGAGGTCAACTATGGACCTTGGGGGTGGGTGCTCGTCGGGTACGCAGCTTCGGGTGGAGCCTTCTTCGTCCTCCTGGCCCTTGTGATCGCGTCCGCGGCCACGCGAAGAAGACGCGGGCTTCGGTCCGGTGATCGGGTCCTGGAGCCGTCCGACCGCTCTGAGCCAAATCCTTGAGTGAGCGCTCGATCCGTGTTATCTTGACGTGGAGCACCTCGGCGCCGGAATAGCTGGCGTCCGATAATGCCGACGCGAAGCATGTTGGTCGGGCGTGGGGCGGCAAGCACAGGCAACGTGGCTGCGAATGTAAGTTACGTACAAGCATCTCGAGAGATCAGAGCAAGCGGGAGAGTGTAGGCAGGATATACGCATGGTCGTGGCAGCATGCAGGAGCGAGCTCGAATATAGAACATGCACAAACGGGCATAGGCACTGGTGTAAGGTGGTCAAGCCAGGAGCCACCAATGCCGATAGTGGATCAGTGGGTCACTGAAGCTCAATGCGAAGTGGCTTTTTGGCCCTGCGCAAATGCACGAAGTGGTCTGCACGAAGTGGTCAAAGGCAGTCAAAAGGCAACAGTGTGACAGTGAGACACTGCACGCGCGGTGAATTTAGTGCGCAAGCAACTAACAACGGAGGTTACGAATCAAGTGAGCCCTAGACGAATTGCAAGGACACTACGGAACAACCCTGTTCCGACCGCTCTGTCGGCATTACTCCTCGCTGGCTTGGTCTCAACAGCGCTGGTCACGACTGCCTTCACGTCGTCAGGTCCGGGCTGTGGGTATGGCTACGGGTATGGCTACGGGTATGGGTATGGGTATGGCTACGGGTACGGTACATGCCCGCCGCCACCGCCGCCGCCGGCCGTGTCGACCGGCTACCGGTTCGTGGCAGCAGACGGCGGGATCTTCAGCTTCGATGCTCCCTTCTTCGGCTCGATGGGTGGTAGGCATCTGAATGCCCCGATCGTTGGCATGGCCGAAGACCCAGCGACCGGCGGCTACTGGTTCGTGGCAGCAGACGGCGGGATCTTCAGCTTCAATGCTCCCTTCTTCGGCTCGATGGGTGGCAGGCATCTGAACGCACCGATCGTCGGCATGGCTGCAACGCCAAATGGAATGGGCTACTGGTTCGTGGCCGCAGACGGCGGCATCTTCAGCTTTGGCAATGCTTCCTTCCACGGCTCGATGGGCGGCAAGCACCTGAACGCCCCGATCGTCGGCATGGCTGCAGATCCAGCGACCGGTGGCTACTGGTTCGTGGCCGCAGACGGCGGCATCTTCAGCTTCGACGCTCCGTTCCACGGCTCGATGGGCGGCAAGCACCTGAACGCGCCGATAGTCGGCATGGCTGCAGATCCAGCGACCGGTGGTGGCTACTGGTTCGTGGCGGCAGACGGCGGCATCTTCAGCTTCGACGCCCCGTTCCACGGCTCGATGGGCGCCAAGAAGCTCAATGCCCCGATCGTCGGTATGGCGGCCGCCGCCTAGGCGCGGCAAGCACGTGGTCGGGTTACACCGACGGCGTGCTCGTTTGACAGCTGTACTTGTGTAAGCAGACGACCCGGGTCTTCTAGGCCCGGGTCGTTCTCGCGTCTGGATCTTCTTCGGTCTTCTTCTGTCTGACTGCCGGTGATCTATGGCAGCAGGCGTGATCGCTCGCGATGCCGCGGGCGAACCTACGCATCCGCACCGCTCGATCAGTTGTGGGATAGAGTGGCTAGCTGTGGGTGAGAGTGGTATATAGTGGAACGTCGCTATGTGTGTCGAGACGCGGATTCAAATTATCGAGAGCTGTTGCGGGCAGCGGGTTCCAGGGCGGGTTCCGGCACGTGTTCGAGGAGGGCGTTGAAGTGCTGCTCTTCAGCGGGACGTTTGAGCTCAACCTTGACGAGAAGTTCCGCGTTACACTGCCGCGGCAGCTCTATGACCGCTTCCGGGAACGCTGCGGCCTCGAGGAGCAGGTCATGTTGACACCGAATTTCGGCGGATGCATCGCCGTGCGCGATTACCAGACGTGGCAGGCGCAGGCGCTTGCGTACGCGGAGCAGTCAGGCACTGAGGATGGCTACCTCGCCCACGAGGCTTTTACCTCCGCGTCGCACCTGGTGCGTCTCGACGCGCAGCGTCGGCTGCTAGTGGCGCCGATGCTGCGAGATATTGCGGGGCTCACACCCAGCTGCGCTGTGACGGTGAAGGGGGTTGGGGACCATGTGGACATCTGGTTGCGGGAACGCGTGGAGGAGCGCTTCGGGGACGCGCTCAAAGCGCTGATCGAGAAGCCGCCGGCGCGCATTGGCGGTGGACCTGGCGGTGGCATTGGCGTACACTCGGCGTCGGCTACGGCGGTTTCGGAGGGCTTGTCCGCCGGGTTGGCGGCCGGTCATACCCCTCAGCAGGCGGGATATGTGGCGTGACCGGATGTTCCCCATGTTCTCCGCGGAGGTTGCAACGGTCCGGTGCGCGGAGTGGCTCGAGCGCACAGCGGGACGTGGAGCGACGCGGAGCATGCGCGGAGCAGGCCCGATCGCTGTCGCGCGATCCTTTCCACCCACAGTCTCCCGGTGGTTCTCCGGTGGTGCGCTCCTCTCCGCTTACGCTCCGCCGGGTGACGATCGATCCGCGCCGGTGGGCTCGGCGCTGTCGCTGGTGCTCTGTGCAGCCGGGAGGCTGTGGGTGGAAAGGATCGCGGTTGAGTCGTAACCCGGAGGTGAGGTCTGCGGGCCATGTGCCTGTGATGGTCGTTGAGGTGCTCGACCTGCTCGATGCAACCTCGGGGCTGGTCGTGGACGCGACGGTAGGGGCGGGCGGACACGCGGCGGCGATCCTAGAACGCTGTCCTGGATGCAAGCTCCTTGGGCTCGATCGCGATGAGGATGCGCTTGCGATTGCGGCCGAGGTTCTCGCGCGATTCGGCACCCGTGCCAGCGTCCAGAAGGCGTCGTTCGAGGAGTTGTCTGATGCAGTTGCGTCGTACGGGCCGACCGGCGCTGGCCCGGTCGTGGGGATCCTGTTCGACTTGGGGGTGAGCTCCATGCAAATAGACGATCCCCGGCGCGGGTTCTCGTACGCGCGAAGCGGGCCTCTCGACATGAGGATGGACCAGCGGCAGTCGCTGACCGCTGCCGAGGTTGTCAACTCGTGGCCCGAGGCGAGCTTAGAGGATATGTTCAGGAAGAACGGTGAGGGGTTGCTGGCCAGGCGCCTGGCGGCTGCGATCGTTGCAGCTCGGCCAGTGGAGTCGACCGGGGATCTCGCCGGCGTGGTGGAGCGGGCGGTTCCTGGCGCTGTGCGACGGCGCCGGAGAGGCAATCCGTCAAAGCGCGTCTTCCAGGCGGTCAGACGGGAAGTCAATGGCGAGGAGGCGGCGCTGGTTGCCGGGCTCGCTCAAGCAGTGGCGATTCTCGAGAGAAAGGGAAGGTTGATGGCGCTGTCATACCATTCTGGAGAGGATCGGGCGGTCAAGTCGTTCTTTGAGCGGACGGCACGAGGTGGCTGTCTCTGTCCGGCCAAATTGCCGTGCGTCTGCGGCGCAGTGGGGACGATCAGGATCCTCAACCGAGGCGCGCTCAAAGCGAGAGAGGACGAGGTTCTTCGCAATCCGCGGGCCGCCAGTGCCCGCCTGCGGGCTGCTGAGCGCGTCGATCTCGACGGGGCTGTCCAGTGACGCCGCCAGGAGCCTCCAGCGCTAGGGCGCGCTCCAGTCAGCTCCCGGCGAAAGGGCCGGGGGCTATACGGGGCGCCGAGGCGCAGCGACATCCATCTGTGGCGCCCGCCGGCGCCCTCCGCGTCGTAGGGCCAGAGGAGCTCAAGGCCCGTACAAGGCTTCGCCGCGCCCGTGCGACGTTAGCGGCAGCGTTGTTGTTAGTCGTCATTGCCTGCTTCGTCGCCGTCATCTCCCATGCCGTGCTTGGCAGCAGGCAGCTCGAGCTCGACAACATGAAGGCGAGCGCGGCCAGCGAGGCGGCATTGTCGAGGAACCTTGCCGCACGCGTTGGCCAGCTTGCGACACCAGCGCGATTGGTGCAGGGTGCGGGCCGTCTCGGCATGGTCGCACCGCGGTCGGTTACATATATCGGCTCAGCAAACCCCTCATCGTCGCGTCCGAAGGCCGTGCTGGCTCCCACGGGATCTGCTCGAGCACATAGGAAGCCGGCGCGATCGAGCTTCTCGAAGCCGACCAAGACAGGATCCTCCTCGGCGGGGCATTGATCGTGGACCGCCGCCTCGGTGCTCAACGGAAGCGCTCCGCCATCCTTTTTTTCGTAACGGTTATCGCGTTGGCCGCGCTTTTCCTCCAGCTTCTTCGGGTGCAGGTGCTCGATGCGTCCCGGATTGTCGCAGCCAAGTGGCCTCCGGAACGGGAAACGGTCGTCCCGGCGACTCGTGGCACGATATACGACCGGAACTTCAACCTCCTCGCGGTCTCGGTGAAGCGCTTCATGGTCATATCAGACGACTTGAATGTCGCAAATCCCCTACAGGTGGCGGGACTCCTCTCTCGAGTGCTTGGAATGAGCTCTCAGAGCCTCGACTCCCTTCTGACAGAGCCGTCTGGCTACGTGGTCCTGAAACGCATGCTGGACCAGGCACAGGCCAGCAAGGTTCAAAAGTTCATTTATAAGCACGTGGGCGTGCTCGGGGCGATCACTCTTCAGTCGGAGCCGCTGCGAGTCCTCCCGAACGGCAACCTGGCCGCGCCGGTGATTGGGACGGTGAGCGCGACGTCGGCTGGTGGCTTGCGGGGTGTGAGCGGTCTCGAGTACGAGTACCAGAAGCTCTTGAGCGGCCGCTCTGGCCTCGATGCGCCGCAAGAGCGTCCTAGTGCTGCAACCTTCTTCTCGACGCCGGTGGTGTTGCGGGCGCCAGTGCCCGGCGACGGGCTTGTGCTGACCATCGATGACGCGCTCCAGTTCGAGGTAGAGCACCAACTGGCCCTGGAGCTGGCCAGCTCGGGGGCGGTGAGTGGAACGGCGGCCATCATGGACACGCGGACGGGAGCGATACTCGCTCTGGCGAACCTGGCGAGATCACCGGATGGCACGGTTGTCGAGGCGCCTTCGAACCTGGGCCTCACGGCGGTGTACGAGCCGGGCTCTGTCTTCAAGATCGTCACCTTCTCGGCCGCTCTCCAGAACCACATCATCACCCCGCAGAGCACCTTTATCGTTCCGGACCACGTCGTCATAGATGGCTCGCTCTTCCACGATGCTGAGGTGCATCCAACTCAGCCGATGACAGCTACCCACATCATTGCGGTTTCCTCGAACGTGGGAACGATCCATATAGCGCAACTCACCGGCAAGACCTTGATCAGCAGGTACATCAATGCATTTGGCTTTGGCCAGTACACGGGCATCGGCTTCCCGGGTGAGTCTCCGGGCCTCCTCGTCAACCCGAACAGGTGGTCGCCGACTGCTATCGGCTCGACTCCCATAGGCCAGGATGACGCGGTTACACCCGTGCAGATGCTGGCGGCGATGAACGCCGTCGCGAACGGGGGCGTCTTTGTTCCACCGCGGCTCGTGCGTGCTACCGTTGGCCCCAACGGGAGGGTCTATCCTGTGAAGCTGGCGCCAGCGAGGAGGATCATCTCCGCTTCGACCGCCGAGGAGCTCACCGGGATGTTGGAAAAGGTCGTCCAGTATGGAACCGGCGTTCACGCTGTCGTCCCTGGCTACCAGGTCGCAGGCAAGACGGGCACCGCGCAGATCCCCCTTCATGGCTCGCACGGGTACCAGCCTGGAGCGTTCATGGCCACCTTCGCGGGGTTTGCCCCGGCGGGAAGGCCCGCGCTGACCGCTATCGTGGTGCTGAACCGACCTAACGATATCTACGGCGGCGCGGTGTCGGCGCCTGTGTTCTCGAACATCATGCAGTATGCCCTCCATCTGTTCCGGATCGCGCCCTCGGGGGCGGGGTCTCCGCCGCGACGTATACGGGTGGTCCAAGACATCCCTCCAGGCCTTACAGCTGCAGGAGGATAGACGGGTGGGATCGCAAGGTGCGACTTGATGACCTCCTCGATCGAGCTGTCTCACAGTGCGGGCTACCGGCCCCCGAGGTACGCGGCGGCACCGGCGCCGATCCCGAAGGTGTCAGCACAGCACAGCGCGGCCGCGGGTCGGTCAAGGATGGTACAGTGATCACGTCTCTGTGCCATGACAGCCGCGAGGCGCTCGCGGGATCGCTCTTCTTCTGTCTGAAGGGCGAGCGGTCGGATGGGCATTTGCACGCCAAGGAGGCCGTCGAGCGAGGGGCGGCCGCTTTGGTCTGCGAACGTCATCTCGAGCTGGGCGTTCCAGAGGTGTTGGTGAAGGCGGGCCGCGCCCGCGCCGCGATGGCTGCATTGGCAGCGGCGTACTACGGAATGCCGGCAGAGAAGCTTCGCATCGTCGGTGTGACCGGAACCAATGGCAAGACAACGGTGACGTATCTTCTGAAGTCGATATTCGAGCAGCATGGTTGGCCGACGGCGGTATTGGGCACCATCGGCGGAGCGCGAACGACGCCGGAGTCCGACGTCGTGCAGAAGGCCCTGGCTGGCGAGGTGGCCAAGGGACGGGTGGCGGTCGCGATGGAGGTCTCGTCGCACGCCCTGGTCCAAGAGCGGGTGCAAGGTCTGGTGTTTGCTGCGGCAGTCTTCACGAACCTGAGCCACGAGCACCTTGACTATCACAAGACGATGGATGCCTATTTCCAGGCGAAGGCAGCGCTCTTTGCGCCGGGCATCGCGAACCTCGGTGTGGTGAACCGTGGTGACCCATGGGGGAGGCGTCTGATCGCGCTTGGCGCTATCCCTATGGTCTCTTACGCGCTCGAAGATGCAAGCCGCACGCGCCTTCGTGCCACGGGTTCGCGCTTCTGCTGGCGTGGTGTCGAAATGCGGTTGGCAATGCCTGGGTCGTTCAACGTCGAGAACGCGCTTGCGGCAGCCACGACGGCCAGCGCCATTGGGGTTCCGGATGAGGTGATCGCCGCTGGACTTCGTACTGCGCAGCCGGTGCCCGGGCGGTTCCAGGAGGTTGACGAGGGCCAGCCTTTCTCTGTGGTGGTCGACTATGCTCACACGCCGGCCGGTCTCCAGCGCGCTGGCGAGACCGCCCGCGATCTGTCGTCCGGCAGGCTCATCATTGTCTTCGGCTGCGGCGGCGATCGTGACAGGTCAAAGCGAGGGCCTATGGGAGAGGCCGCGTCAATGTTGGCCGACGTGGTGGTGCTGACCTCGGACAACCCCCGCTTCGAGGACCCGATGGCGATCATCACCGACATCGTCGGGGGGGTGATCGGGCGGAGCGAGCTGATAGTCGAGCCCGACCGTGAGCTGGCGATCGATCGGGCGCTCTCGATCGCGTTGCCCGGCGACATGGTGCTGGTGGCCGGCAGGGGGCATGAGAACGCCCAGGACATTGCGGGGCGATCGCTGCCGTTCGACGACGTGGCGGTGGTGCGCGAGCTTCTCCGGCGAGGCAGGGATGGTCGCGGATGATCGCTGTGATGGTCGCGGGCGGCGTCGCGATGCTGGTGGCGGCTACGACAACGCCGGTGCTCATCAACTGGCTGGCGAAGCGGCGCATCGGTCAGCAGATCAGCGAGGATGCCCCGCGGGCTCATGCGCAGAAAGCAGGGACGCCGACGATGGGCGGTACGACGATGGTCCTTGCGATCCTCTCGGGCTATGGGTTCGCCCATGTCGCGACCGGTGTGAGCTTCACGCACTCCGGCCTGCTGGTGATGGCCGCAGTTACGGCGGCCGGTGTCGTAGGTCTGGCGGACGACTGGATCAAGATCCGCCAGCGCAGGAGCCTCGGGCTGAACAAGCGGGCGAAGTTCGGTGGTCAGCTGGCGGTGTCGGTGGCCTTCGTGGTTCTAGCGTTGAACTGGACGGGCGTGAGCACGTACCTGTCGTTTACTCGCTGGAGCTCGACGGGCATCGATCTGGGGGTCGTCGGCTGGGCGCTCTTCGCGATGGTGACGATCGCCGGAACAGCGAACGCGGTCAATCTTACAGACGGGCTGGACGGGCTGGCGACAGGTTCTGCCGCCCTTGCCTTCTCGTGTCTCGCTCTCATCGGGTACTGGCAGTTTCGCCACTTCTCGATCTACCGGGTAGGCGCGTCGCTCGATCTCGCGATATGCGCGATGGCGTTGGCCGGCGCTTGTGTGGGGTTTCTCTGGTGGAACGCCGCCCCCGCAAAGGTGTTCATGGGCGATACTGGGTCGCTCGCGATCGGGACGGGGCTGGCGGCTCTTTGCTTGGAGATGAACCTGCAGCTCCTGCTGCCGATACTTGGCGGGCTGTTCGTGCTGGTGACGCTGTCGGTGATCATACAGGTGGTTAGCTTCAGGGCATTCGGGAAACGGGTCTTCAGGATGGCGCCGCTGCATCACCACTTCGAGCTGGCTGGCTGGCCGGAGACGACCGTCATCGTCCGGTTCTGGATCCTGGCGGGACTGTTCACGGTGCTCGGCCTTGCGGTGTTCTATGCGGACTATCTCGCTGTGGCGCCGCAGAGATGATGTCTTCGGCGAAAGGTGTGGCGCTGGTTGTGGGCTTCGGGGCCAGCGGCGCAGCAGCGGCGAGGAGGTTGCGCGAGGAGGGGTATGAGGTCACCGTAGTCGACGACGGGCCGGGCGAGCCGGCTCCCGGGGATGCGGCCGCGATGGGTGTGGCGCTGGTCAAGCACCCCAGCCTGCAGCGGCTCGCAGAGCTGGTGCGCGGCGCGCAGGAGGTGGTCGTTTCCCCAGGGGTTCCGCCGCACCACAGGGTGTTTTCGATCTCAGGCGGCCCACGGCCTGTGGGTGAGGTGGAGCTAGCCTGGAGAAGAGCAAAGGCGCCGATCGTGGCGATAACGGGGACCAACGGAAAGACGACCGTTGCAACCCTCGTCGCACGGATGCTCGCGTGCTCTGGTGTCGAGGCTGCGCTCGGAGGGAACATCGGCACGCCGCTGACGGATGTTGTAGCGAAGGCAGTCTCCGGCGTGATAGTCGCGGAGGTGTCCTCGTTCCAGCTGGCGTTGACATCGAGCTTCAGGCCAAAGGTCGGCGTGTGGCTGAACCTTGCGGAAGATCACCTGGATTGGCACCCTGACCTCGAGCACTACGTGGGCGCGAAGGCGCGTATCTGGCGTAGTCAGGGTCCGTCTGATGTCGCGATTGCAAATCAAGAGGACCCCGTGGTGATCGAGAGGGCGCGGAGCGCTCGCGGACGTCTTGTGACCTTCGGCCTTCGCAGCGGTGACTACCACCTGTCATCGGATGGTCTGATGTCTCCTGATGGGACGCTGATCGTCGAGAGGACTCGTATTCGTCGTGACATGGCCTTCGAGTTGTCGAACGCGCTTGCAGCCTGTGCTGCGTCGCTCGAAGCCGGAGCGAGCATCGATGGGTGCCGTGAGGCGCTGGAGAGCTTCGACGGCTTGGAGCATCGAGTGGAGCTGGTGCGCGAGATTGACGGAGTACGCTACGTTGACGACTCCAAGGCGACGACACCGGCTGCCGTGCTCGCCGCGCTGGACGACTTTTACTCAGTCGTTCTCATCGCAGGAGGGCGGAACAAGGGCCTCAGCATGGCGGCTCTCCAACGGGGTTCGGAGCGCCTCCGCGGTGTCGTGGCGATAGGAGAGGCCGCAGCCGAGATCGAAGAGGCGCTTGGCGCCTCTTCGCCGGTGACGATCGCTCAGTCGATGTCTGCTGCGGTCGCCGCGGCGTCAGCAATGGCGCATCCCGGCGATACGGTCCTGCTGTCGCCTGGATGCGCCTCGTTCGACTGGTACCGGTCGTACGCAGACCGAGGGGACGACTTCAAGCGCCTGGTCAATGCGATCGGGGCGCGCGGGGCCTCCGAGACACCCCGTGTGGTCTCTTGCGGCGATAGCCGGGGGCGGGGGACCCGCTGATGCGCCGGTGGTTGATGAAGAAGCTGCAAGGCTGGATGCCGCCTGGGGGATCTCAGAGCTGGCGAGGGTTGCCTCTATGGATAGTGGCCGACGTTGCGGCTATGAACGTCTTCGGGCTGCTGATGATCCTCGCGGCGTCGTCCGTGCCGTATGTCGGCACGCCGCTAAAGGGCGCTCTGAAGTACTCGCAGTGGTCGTCCTTCGAGCACCAGCTGCTGTGGCTGGGCGTGGGTTCGTTGCTCATGTGGTTCGTCGCGATCGTGGACTACAGGAAGGTCGCGTACCGTCTTCGTCGCGTCCTTCCGATGCTTACCATCGCACTCCTGCTCGTTGTGCTTGCGATCGGCCTCGCCGGCGGCGGTTCGAGAAGATGGATCACGGTGCCGATCTCTGGCCTGCTCCTGCAGCCGTCCGAGCTCATGAAGCTTGCGGCGGTAATCTGCGGAGCCAGCATGCTGTCGAGAGATGAGCAGGGCCTGGTCGCCAGACGCAAGCGTGCCCTCGCTCTTGCGGTTGCCCACACCCAGCTTACCCCGCGCACGACGGGACCATTCGGAGCGCGCTCCGCGTCGTCCCGGGAGGATGTCCTAGCCGCGGCGGCGGCAATCGACATGCGAGGGACGCTGAGGCGGGTGGTCGTGTCTGCGCGCTACAGCTCGAAGTACGCGCGCTACCTTTTCGTGGTGCTGCTCGCGGTAGCGCTGGTGCTCGCCGAGCCAGATCTCGGCACCTCCGCTTTGCTTCTCGCGATCGCTGGCGGGATGCTCTTCCTCGGGGGTGCGACGTTCAGATGGCTCTGTGGGGCGGCCGGCTTCCTTGTGGCTGTCCTCTTAGGAAGTGCGATGAGCTTCTCGTACCAGCGAAATCGGCTGCTCGCGTCCAGCTTGTTCTCGTCACACTCGTCCTCACTGGTTCGGCTCGCCTCAGCTGCGCACCCGTCGCAGCTCGGCCAGTCGATTGCGTCCCTCGCGTCGGGTGGCGTGTCAGGCACGGGTCTCGGTACAGGCTGGGGAAGGTGGGCGATCCCGAACGCGCACACGGACTTCATCTTCGCGATCATCGGCCAGCAGGCAGGCTTCATCGGGTGCATGGTGGTCATCGTGGGATTTGGGGCTCTGGCCTGGTTCGGGATGAGAGCTGCCCAGCGAGCCCCGGACCGTTTCGGCTCGTTGCTCGCGGGCGGCATTACATGGTGGATTATCGTGCAGGCCTTCGTCAACATCGGCGCTGTCTGCGGGTTCTTGCCAATCACGGGGGTTCCCCTGCCGTTCTTCTCCTACGGCGGCACCTCGCTCATCGTCTTGATGGTGGCCGTAGGGTTGGTCGTGAACGTAGCCTCACTCGGTTCTCGCGAGAGGATTCCACGGCCGAGAGGTGTTCCGGCGGACGGCGCTCGCGTGTTGCCCACATCACCAGGCTGGGGGCGGTGAGGTGCGTCGGTCGGGCAGAGCAGGCCCCGAGTCCGGGAGAGGTGGCGCAGTGAAGCCTCGTGAGCCGTACGTGGTGGTGACGGGTGGGGGGACAGCGGGACATGCGCTACCCGCATTGGCCGTGGCACGCTCTCTGGTCGACCGAGGGGTGCCTGCTACGTCGATCGAGTACGTGGGCTCGCGGAGGGGGATCGAAGGCGGGCTGGCGGAGGAGGCTGGGTTCTCGTTCACGCTACTTGGCGGGCGTGGTGTGCGGCGAAGCGTAGCCCTCGCCAATGTCGCCGCGATAGGCGGTCTTCTCTTCGCGACTGTGGCGTCCCTGCGGTCGATGATCCGGCGCCGGCCGTGGGTGGTCATCGCTCTCGGAGGCTATGCGAGCCTGCCGTATGGGCTGTCGGCAGCCCTTCTCAGAGTGCCGCTCATTGTCGTCACGACGGATGTGCTGCCCGGAGCGACAAGCCGGCTTCTCGGGCGTTTTGCCAAAGCGTGCGCGGTTGCGTTCGAGAGCACGAGGATACCGAGAGCCTCTCTTACGGGTGCTCCTGTCCGGGACGCGGTTGTGCAGGCCCGCGATGAACGACAGCGGCGACCGCGGTGGTCGACGTGCTGTGGGGATGGGAGCGAAGGGCGCGGCCAGCAGGGTGGCGCCACCGAGACGCTCCTGCCGCTCGTCGTTGCCTTTGGTGGATCGCTCGGAGCGGCAAGCATAAACTCGGCCGTGGCGGAGATGGTACGCGACTGGGGCCGGCGTCCGCGGCTTGTTGTCCATCATGTGGTCGGCAGCAGGGACTGGCCCCGGTATGCCGACGCTGGAGGCGCCGGCGAGAACGTGAGTTACATCGCCGTCGAGTACGAGGATCGGCTCCCTGACACGCTCTCGGTGAGCGACTTGGCAATATGCCGCGCAGGTGCGGGAACGGTGGCTGAGCTGTCGGTGATCGGCGTTCCCAGCATCCTTGTTCCTCTTCCGCGAGCGCCGAGGGACCATCAGACAGCCAATGCGATGGTGCTGTCCAATGTGGGGGCGGCTGTATGTCTGCGTGACGCTGATCTCAACGGCAAGAGCTTGACGTCGGCGGTCATGAGCCTCCTGTCGGCGCCCGATCGACTGGTCGCCATGTCGGAAGCCGCACGGCGCCTGGGGGTCCCGGACGCGAGCATGCGTGTAGCGGATCTCGCTCTAGCGCACGCGACGAACAAGTGCGTGGAAGCTGGCCAGTGAACGACACGCCTAGACCGAGCCCGCTGGAAGCTGGAGGCGCGAGGATAGATCTCTCTCGTCCGATGCGCCTGCATGTGGTGGGGGTCGGCGGGGCTGGGATGTCCGCAATTGCGTTGGTGGCGGCGAGCATGGGTCATAGCGTAAGTGGGAGTGACTTGAAGGAAGCTCGTGTCATGCATCTCCTCAGGGCTGCAGGTGTACGCGTGGATCTGGGTCACGCGGCCAGTAATGTAACGGGTGCGGATGCGCTGGCCGTGTCGACCGCGATTCCGGCCCAGAACCCAGAGGTGGCCGAGGCCCGGCGCTTGGGAATACCGGTGTTCTCCCGGGCCGATGTCCTCTCGGCGATAGCCGAGACTAAGCGGACCGCGGCCGTGGCAGGGACACACGGTAAGACCACGACGTCCTCGATGCTTGCTCTTGTCCTCATCGAGGCCGGTTGGTCGCCTTCGTTCATGATTGGAGGCGAGCTCAACGAGGTGGGTACAGGTGCGGTCTGGGACGCGGGGGAGTGGCTGGTGTTGGAGGCGGACGAGAGCGATGGCACGTTCCTTCGCCTAGAGCACGACGTAGCGCTGGTGACGAGCGTCGAGGCGGATCATCTCAGCTACTGGGGATCGTTCGACGCTCTGAGAGATGCGTTCGCCGAGTTTCTCGTGGCATCACACGCCCTGAAGGTGGTGTGTGCCGACGACCCGGTAGCGTCCGATCTGGGTCGGCGCGCGGGTGTGGTGAGCTATGGAACGACTGAATCCGCGGACTATGTCATGAGCGACTTGGACCTCAGGCGGTCGAGCACGAGCTTTGGAATGCGCCATGGAGGAGTGGAGGTCGCACACGTCTCGCTGCCGGTTCCCGGCGTCCACAACGCCCGCAACGCGGCCGGAGCGCTCGCTACCGGCCTCGAGATGGGCGTCGATCCGGATCAGGCATGTCGCGCTCTGGCGCGGTTTGCGGGCGTGGCGCGACGGTTCGAGTTTCGAGGCTCGATCCATGGCATCAGCTTCGTCGACGACTATGCGCATCTTCCCTCAGAGGTCGAAGCGGCGATCGCCACAGCAAACCTCGCCGACGCAACGCGGGTGGTCTGCGTCTTTCAACCACACAGGTACACCCGGACTGCGGAGCTGTGGAGAGAGTTGGGGGTCGCGCTAGCGGAGGCTGACGTCCTGGTGGTGACCGATGTTCACCCCGCGGGCGAGGCTCCGATCCCTGGGGTGTCGGGCAAGTTGGTCGCGGACGCAGCGTCCGAGCACAGAAGATCAGCTGACGTGGTGTACGCGGCCACGCGCGAAGAGCTCGTGTCGTTTCTCGGATCGCTGCTCGTAGCTGGAGATCTGTGTTTGACACTGGGTGCTGGCGACCTGACACAGCTTCCAGACGACCTGCTTGAGGGGCTTGCCAAGAGGTGAACAGACCTGGCGATCGGCGACGCGAGCAGACTGCTCTCGATCGTGCGGCTCTATCCATCGAGAAGCTGATGGGAGCTGACCGGGTCCAGCGTGATCGGCCGATTGGGGAGCTTACGACGTACCGTGTGGGAGGAGCAGCGTCGATATTCGTCGAAATTGGTCGTGTAAGCGATCTCGAGATGGTGGCCGCCGCGATCAAGGGTGAGCCCATCCCTGTTCTGGTTCTCGGAAGGGGATCGAACATGCTGGTATCGGATGGTGGTTTTCCGGGGCTGGTGCTGTCAATAGGGGCAGGCCTGGCATGCCTAGACGTCGTAGGTGAACGCGTAGTTGCTGGCGCTGGCTTGCCGATGCCTCAGCTGGCAAGGCGGACGGCTGCAGCTGGCCTCTCCGGTCTCCAGTGGGGTGTCGGAATTCCCGGCTCCGTTGGCGGAGCCGTAACGATGAATGCTGGATGTCACGGCTCGGACATGGCCTCTGTGCTCTCACATGCTGAG
>JAJYWA010000143.1 GCA_021791755.1 Actinomycetes bacterium | reverse complement strand
AACAGGGGACCAGAGGACTTGGATCCTCCAGCTACGATGCACGCAGAAGATGCTTGAGAGCACCAGATCGCATCGACTAAGAGCCCGGGGGCCCTTGGCAGCCCAGCAGATGCCCGAGGCCCCGAAGTGCCAAGCTCTACGACGAGCGGTCCCTTTTGGCCTACTGCGACTGCTACGCAGTAGCTCTGGAGTGCGCAGGTGATCGCTCGCCACCAGAGAAGTCCACGAGGACCGTTCACCCAGTGAAAGCTCTGAGCCGAGTCCGTCGAGACGAGGTAGGAGGACCCAGCTGCACTCCGAGCAGGCCCGGCGTCCACACCGATGCATATGCCCTTGGACTCGCATCCGACTGCGTCGATCTCAGAGGAGATGCCTCCTGAGACGAACCTCGGGCTCCAGTTGGCGCCTGCGTCGACAGAGACCATGACGCCTTCTCCTGCTGTGACGCATAACCCGCCCGGGGCACAGCTCAGCGCGTCGAGCGGAGGCGTCGCGGCAGAAAGGGGCTCTGCTCGCCAGAGGCTGCCTGCGTCGGTGGAGATAGCGATGACTCCCTGTGGAGCCCCGAAGGCACTTGCCGAGATGCCAGAGATCACACATGCCGGCGCCTCTGCACAGCTCACGGCCGAAAAGAGCGCACCTCTGAGTGGATCAGGATCTGCATGCCAGCTCGCGCCGAAGTCATCGGAGGAAAGGATGGCTCCTGCACCTGTCGCTACGCATACGCCGGAGCGCTCGCAGCTCACCGCTTCGAGCTCGGCGACCGATTGTCCGAGCTGGACCCTGTGCCAGGATGCCCCCGAGGTAGAGCTTGCGTAGGCGAGACCTATAGCTCTCGTGGTCATGCCGACCGCAGCGCACTTCGATCGTGTCCCACACGACACAGCGGTGATGAGACCAAAGGAGGGAGCCGGCTCGGAGGGGCTGAGCGCCTGTGGCGTCCTCTGTGGTACCGGCTGAGGCCCTAGATGAGATGCCGGAGAGGTGGTGGGAAGGCTAGCGGTGTGTGTGTGTGTGTGACGAAGCCAGCTGGCTCGTACAGGAGGAGAGCACCACTGCTGCTACGGTGAGCATGGCAAGGGATTCGATGCGTACCTCGATGCGCGTCATCGCCCGATCCGCAGAATGCCCACACCTACGGCGGGCGTTCTGCGCCGCTGCTCCTCCATGCCGCTTGCTTTCCCTTGAAGCAAAACCCATTGCCGCTCCCCGCAATGCTCACCCTGTCCACGACCAGGTGCTCGACCGAGCCGGACTCGTGGACTCCTTGGTTGCATCATGAACCCGTCGGCCGGCAATGTCAAGCGATTTCTTGTTGACACTGTGAAATGCCTGGTCTCTCAGGCTGTCGCAAAATACGCTCGGAGCACTCACCGGCCTGGGACTTTGCACTCAGAACAGCCATTCTCAGGCCATTTTGCGACAGCCTGCTCTGAGGTGAAATACAGCTTGGCGAGGGCGGGCACAGGCGCATGATGTCGTTCGATGCCTGGAGGAGAAGAAGCCGTCCGGATCGCTATAGGCGCTTTGCGAGGAGGCGCGCCGCTCGGAGGACGAGGCGCCAGGTCGGGTAATCCGCCACAGGCGTGCAAGGCTCGGGTAGCGTTGCGGCATGGACTGGCAGCTGGAAGCGTTTCGCAGATCGCTCGCACTTTTCTCGCCGGCCACGGTACGCGCGTACTCTGATGATGTCGCTGCATTTGCAAGCTGGGCTGAACGGTCAGGCGTCACGAGCCCGCGCGGGGTGGACCGAGTGATGCTGCGCCGGTACCTCTCATACCTGAGGACACGCCGCTATGCGCCTCGGACGATCGCTCGCAAGGCCGCATCGATCAGGCACTACTTCAACTGGCTGCGCGAGAACGAGGTGATGCCTTCGGATCCCGCAAGGCGTTTGTCTGCTCCGATGGGCGAGGCCAGGCTGCCGCGCGTCCTCACCCAGGCCGAGGTGCGGCACCTCCTGCGCGAGGACGCCGCCGAGAGCCGGTCAGTTGCGAGCAGCGAGGTCCTAGTACCCCGCACAGTCGCCAGTGGGGAACGGAGCCCTGGGCGGGTGCGCGCGGACGTGCTTCGCGAGGCGCTGTTGCGCCGGGATGATGCGATCGTGGAGCTCCTCTACGGCAGTGGCCTACGTGTCGCGGAGCTGTGCGGGCTCTCGCCCGAGGACCTGGACATGGATGCGATGACGGTCACGGTGGTCGGAAAGGGTGGGAAGGAGAGGCGGGTCCCGATGAACGAGAGGTGCACAAGCGCACTGAGCAGGTGGCTCTACGAGGGACGGCCGTCGATGGCGTCGATTGTATGCAGGCCGGACGGCACCGGCGCAGTGTTCTTGAACCAGAGGGGCCACAGGATGGGCTCGAGGGACGTGCGTCGTGTCATCGACGCTCGTTCGGCCTCGCCGACGCATCCGCATGCCCTAAGGCACACCTTCGCCACGCACATGCTGGACGGTGGAGCGGACCTGCGCGTAGTGCAAGAGCTTCTTGGACATTCGAGCTTACGGACCACGCAGGGCTACACTCGTGTGAGCAAGGAGCGTCTGGTGGCCGTTCATCGGGGTACACATCCGAGAGCGTGATCTGCCTGAGCGCCGTGATTTGTCCGAGAACGTAGAGCACAGGGAAGCGATGGCTATCTGCGAAGTTGAGACCGTCCAGCAGCTCTGGAAGGAGTACAAGGAGTCTGGTCACCACGCGCTGCGCGACCGGTTGATAGTTCACTACTCGCCGTTGGTGAAGTACGTGGTGGGCCGGGTCTCCTCCGGGTTGCCGCAGTACGTGGACCAGTCCGATCTAATGAGCTATGGGATGATCGGCCTGATGGATGCCATCGGAAAGTATGATCTTGCTCGGGGTGTGCGGTTCGAGACGTACGCGATTCCCCGCATCAAGGGGGCGATAGTAGATGAGCTGCGCGCAGTGGACTGGGTGCCGCGATCCGTGAGGACGAAGATCCGTGCGGTTGAGCAGGCCTACGGGAAGCTGGAGGGCGTCATGAAGCGCGCTCCGTCCGACGAAGAGGTGGCGGGAGAGCTTGCTATGTCGGTTCCCGAGTTCCACCGCCTGCTGCAGCAGATCTCCTTCGTCGGTGTCGTGCCCCTAGACGAGGTCCTACCTGGTCGTCAGGGTGAACGCGGTGGTGGAGCGCTCGTGGACGCGCTGCCCGACTCGTCGCCGGGTCCGGTCGCCACGTTCGAGGTGAAGGAGGCGAAGCGGGTCCTTGCCGATGCGATCAGCCATCTTGGTGAGCGAGAGAAGACCGTGCTCACCTTGTACTACTATGAAGGTCTGACGCTTTCGGAGATTGGAGAGGTCCTTGGCGTCAGCGAGAGTCGTGTGTGCCAGATACATACGAAAGCTATCCTGCGGCTGCGGGTAAGGGTCAGAGCGCAGGAAAAGATCGAGCAGGTAACGTGAGCTTTGAGTGCCCGCGTTCGTGAAGGTCCGCTGGAGCACGAGCTGGCGCGGGTGAAGGTTGTGAAGCGGGGGGACCCAGCATTGGGCAGGTAAGGTGGAGCCAGCGCGGGCGAAGTGGCGTGTAGGCGCTACGACATCACGACGTTGGTACCAGATCGTGACGCGAGACTGTGACAGAACACGAGTGGAAAGGTGAGATGGAAAGGGACATGACTTGGCTGTAGTGACCATGAGGCAGTTGCTGGACGCGGGTGTCCACTTCGGCCATCAAACGCGAAGGTGGAACCCGAAGATGCGGCGCTACATCCTCGGGGAGCGCAGCAACACTCACGTCATCAACTTGAAGGAGACGCTGAAGAGCCTTGATGAGTCCTACGCGTTCGTCCGCGACCTCGTGACGCGCGGTGGCACGCTGCTGTTTGTAGGGACCAAGAAGCAGAGCCAGGACCCTGTTGCGATCTACGCCAAGCTTTGCGGTATGCCGTTCGTCAACGAACGGTGGCTTGGTGGGATGCTGACCAACTTCGCGACCGTGTCGAGCCGGGTCAAGAAGCTCCAAGAGCTCGAGGCGATGAGAGCGGCTGGCGACTTCGATGCGATGCCGAAGAAGGAGGCGTTGCAGCTGACGCGCGAGACGGCGAAGCTCCAGCGCAACCTCGGTGGGATGAGGGACATGGCACGGCTTCCGGATGCGATCTTCGTGATCGATACGAAGAAGGAGCAGATTGCCATCACCGAGGCGCGCAAGCTCGGGCTTCCTGTGGTGGCAGTGGTTGACACGAACTGTGATCCCGATGTCGTCAGTTTCGCGATCCCTGGCAACGACGACGCGATCAGGGCTAGCACGATCATGTGCCGGGTGATGGCTGAGGCCGTGATCGAAGGACGGTACATGGCGTCGCAAGCCAGTGTCGCTGCTACGCAAGGAGCAAGCCAGGCATCGCCGGGGCAGCCATCGTCGGATGGGGATGCTACAGAGCCTGTTCGGGCGCCAGGAGGTTCCCCTGCGAACCTGTCGCCAGCGCCAGCGGCTGCGCCCGTTGCCACACCAGCGGCCACGCCTGCGCCCGTCGCGCCAGCGCAAGCACCAGCGGCCGCGTCTGCGCCCGTTGCTCCAGCGCCAGAGCAAGCGCAAGCACCAGCGCCAGTGGCCGGGTCGGTGCCTAGCGCTCCAGCGCCAGCGCCAGTGGCCGGGTCGGTGGCTAGCGCTCCAGCGCCAGCGCCCGCGCCCGTGTCCGAAGCGCCCGTGCCCGCGCCCGCCGCACCCGCACCAGCGCAGGCAGAAGCCCCTGCTACGGGGAGCCCCGGCGCGTGAGCAAGGTTGACACGAAGGACCTGCTGGAGCTGAGGCGCTCGACCGGCGCGGGAATGCTCGATGCGAAGAAGGCTCTCGAAGCCGCTGGCGGCGACGTCGAGGGTGCGAGGCTCTGGCTCCGCGAGCGTGGGCTGGCTGCCGCCGCGTCGCGTGGCTCGCAGCCAAGCTCGCAGGGAGCGGTGAAGGTCGTGGTCGGAGAGGGTGTGTCTTGCGTCGCGGAGGTGGTGTGCGAGACCGACTTCGTCGCCAAGACGCCCGAGCTGAGCGCGCTCCTGGACGAGGTGGCCCGGCGGGTCCTGAGCGAGGGCGTAGAGGAGGCGCGGGCCGGTTGCAAGGGGCTCGCGGACGACCTGGCTGTCAGGCTGAAAGAGCGCATAGATGTCGGGCGTCTGGTGCGGGTGGTCCATCCGGAGGGCGCCGTGGTCGGGAGCTATCTCCATATGCAAAGTGGGAGGGGAGTCAACGGGGTGCTTGTCCTCTTGGACAAGGGCAGTGAGGATCTGGCCCATG
>JAJYWA010000023.1 GCA_021791755.1 Actinomycetes bacterium | reverse complement strand
GGAGAACGTCAACGGCTGGTGAGCCGCCTGCACCTCAGCAACGCGAAGCGACGGCATGCGAAAGACCCAGTCTGTTGAGATCGCGGACCAGATGTCGAAGGGCTCTGTGCCCTCGCCACGGGCGCCACGCATAGTCTTGTACGCCATCGCTATGCTCTCCACCACGGGAACCAGGTCCTGCCAGCGGGTGCTCAGCCCTGTCACAGATCCCTCTTCCATCCCTGGTTGAATCGGGCCACCTCCGGTTCCACCTGCTTTGAGACGCTCTCGGATCCGCGCGATGGTCAGGGACATGAGCTCCACCATGGCCTTATCGTCCATGTCCTTTACCGACTGCTCCGCAACTGCGAACAGCTTGACCTCATCGCGATTCGTCCCGATCAGGAGCGGGATGTCAGCGGCAATTCCTGCCGACAGCTCCTTCACCGGAGCTTGACGAATTAGGTCGCCGTCGAGAACCGGGCTGTAAGACAGACCAAGCGCTCCGCCAGAGGCCTCCTCGATCCGGCCCTGTGCAGCAATTATCTCGGCGACGGGTATCTTCCTCATTGCCACCGGATCGACTTCATCAAGCCCAAGGTGTCTCACCAGGGCCTCCGTTGTAGCTGCAGCGACGTCCATGTCAACGACGAGCGGCGGCCCTGACTGCAGGATCGCACGCCGGAACAGCCCGACCGACTCCCGAGACGCCATGAGACAACCTGCGCTCATAGCCCCTGCCGACTCCCCGAACACCGTGACGTTACCGGGGTCTCCCCCGAAACCCACTATGTTCTCCCGTACCCAGCGAAGTGCTGCAAGCTGGTCGAGCAAACCCCAGTTGGCAGCAAGTCCCGAGACATCGTCACGAAGACGTGGATGCGCAAGAAAGCCAAGCGTCCCCAAGCGATAGTTGAACGTCACCACAACCAGATCGCCTCTTGCGGCAAGAGCGGCGCCTTCGTAGAGAATGCTCGCGCCCGAGCCGGACACAAATCCGCCTCCATGGATCCAGACAAGAACGGGCCTCCGCGACAAGTCCAGGCCAGGGGTCCAGATGTTGAGTGTCAGACAATCCTCGCTCCACTCGGTTGGATCACCCGGAACGGCTGTGATCGGCGACGGGGGAAGCTGTGGCGCGATCGGACCAAAGTCGCGAGCCGCAAGTGTCTCCTGCCATGGCTCTGGCGGCACAGGCGGCCGCCACCGCAGCTCGCCCACCGGAGCACGCGCGTACGGGATCCCTCGAAAAACGAACGACCCTTTCTCGTAAACGCCCTCGACGTTCCCGAGAGCCGTTTCAACAATAGCTGTCAACGCTCAAGCCTCCATACACCGATGGCCATATTGCCTCATGGGCCGCCCATTAAACCAACCGTGCTCACCACATCGGTCAACGTGGTCAGCGAGCACCTGGTGTACTGGCGCCTGGTAGCTGGCAGCGAGCACCTGGCGATCTGTTGCGTTCTGCCCGGCAGCACGAGGACCGGCTCAGCAAGCGCCAACCTCAATCGGCATACTACCGGAGGCAGCGCTTGGCGGGTCCTTGGCTCCTATGTCTTCAGCCGACTGAGCTCTGCCAACCCTGGCACAGCAATCGCACAAACCTCGCCTGCGTCCTCCGGCGACCCGCCGACCACTGGCGCCACAGATCGTTGCCGCAAGGTCTCTTGAGGCTGATGATGACGTTGTTGTGAGAAGTTCTCAGAGTTTCGATTGTTTGCCATGGTGCTAGAATGAATAATGATGGGACACATCGTGGCGCTCTGGCGAGAAGCGCTCTCGCAAGCAGATGATGCGGCCCCGGTAGACGGCTGTGCCCGCATAGGTACGGCAATGGCCGGCCATCGTGGCAGGGATCGGACGCGCTCGGCCTCGTATGGCTTAGGCAAGGCGATCTCGAGGGGCACGCTCCTGCTGGTTACCGCCACGGCATCCGCTATCGCAGTCCTACCCACAACTCAGGTATCGGCATCTCCTAGCGCCGCGAACCCAGCCTCCATCACCACTACCGCGAGCCAAGTCGCAGCCCTGGAGCACCAGATGCTCATCCAAAGCGAGCAGCTGACTACCCTTAACGAGCAGTTCGACGAGGCATCGTCCGTTCTCGCCAGCACCAACAGGAAGCTCTCGCAGATCGCTGGAGAGATCACACTCACCAAGTTCGAGGTCGCAGCCGAAAGATCCCGCCTGAGACGTGACGCAATAGACCAGTTCACCGAGGATGCCCCGGCGTCACAACTCAACCTGCTCTTCGATGCGAGCGCAAGCCAGATAGGCATTCGATCGCAGTACATGGGGGTCATTCTCGGCAGTACCTCGGCCGATCTGTCTCGCCTGCGGTCCGCCAGGGGTCAACTTGACACCCTTCGGGCTCACCTGAGATCCACCCAGCGCAGCGAGACAGCTACCGTCAGCCAGCTTCGCTCGGCCAGGAACGCCGCAACTGCCGCCAGCGCCACGGAGCAGGCAACACTCGCCAGCGTAAAAGGACGCCTGGCAACAGAGATCGCACTTCAAGCTGCAGCGCAAGCACGAGCCGCCACGCTGGAGGCTCAGCAGGCAGCCAGCGCGGCACAGCGGCGGGCCGCAGACGAGGTCGCGGCACAGAGCTCTCTCCTGGCTACGACGATCGGATCTGAGCCGATAGCGACCAGTCCCACCACACCGTCCCCGCCTCCGCCAGCCGTGCCTGGATCCAGCGCCGGAGCGATTGCAGTCAGGGCAGCGGAGTCTCAACTCGGCGTACCCTACGTCTGGGGAGGAGCCACCCCCGGCGTCGGCTTCGACTGCTCCGGGCTTACCATGTGGGCATGGGCGCAGGCCGGTGTCCAGCTCGCGCACTTTGCAGCCACGCAGTACACAGAGACAACTCATGTCTCGCTCTCATCCCTGCAACCAGGAGATCTGCTCTTCTATGACTTCGGCGGCAACGGGATCGACCACGTGACCATGTACGTAGGTTCTGGGCCCTACGGCTCGTCCACCATCATCCAAGCCGCCCATACGGGCACGGCTGTTATGTTCTCGCCAATCTGGTACAGCGGTCTGGTCGGAGCAGGCCGACCATGATCAGCTAAGATGCACCTACTCTGACTACTCTGCTTACTTGCGTTCCCACTCCGGCTGCACCTGACCCGGGCGCCCGTGACCCAGAGCGCCTGTCGAACCGCACTGGACAGCCGGATCGAACGGGCCGCGTGGGCCAAGTGGACCCGGTACCCAAAGCTCGATGAGCTCCGACCACGCCGGGACCGGGAGACCCGCGAGCCGGGAACCGGCAACCCTGGCGCGTTCAATCAAGCTGTTCAAAGCTTTCCGCAAAGAGCAGACAGACCCGGAGCACTTCTACAAGCTCCTGGCCCGCGACACCGTCGCACAGATGAGCAGGTACTGCAGCCTGTCCAACAGCCTGGCCCTTGATGTCGGCGGCGGCCCCGGTCACCTTGCTATGGCGATGCGCGAAGCAGGAGCGCTCGCGACCTTCATAGAGAACGAGCCAGAAGAGCTCCTCGAACAGGGAAGGCGCCTCGGCTACGGGATCATTGGCGATGGCTGTCGGATGCCGTTCGCTGACGCGGCATTTGACGTGAGCTGCTCCTCGAACGTGCTCGAGCACACACCCGAGCCGCTTCGCATGCTCGATGAGTTGGTGCGCGTCGCGCGTCCAGGCGGGCTCGTCTTCGTGACCTTCACAAACTGGTACTCGCCATGGGGTGGCCACGAGACTTCCCCATGGCATTATCTCGGCGGGGAACGAGCCGCCCGACGCTTCGAACGCCGCAATGATAGACCTCCGAAGAACCTCTACGGCTCCTCGCTGTTCCAGCTTCACGTCTCAGAGGTGCTTGCGTGGGCACGCGCCCAGAGCGCCGCCGGCAATGTCCAGGTGATCGAGGTGTTCCCGCGCTACTACCCTCGCTGGGCACGCTGGATCGTCTCGGTCCCAATCCTGAGAGAGCTGGCAACCTGGAACCTTGCGATAGCGCTCCGGAGAACGCCCGACCGGTAGCGGCGATAGCATTGCAGACGTGACAACCGGCGGGCACTCTGCGACGGCAAGTAGGAAAGCGGCCTTGGTGCCTCTCCGTACGCCGTCTGCGACAACCACCCAATGCGATCCGCGTATATCCGACGTCGACGAGTGGGGGCGCTCCGAGCACATGCGCTCGATAGTCCGGCGTCTGTCCAATCCGGTATACCGACACTGGTTCCGCGTCGAATGGGAAGGCTTGGAGAAGATTCCGGCCTCGGGTGGAGCGCTACTCGTCGCGAACCATGCAGGCGCTATCCCACCCGACGCGCCCATGATCATCCACGGCATCGAAGAGGAGCTCGGACGGCCTGTGTACGGGCTCGCGGACTACTTCTTCAAGGAATTACCCGTCGGGGGGACTCTCTGGGCTCGCCTCGGCGGCGTAACCGCTCACCCCGACAACGCGCTGAGACTTCTGCGCGACCAGGGTCAGCTCGTGCTCGTGTTCCCAGAGGGCACAAAGGGCCCGAGCAAGACTTACGCCAATCGCTACAAGCTGCGACGCTTTGGCCGCGGCGGGTTCGTGGAGATCGCGATGCGCGCTGGCGTCCCAGTCGTTCCCATTGCTGTCGTCGGCGCCGAGGAGGCCATGCCGATCCTCTTCAGGCTGCCCAAGATAGCTAGCGTGCTCGGTTTGCCCTACTTTCCGATCACGCTGAACCATCTCTTGTTCGGGCCGGTGTTGGGCACCACCCTTTACCTCCCGGCCAAGTTCAAGCTCCGCGTCCTTGATCCGGTGACCTTCGACGTCGCCCCAGCACAAGAGCGCTACTCGAAGAGCAGGATCATGGACGAATCAGAGCGCATCCGAACCGAGATCCAGGAGGCCCTCTACGACATGCTTCGGAGCCGGCATTCGATATGGCTGGGTTGACCATCACAACCAGCAGGCAGGTACCCGCGTGAGGCTCGAAAACGATGAACCCCGCCGCGAAGCGTAGGATACTCGTAACGGGCCTGGACACCTTCTGGGGAGGCAGGGTGGCTCAGGCGCTCGAGGCGAAGCCAGAGGTCGAAGTCGTGCTCGGTTTGGGAACTGGCAGCCCCTCCGTTGCCCTTGAAAGGACCGAGTACGTGCGAACCGACCAGGCATACTCGAGCCTTTCCCGGATCGTGCGGGCGGCGCGAGTCGACACGATCGTGCACACCTTCCTGATCGTGGACTCCACCTCCACCAACTCGCGAAGCCTGCACGAGCTGAACGTGATCGGCACTATGAACCTGCTCGCAGCTGCTGGTTCGGCTAACACACCCGTACGACAGGTGATCGTCAAGTCTTCGACGATGGTCTACGGCTGCTCGTCCAGAGACCCGGCTTTCTTCACCGAGGAGATGGACGCGACCACGAGACCGAAGACCAGGATCGAAAGATCGCTGCGGGATGTCGAAGCGCTGCTCAGAGACTTCGCAGACGACAATCCGTCAACCGTGGTCACCCTTCTCAGGTTCGCAAATGTCCTCGGGGAGGAGATCTCCACTCCGATCACTAGAAGCCTCGCGCGCGCGTTCGCTCCTTCGATCCTAGGGTTCGATCCGCTGCTTCAGTTCATCCAGGAGTCCGATGTGGTGCGCTGCCTGGAGCTGGTCACGATGCACCAGCGTCCCGGGATATTCAATGTTGCAGGTCGCGGGAGGCTGCCGTGGAGCGAGGTGGCAGCCACAGTCGGTGCGAAGCTCCTTCCACTACCACCCCTGGGAACCCGCCTCGCAGCCAAGCCGCTCGTCAAGGCCGGCCTCATCGACTTCCCACCCGAGCTGGAGTGCCTGCTGCGCTTCGGACGCGGGGTGGACACGACCAGGATCGAGAACGCGGGCTTTGAGCACCATTTCACCTCGGCTCGCGCCGTCGATAGCTTCGCCCGTGCAACCCGGCTCAAAAGAGCGGTGGGAAGCACCAAGCGCAGCTACACCTATGAAGCAGACGTCGAAGCCTTCTTTCGCCATTCACCGACCGTGGTCAACAAGGACCGCGCGACCACAGACGACGAAGTCAAAGCGACCTGACCAGGTAGGTAGCTGTTAGCAGTCAGCTAGTGTCCGCCAAGCCATTCACCTACATACTGACCCCTTCTTGCCAACCACTCCTCCACGGTGATCGCGTACCGAACGTGGTCCTCCCAGCGGCCGTCTATCTCGAGGTAACTAACAGCCACACCCTCGTTCCTCAAGCCCAGCTTCTCAGCAACCCGTCGGCTCGGCCGGTTTCTGGGAACGATCGCCACCTCCACACGATGCAGGCCGATCTGCTCGAAGGCAAAGGCAAGGATGGCTGCCGTGGCCTCAGGAGCATACCCGTTGCCAGCACAGGCCTCGTCGATCCAGTACCCGACGAACCCGGACTGAAAGGGGCCCCTCTGGATCGACGAAAGGCTGACCTCCCCGATCAGGCGGCGCTCATCCGGCATGAAGATACCCATGGCGAACCCGCTCCCGGTCTGCCACTCACGATCGCGGGCATCACAACGGAGGTTATAGGTAGCCCGGTCCTCCTCCGGGTAGCCCATACCGCTCGCCCTCGGTTCCCACGGAAGCAACCACGATCTGCACCGCGATCGGACGTCACGCCATGACTCGTAGTCATCGGCCTGGAGCGGACGCAGCACCAGTCTGCGGCTACGGAGAACGAACGTCGCGCCCACGCCAGGTCGTAATCTCAGACGCCGGCCGGAGACCACCCCAACCTCGCTCCCGCAGCCTCCCAGACCTTCGTCATGCTTCAACCACCACCCGCTACCACGGTCGGCAACCCGCACCGCCTGATCAGCTCATCGAGAACCATCCTGGCTGCTCGGACAGCCGGAGTCTTCGATGCGTCGATCACCACATCAGCATGCAGCGGAACCTCGTAAGGATCGCCCAACCCCGTCATGTCGCGCAGATCACCGCGCCTCGCGCGCGCGTAGAGCCCCTTTGGATCACGCCTCTCACACTCAGCGACCGGCGTCGATATCCAAACCTCGAGAAATGGTATACCCCTCTCCTCATGGCGAGCTCGGGCTTTCGCGCGTCCCTCGGCAAATGGGCTGACCAGGCTGACCAGGCTGACCAGTCCCGCGCCGGCCACGATAAGGGCGACTTCGACAACACGCCGAACGTTCTCCCTCCGGCCGGCAGCCGAGAAGTCGAGATCCGAGCACAATCCCGCCCTCAAGACGTCACCATCAAGCCAGCAGGTCGGCGTACCGCTGGCATCCAGCAAATCACCGAGAGCGCGAGCGACAGTCGACTTTCCAGAAGCCGGCAGCCCGGTGAACCATATCGTAGCGCCGGGTCCAACAATGAGAGGGCCGGCTCCGCTCAGCTCGGTCGCGAGATCACGCATCTCCACCTCACAAAGACCGATCCACTATCATGCCGGCCCCAACGGTGGAGTTGGTCGCCTCATCCATCAGGACGAAGCTTCCAGTAAGCCGGTTCCGCGAGTAGGCATCGAAGAACAGCGGGGCGGTAGTACGGAGCTCAACCCTGCCAATGTCGTTCAACTCGAGGACGCCAGCGTCGCGATCCCGGTGGAGGCTGTTCACATCGAGACGATAGTGAAGCTTCTTGACCAGAACACGTACGGTACGCGTGGTGTGCTTTATCGCCAGCATGGACCCTGGCCTCATGGCATCCAGCGACATCCAGCAGACCATCGCCTGGATGTCCTGGCTGGCGGCCGGCTGGTTGTGAGGCCTGCAGATCATGTCTCCACGCGAGACGTCGAGATCATCTGCAAGCCTCAACGTCACGGACATCGGAGGGAACGCGGCATCGAGCGTGCCATCGAAGGAATCGATTGACGCGATTGTGGACGCGAGGCCCGAGGGGAGCACGACGATGTCGTCGCCAGGCTCCAGCACGCCGCCGGCGACCTGGCCGGCGTACCCTCGGTAGCCGGTGTGCTCGGAGGTAACTGGCCGCACTACTCGCTGTACGGGAAAGCGCACATCTATCAGGTTCCTGTCCGAGGCTATGTGCAGCTCTTCAAGGTAGTTCAGCAACGGCAGCCCCTCGTACCAGGGCATGTTCGGCGATCGTTGCGTTACGTTGTCGCCTAGCAGAGCCGACATCGGGATGAACGTGATGTCCGGCACTTCGAGCTTGGTCGACAACTCGATGAACTCCTCCTTTACCTCCTCGAACACGGCCTCGTCCCACGAGACGAGATCCATCTTGTTGACACAGACCACCATGTGCGACACTCGCATGATCGAGGCCAGGGTGGCATGGCGCCGCGACTGCTCGCTAACTCCCGCACGAGCATCGATCAACACTGCGACCAGGTCGGCCGTCGAGATACCCGTGACCATGTTCCTCGTATGCTGGACGTGACCGGGCGTGTCGGCTATGACGAACCGCCTCTTCTTCGTCGCGAACGGCCTATAGGCGACGTCGATCGTGATGCCCTGCTCCCGCTCCGCGCGCAGGCCGTCAGTCAGGAGCGCCAAGTCGGTGTACTCGTCCCCACGAGCCGCGCTTGCCGCCTCCACAGAGCGAAGCTGGTCCTCGAAGATCTGCTTGGAGTCGTACAGGAGCCGACCGATCAAGGTCGACTTGCCATCGTCTACCGACCCGGCTGTGGCAAACCGGAGTAGCTCGGACACTAGAAGTAACCCTCCCGCTTGCGATCCTCCATCGCAGCCTCGGAAAAGCGATCGTCGGCGCGCGAGGCTCCACGCTCGCTGACCGTAGAGGAGGTCAAGTCGCTGAGAACCTCCTCAACCGTCGTGGCAGAGGACTCGATGGCCGCAGTGCACGTCATGTCGCCTACCGTTCGGTACCGAACAGTGGCCTCGAGCACGTCCTCCCCTTCCGCTGGCTGCGTCCAGGGCCCGACAGCCCACAGCAGGTCGCTGCGACGGTAGACCTCGCGCCGATGAGCAAAGTAGATGCTCGGCACAGGTATGTCCTCTTCGGATATGTACTCCCACACATCCCTCTCCGTCCAGTTCGACAGGGGGAACACACGAAAGTGCTCGCCGGAACGGTGGCGGGTGTTGTACAGGTTCCACAGCTCCGGCCGCTGGCTCCGCGGATCCCACTGGCCGAACTCGTCCCGGAACGAGAACACCCTCTCCTTGGCTCTGGCCTTCTCCTCGTCCCTGCGCGCACCGCCGATGAGGGCATCGAAGCCATGACGGGCAACAGCGTCGAGAAGCGTCACAGACTGCAAGCGGTTGCGCGAGCCGGTCGGCCCCGGATCTGCAACGCGACCGGAGTTGATCGACTCCTGCACCGATGCCACCACGATGTCCACACCCGCGCGGACGACCGTTGCATCGCGGTACTCGATCACCTCAGGAAAGTTCTGCCCAGTGTCCACGTGCAGCAGCGGGATGTACAACTTCTGAGGCCACACCGCTTTCTCAGCAAGGCGCAGGAGGACCGCCGAGTCTTTGCCGCCGGAGAACAGCAGCGCGGGACGCTCGAGCTCCGACACTACCTCTCGCAGGATGTGCAGCGACTCGGCTTCGAGCAAGCGGAGATGGCTGAGCTGGTAAGTAGTCACATCGCCCTCGCTGGGTTCATCGGATCGATCGCCTCTTCAAGATCGCGCTTCCTCCAAGTCAGGGTTTTCCACCGAACCCACACTCGGCACTCGCCGCCCGCGCCCATTTCCATCTTCACCAACTTCCCCGGCAATATAGGCGCTGGCATCCGGTATGCCGCGATCGTTGCTCGAGCCTGCGCGTGACAACGCGGCGTCCGAGGTGACTTTCACAATAGCCGACCATGCGTTGGAGCGGGAAACGGCATCGAACCATCGCACGCCTTCCTGAACCGCTGTGATGATGATCCGGTACCGGCCTGGCTCTGCGGGAGCTCGGACCAGCATACGCAACCGGACCTTGTCTCCGGGCAGCAGCTCTCGCCTGAACGTGGTTCGCAGCGACCGAGCACCCTCCAAGTCCACCGCGACCATGTCCAACGGTTGGTTCTCGTCCGCGCCAGCCGTTCCGCCCGTGCCGATGATCTCGTCCGCGCCAGCCGTTCCGCCCCCGGCGCTCTCCTTGGCGCCTGCCGCGAGCACCGGTTCCCACCGGTAAGAGAGCCGGACGGGATGATCCCCGAACGGCGAGAGCATCGCGGTGCCTACATTTGCAATCTTGACCTCGAGTGTCTCGAAGGCCGAGGGCGCCATCCGGTCGAGCAGCCGCTCCGATGCTCGCTCCAGAACGACGGAGATCTTGCAGTCGCGTGCCTGCAGGACGCCGAGATCCCGCGGCCCCTCCCTCCAGAGAAGCTCCTCAGCCGCGGCTTCCGGGTAGCCGTAACGAGCTACGACCGCGCCAGGACGACGACCAGTGGCCTTGCTCCTCGTCCACAAGACCTCCGTGCGAGACCGGGACGCCGATCTGATCCCATCGACCACCTCCTCGGGCACGAACACGAGGTCGTAGATCTCCCTGGCCGGGAGCGGGATCGCACCTACGAGCCCTCCCGTCAAGCGATCCAGCGCCACCACCCTCGATACCGCCCCGGAACCGCGCACCTGGCGATGTGCGCTCACACCGACAAACAGCCGGTTGCCAGCCACGACGAGCCCGCGCGTCCAGCCGTCGAGATCGTACGTCCTCGTCACCCTGCGGCTCTCGCGATCCACGCTGACCACCTGACCTCTAGCCGAGCTGCACACGAGCCAGCTCTTGGCCTCTGGCGACCCGGGATCTGACACCAGGCGCGGCGTGTGAGGTGACTCGAGCGAACCAAGAACCGCCTCGTTGGACGCCAGGGAGAACAGTATGCCCCTCCGCGAGCCGGCGGTCTCGGTCCATTCCCTGTGACGTGAGTGCTGGCCGAAAGCCGAGATGAGCAGATCACCCTGGTCACCGAAGGCAAGCGAGTTCAGATGCCAGGAGTCGGGCTCGCCCGGAGCACGCCAGCGCCTGATGACCCGACCATCGCCAGCGATCCAGAGCACCTCATTGCCGAAAGTCGACACTACGACGTAGTCGTCACCCTGAACTGCTACGTCATGGGGATCGTGGACCTCGTCCAGGCGCAGGTGCGAACGAAGCCCATCGGTGTCGTAGACGAGAAGCTCTGCCGTCCCGTTGGGGCCGTCCGCCGCATGAAGCAGCCGCAGCAAGCGCGCCGGGTTGCGCGCAACGTCATTGCCCGCACTGTCGTTGCCCGCACTCGATGCGATGCCACCCGCGAGGTGCAGGCCAGCCGTCGGCAAGCGGTCCAATCGCTCCAAGTGCTCGCCGGTGCAGGCAAAGAGCCCGCCGACGCCATCTTCCCCAAAAGCAGATATCACCAGCACCTGCCCCCGAGGCCAGCCAACGGCTATCTCCTCAGGCCAGGTGAAAGACGACCGGGAGTAACCGTCTGGCGCTTGGGGCGCCGCCCGCCCGCCATCGGGCGACGAGAGAGCAGCCACCGGGCCTGCGGCGCTCCGTGCAACCGCCCTGCCAACGCGCTCGGAGGCCACCGCAACCTTCGCGCTGAGGACGCCGAGCGAGCGCTCCATCTCCCCCATTCGAGCTCTCACCCGTTCGAGCTGGACTTGCACCTCGGCGGTGCTCTCTTCTGTCTGATGCACACGTTTCTCGTTGGCCATCACAGCCTCGGCCAGCGTGGTGTCCACCGACCGCTGATGCGCGTCGTGATGGCGTAGCGCTCGCAGCACGGCGCGGCGTGCCAGCCGGGCGGGGCCCGCGAAGCGGGCAGGGGATCCCACGTCCGGGGCGCCAAGCGCAAGGTCGGCTGCCGCCGCGGCCGAACGAGGACCGCCAGCAGGCGCCGCCGGTGAAGCGAGCACTGCAGGCGACCCTTCCCTCGCTGACCAGATCTCAGCCAGGCGCTCTTTGATGAAGCGTGCCCTGACCTCGACGCCATGGTCTGCCAATATGCTCTCTCGGGCTCGCCGGCCCTTCGCTGCAGCGAGGTCCGGGTTCTCGTACACCAGCCTCATCAGCCGTGCAGCTTCGCCAGTCATCGGATCCGCCCAGCGCGCACCAGACGGGTACGGCTCGCATCCCTTCGGTACCTCCGTCGGCGTGAAGGGGACCAGGAAGCTGTTCTCCTCGTCCATGAAGTCGAGGTTCCCGGAGTAGGCCGTAGCGATGACGGGCTTTCCGAGAGCCATCGCCTCTGACATGCTGAGGCCGAAGCCCTCGCTGCGGTGCAACGACACGTAGCAGTTCGAGCGCTTGGTCAACGCCGCGTTCTGGGCCTGAGGCAGGCTACGGTCGATGATCACCACATCAGGTCGAGACGCGACCCGCATCTTCAACCGTTCCAGGTCCACCGCTCGATGCTCGCCGCCCATCACCTTCAGCACGAGCAGGGGCCCCTCTTCAGGCTCGAACGCGGTCTCGAACGCGTCGATGAGGCCAAGCGGGTTCTTACGCTCGAACACGCTCAACAAGTCGAAGCTGAACAGAAAGACAAAACGATCATTAGGTATGCCGAGCTCTGCGAGATCAAAGCCATCGGCAGCAACCGGCGGGATCACAGCATGGGGAAAAGCGAACACCGGTCGGGGGGAGATCTTTGCAATTGCCCGACGCGTGAACTCGCTGACGGCCCACACCTCGTCTACATAATGAAACGCCGGGTGCATAGACGGAGGAAGATCCTCGAGCTCCCATGCCCAAAGCCCAATGGTGTAACGCCCGTCAAAGAGCTCCTGTCCCATCCGCAGCGCGAACGACTGCGTCATGTCCGCGTTGATACAGAGAATATTGGTCCCGAACCGCCTCGTCGAAGCCCCGGGTGCAGCGAATTCATGCCCCTGGCGCACCAGTCCTGCGTCTTCGTTGATGATCGAGTAGGGAATGCCCCCAGCCTCGACAGCAGCGACAAGAAGCCTGGCGCTCTCACCGACCCCGTGCTCGGCTCGAAAGTAGCCGGCGATGTTGACTCCTCTGCCTTCTGGTCCCCCGTCTCCTGGCGCCGACCTCTCGCTGCCGCGCGACACGGCTGCTGGCGTCGAGGAGCTCGCCGCCACGGCGGCGGGACGGACCGAGATGACCTCGGGAACCAGCCTGGGATGGACGCCCCCCGGTGCGCCCATGGTGGCTCTCACCCAGGCGACAAAGTCCGCGCCTGCCGTTGAGTAGAGATCACCGAACGCCGCTTGAAGGTGCGGGGCCTGCTCTCTCATGGCTATCAGGTAACGAGTCAACCCGCTGGAGGGAGGAAAGGACGGATGGGGCTCGTTGAGCCACGCGATGAAGTCCTCGGCGCCCGAGGGAGCAAACGGATCTGCTGGCGCCTGAGCTGCTCCGGACTCTGCCTCGAGAAGCCGCTTGCGATAGAGACGCCTCATGGCCCTGTCTATCGGGATACCGCTCGGAAGGGCGCCATAGCCGTAGGAGCCGAGCGATGGGTCCCCGAAACCCTCTTCCTTCAGGCGGGCGCCGTAGTGAGCGCAAAGGCGCGCCAGTGCAGGTCGTTCACTGAGGAGCACCCGCGGCAGGTGCGCCTGGTGACGGCTGAGAAGGTACGGCGCATCGGGGCTGTAGCCGCTGAAATGAAAGAACTTGAGCGGCTCCCCATCGACCTCGTAGAAGTCTCCGTTCCAGGACAGCTCCCGATGGTCGAGGTTCCAGTAGGCCACGTTCACCGTCGGATCACGCAGCACGATCGGTCCGAAGCAGCCGGGAGCAAAGTCGACCCAACGCTGATCGACGAAGAGCATGTTCTCGATGTCAACAACGCAGTCCCTGCGGAGTCGTTCCGACCAATAGTCGAGAAAGCCGCCGCTCGACGGGCCCACGGCCACGAAACCCAGGTTGAACACGCCGGAAGCCAGGATCGCGGCTTCAGACGGCCACTTGCCGTCACGAGGAAGCGGAGACGTAATGTGCGGGGTGAGCACTATCCCGTGCTCTCTCGCGAGCGCCAGAGCGAAGTCGAGTGGCGAGAACACCTCTATGTCCGGATCGAGGTACAAGACCTCCCTGCCGCCATCGATTTCACCGTTGGCCAGAAGATGCTTGAGGAGGAACGGCTTCACCGCGGTCGCCAGCTCCATGACGTCATAGATCATGGCCAGGTCGTGACGCTCCTGGGTGTCGAACAGATCATCCAGGTGCATGATCTCGAAAGGCTCCAGTCTCGGGTCAAGCTCTCTTTCGAGGTCATCCAAGACTAGAGCCGTGACGCGCCCCCCAGGATGGTGATCATGGAAGGACCTGGCAAGCACGCGCGCAAACGGCAGGTAGTTCCGCGCAATTATCGTGCAGGCATGAACCGCCACTCATCAACCTCCGCTGGCATGGACTTCGTCGGGCGAGTACAGAATGACTCCAGGCTATACGAACAGGCTGCGGCCCAGAAGTTCCCCCACGAACAGCGCCGTACGGATAGCGCCGTCACCAGTAACCCGCCGCTAACAGTACCCGCCGTCATCAGGGCATGGCGCCAAGGCATGGCACGAGGGCGGTAGTCAGCCACCAAGAATGCTGAAGACCAGCCCATCCAGGATGTCTGCCTCCGACACCAGGCATTCACTGAAGCCAAGCTTCCGCATCGCTCCGACGAGAATCGTCGTCCCGCCGATGATCACATCGGCGCGGCCTGGGTCCATCCCCGGACGCGCCCTTCGCGAGACCAGATCCTCAGACAACAGCTCTCCAAAGAGACGGGCGACCATGTCCAGAGTCAGAACAGAGTGGTGCACCCGATCACGATCGTAGGTAACGAGCCCTTGGTGAAGAGCGGCAAGCGTCGACACCGTGCCAGCAAGCCCGACAAGCGTCAGAGCGCCCTCACCAAACGCGCCAAGATGAAGCTTGCTGCTCACGACGTCAAGCTGTGAGCTCACCTCTCTTGCCGCGTTGTCGATCTCGAGCCGGGTGGGTGGATCGTGCAGGAGGAAACGTTCTGTCAAGCGAACGCAACCCATGTCCAAAGACACGACGCCTGAAGGACGGTCGCAGCCAACCACCATCTCGGTCGAACCTCCACCGATGTCGAGCACCAAGAACGGTCCGTTGGCATCGACAAGATCAGAGGTCGCGCCGGCAAAAGCAAGGCTTCCTTCCTCCTCGCCTCCAAGGATCTCGACGGCCAGCCCAGTGGTGCGCTGCACCACCTCTACGAACTGCCCGTAGTTCATCGCGTCGCGCGCCGCTGATGTGGCGACTAGGCGAGCTTGTCCCACGTCGAGCTTGTCCATGACCACCCGGTAGGCCGCCAGAGCGCTTGCCGTGCGCTCAATGGCCTCCTCGCCAAGCCGGCCCGTTGAACCGACGCCCTGGCCGAGACGGGTGATCCGCGTCTGTCGCGCCAATGTTCTTCCGCTGCGGTCAGCGACCAGCAGCCGCGTCGAGTTGGTGCCGCAGTCAACTGCAGCGACGTTGTCGTCAACGGTCACGGTCGCGCTCGCCACGCACGCTCACGATCGCTGCAGCCTGCCGTGGAGGAAGTCACCACCCACGGTTTCGCAGTCAGCCTCAGCGACAGCACGAAACGGGCCAGAGCGGCCGATGCCTATCCGGCCGGCGACCCATAGCCCGACCGGATCACCCCCCCCTGCCAAGTACCAGGCGAGATGAGCATGCAAGCACTTCACACCAGCTCGCGCTCCGCCGACCCCGCCCGTGGGTCGGGGACCCGAGTGCCCGCTCGGAAGAGCTCGATCCCTCTCTCGCGCATACTGCGCGTGCGCCTGCTCCAGCTCCATCGGGTCAACGGTCTCTGATGCCAGGCGCACGCCACCTCCAGCCTCGACACGGCCAACTGCCGCACAGAGGTCACGGCTCGTCAACCACCAGCGAGTCGGCATCGGAGTGCCGTCATCGAGCAATGGCTCGTTCTGTATGACCACCGGAGATCCCATTTCATCTCTCACCACGACTGCAAACTCACACCGTACGGGCCGCCCGATCAACCGGGAGACGGTCTCCCTGTCGCCTGCTCTGTCACCTTCCGTTGCAATTGTTCTCATAGCGCCTTCGCCCACAGACAGATCCAATCACTCGCCTTAACCATGATCGCACTTCATCGCGCGTGTGTGACCAAGCAGTACGGCTGCCGCCGAGCGAGGCGGTTCGGAGCCCGCCGAGTCAGTTGTCAGCTTCGCCAGAACTCGAGGTCACGAAGTACCCGCGACCAGAAGCTTGATGGCCCGTTGCGCGGGTGTGCACTCCCCGGCCCTCTTGCTCCCGTCCCGGCTCGCACCTGGTCAACGCTGCTGGCAAGCAGTCCAGATGCGGACTTGGCTGTAGATGCCGCCGAGGATATGGCGCCAGGGGGCATCGCTGCAGAGCCAGTGGAAGCTGGCGAGCCAGCGCTCGACGTGTTGCGGGCGCCGATGGCTGCGCTACTCGAGGTTCCCCCCAGCACCGTTGCATCTATAGACCCGGCTGAAAGGCCGGCCTGTGCGGGCAGACGTTTCGGGAGCGGCTGATCGAGCGAGGACTCTCCCGGTGGCGGGACGATCAGGAAGGAACGCTGGCCTGGCTCCACGAGATTGAAGTCACGATGTGCGAGCAGCGCAATTTCAGCTGGCGTCTGAAGCGCCGTGATCACCGCGCGTAGCTGCGCCACCTGCTTCGTAGAGGAGGACAACTCCGCAGCAGCCTGGTCGAGCTGCTGATGTTGAGCAACAAGGCCGGCAATCGGCACATCGGTCACCACGACGAAGATCGCTATCGAGACAAGACCCAGCGAAATCAGGTACACGAAGACCAGCCTCAAGCGGCTCAGACCTATCTTGGCACCAGCCAGTCTTCGCCTCTCCCGAGGCGTGCTTCCAGCGTCAACCGCGGCCCGCTGGGTCCTCACGGCGCCCGGCGCCCTGGCCTGCCTGGCTCGGTTCGGCGTCCTTACCACGGCCCGCTGGGTCCTCACGGCGCCCGGCGCCCTGGCCTGCCTGGCTCGGCTCGGCGTCCGAGTGCGGGAAGCCACCAAGGCGCTGGCGGCGCCATCAGATCGTCTCCGACGACCAGTAGTCGCAACTTTCCCAGCATTTCCAACTTTCCCGGTGGTCACAACTACCCACCCGTGGTAACCCGGCTACCCGGGCCTGCTGCATCACCCGGTGATCTCCGCGAAGGCAACCCGCGTGACGCAGGCCATTCCAGCAGCTCGGCAGCGCCGTCGAGCTCCTCCTCGATGCGCAGCAACTGGTTGTACTTGGCGACGCGCTCGGAGCGCGCCGGTGCACCGGATTTCAGCTGCCCGCAGCCGAGCGCAACGGTGAGGTCCGCTATCGTGGTGTCCTCGGTCTCACCGGACCGGTGCGACACCTGGGCTGTGTACCCAGAACGAACCGCGAGACCGACCGTATCAAGAGCCTCCGTCAGCGAGCCGATCTGGTTCACCTTCACAAGAATGGAATTCGCAACGCCGCTCGCGATGCCACGCTCGAGACGCGCCGCGTTGGTAACGAACACGTCGTCTCCGACAAGCTGCACCCTGTCGCCAAGCGTGCTGGTGAGCAACGACCAGCCATCCCAGTCATCCTCAGCCATTCCATCTTCCAGTGACACGATCGGGTAACGACTGCACAGATCGTCGAAGTAGTCGACCATCTCCCCGGAGGAGAGACGCTTGCCCTCGCCGGCGAGCTGGTACGTGCCATCCTGCCAGAATTCGGTTGCAGCCGGATCAATGGCGATCGCAACATCCTCGCCTGGAGCCCGTCCCGCCGATTCGATCGCCTGGACCAAGAGCTCTGCAGCGGCCTCATTCGAGCCGAGATCAGGAGCGAACCCGCCTTCATCCCCGACCGCTCGTGACAGTCCTCTTGAAGACAAGACCCCTGCCAGGGCATGATAAACCTCCGCGCCCCACCTGAGCGCTTCCGAGAACGAGGCTGCACCGACGGGCACGAGCATGAACTCCTGAAAGTCAACGTTGTTGTCCGCGTGCACGCCACCGTTCAGGACGTTCATGAATGGAATAGGCAGCAGGTGGGCATTCACCCCGCCCAAGTAGCGGTACAGCGGAAGACCAGCCTCAGCGGCGGCTGCCTTCGAGACTGCGAGCGAAGCGCCCAGAATCGCGTTGGCGCCCAGCCGTTTCTTCGTCTCGCTGCCATCCAGCTGCGCCAAGAGAGCATCGACCGCACGTTGTTGGAAGGGATCAATGCCATGAAGAGCCTCGCTGATCTCTCCATTGACGTTCTCGACTGCGCCCTCCACGCCCTTACCGCCATAACGACTGCCGCCATCGCGCCACTCCACAGCCTCGTGGCTCCCGGTGGAAGCCCCCGAAGGCGCTATCGCACGACCCTTCGCACCACTGCCAAGGACTACCTCAACTTCGACCGTAGGATTACCTCGAGAGTCGAGGACCTCCCTACCATGCACCTTCGTTATCACAATATCGACCCTTTTCGCCCGCGTTGCTCCTGATGTGCAAGTTACCCAAGTTACCACTGATATCGCGTGCGAACCAGGATTTGGGACGGCAAGGCCAGCTGAATAGGCAAGCGAAGGGCTGGGCGCTAGCTGGGCTCACCAGAGACTGTCGCAGCGCCCTCCGCCTCCAGCCCTCGGGCAAGCTCGCCAGCTGCAACCCTCAACGTTGACTCAGGGTCAACTCCTGCGGCAAGGGCCAGGGCGCAGAGCGCCATCAGCGCATCTCCCAGCTTCCGAGCGACGGCATCGCCAGCTCCCGCTGCGCCATCGCCACCATTGCTTGCCGCGCCTGCTGCGCCATCGTCACCATCGCTCTCCGGTTCTTGACGCGTCCAAGCGCGCCGGCCTGCCCCCTTCCCGCCCGGTGGATATCCGACACCGTCAGCTATCACAGAAGTGATGTTGCTCAAGATGGCCTTGGCTGCAACGCTGCTCAGCGCTTGCGCTCCCCCACGCGCTAACGCATCGCTCCTACGAATGACCTTTGCCGCGTACGCAAGGGCGGGAAGCGACCGCGGTGCTCCATCCGTAGCAGCCTTCCTGGCCGTCGACCGTTCGGCCTTCTTGATCCGCTCCCAGTTGGCCGCGACATCCTCGACGCCGCGTACTGGCATGCCAGCGAACACATGCGGGTGCCGACGAACGAGCTTCGTATGTACCCCCTCAGCGATATCAGCCAAGGTGAACCAGTTTTCTTCCGCAGCAAGCACCGCGTGAAAGAAGACTTGGAACAGCAGATCTCCCAGCTCTTCCTCCAGGTGCGCCTGCTGCTCAGCGGCGCCATCTCCATCACCAAGATCATCGATGGCGTCCAACGCCTCGCACGCCTCTTCGAGCAGGTATGGACGGAGCGACTGGTGCGTTTGGACGCGATCCCAAGGACATTTCTCGCGCAACGTGCGCGCAAGCTCGGACAACCTCGCCAGCTCGGCGCCGACGGGAGGATCCAGGACCGGGATGAACAGGGTCGTGAGATGATCCGGCATCACCTCTCTATCCAGGTCGTACCAGGAAACCTCGTAAACGCGCTCGTCCGGGAGCCCCAATCTCGAGAGCACTGTAACACGCGTCCCAGGTGGCGGCTCCGCGGAGAGCTTCAGCTCAGAGAGGATCTCCTTTGACCAGCACTGGCCCACGATGAATGGGCCTCGATCATGCGCGGCATCCACGGGAAACGCGCTTGCGTCGAGCATCCTCACCCCGGACGAGATCGGATCGACGCCGAGGCGGTCCCAAACCAGGTCGAGAAAGGACAGCGCCGGGTCGATGACCACGTCCAGGCTATCATCGGCCCTGAGAAGCTCTACCGACCGCTCCGCAACGAGAGGCGAGCCCGGAACCGCGAAGACCACTGAGCCGACATCTCTCGCGGCATCTACAAGCTCTTCAACCATGGATTTGTAGAGCTCCTCGAACGTGCCTGCGGCCTCGTACAGGTGATCAAAGCTGTCGATCTCAGCGAACGGCTCCGACGCAGGATGCTGGCGAGTTCGGAGAAAGGCGCGTGGCGACAAGCGGATCGCTCTGTCTACATCGGGATGCGTCAGCGAAGGACCGGCCGGGCCAAGCCCGACGACATGAACCTGCGGCCTGCCAGGTTGGCCGTTTGCCCGCTCGATCCCAGCCTCCGTCAGCCGGCCCCCGGCCCCGGCGAACCGCCCGGCGCGGTGGCTGGCGCAGTGGCCGAAGGCGCGGACCCAGTCTGCTGCCTGGTCCGAGTCGCGGGAAGCACGTTCGCCTTAGGAGGAGTTGGCAGGGTTATCAACTGAGGAAAACGTCCACTCCACGTTCCATAGAGCGGATTGATCGTCACCTGCGCGCTGTGAGCAAGGCGGCTGAGCAAGGTCTGAACGATTGACGACGCCGAGGTGAGCTGCTGTTTTATCTGCGCAGCTACCTGCGCGAATGGCTTGAGCTTGCGAGAGGTCGGCTGGATGATCACCCAGCCACCCGGTCCGTTGCTCTGAGGATGGCTGATCGCGCCCATGGCAAGAGCGGTCACGAAAGGCGGGAGCTGGTTCCCGGGTACGCACGCAGTGTCCAGGTGCTGGTGATCTGCTGCAGCAACCGAAGCGAGCGTCGCTCCCGGGCTGATCCTCGCACGAAACGCCTTGGCCGCCGGTTGACTGGGGAACACAAGACCGTCGATACAGATTGTGTCGAACTCAGAAAGATGCGCTCTGTAGTAGCTGTGCTCCGCAGACGGGTTGCCCGCCTTTGCTGCCAGACCCTGCACAACGTACGTGAGCTCCGCTTGAGCACGCTCCTCCGCGTGCCGGTACCAACCTGGGAAAGCATCGAAGACGGCCTTTCCACTTGCCGCCGGACACGCAGACGCGCCAGCGGCTCCGGACGACTGGGCAGACGTGCCGCCAGCACCGGCGCCAGCGCTGGAGCTGGAGCTGGAGCTGGCAAGGCTGGCTTCGATGGTAGAGCGAGCACTGCGAAGCTCCGCGGCCGTCGAGACCACGTGATGCTCTGCGGCGTACTGATCGAGCAACTCGAAGAGGATTAGGTTCCGCAGCTCGTCGACGATGAACGAGCTCGAATAGGTTCCGCTGGAAGCGCCCTGGATCTTGAGAGGCGCCCCGCTCTGAGACGCCTGCTCGCAGATGAAGACGCGGTTCGCCTTGACGGAGGCGAGCGCCAAAAAGAGGGACTTATTGCTGATCACCGCACCGTTGACCTTCGCGGCGTACGGCGACGGGTACAGGACGTAGCCGAGAACAGCAAGGCCTGCGACTACGACGGTGACGACGGCGAGCAATGCACTTTTCATGTCGCTTGAATGCTAACCACCTTTGGCGCCTGGCTGCGAGGCGGCGCTGCGGCGCCAGCGGGAACACCGCCCATCGATTCGACCAGCCTTGCCAACTCTCTCGGGCTCTCCTGGCCGGCTGCCAACGGCACAACGAGCTGCTGCTCGCTCTCCTTGTAGATCGCGCCCGGATAGAGCCTGTCCAGCCGCGCCCTGAGGCTCGCCCTGATCTCAACAGGTGACAAGCGCGCCATCCAGGCGCCTCCGGCGCCTACGACGTCACCTCTCACCTGCAAGGCGCCACCTCGGCGCACCACGGCCACCTCTCTCACCTCGGTCTTGATGCAAGCGACGCGAAGCAGTGCGACATCAAGGAGCAGTGCAACGGGCGGTGGAAGTGGACCGAAACGATCTACCCACTCAGCGGCGACGTCGCGCACATCATCTTCGCTCTCGCTGGCCGCCATCCGTCGGTACGCCTCGAGGCGAAGATCGTCGCGACCGATATAGCTCTTCGGCAAGTACGCGTTCACGGGGAGGTCCAGCTTCACCTCTCGAGGCCGCGGTGGCGCTTCGCCCTTGAGCTCGGAGACTGCCTCCGAGACCATCTGCACGTAGAGGTCGTAGCCGACCGCCGCTATATGACCCGACTGGCTCTTACCCAGGATATTTCCGGCTCCCCTCATCTCCAGGTCCCGCATCGCGAGCTTGAACCCCGAGCCGAGCTCCGTGTTCTGGCCGATCGCCTTGAGGCGTTCGTAAGAACCGTCGGAGAGCTGCCTTCCCGGCGGGTAGAACAGATAGGCGTAGGCACGCTGGCCCGACCGGCCCACACGGCCCCGTAACTGATGAAGCTGACCGAGGCCGAGGGTATGTGCGGTGTCAACCACCAGTGTGTTCACGTTCGGAATATCGATCCCTGACTCTATGATCGTGGTGCACACCAGAACGTCGGAGCGTTGCTCCCAGAAGTCCAGAGCGACTGACTCGAGCGCCCCCTCGTCCATCTGACCATGGGCGACGGAGACACGGGCCTCCGGAACAAGCTGTCGCAGCCTCTCCGCGACGAGATGAATGTCACGCACTCTATTGTGCACGTAGAACACCTGGCCCTCTCGAAGCAGCTCGCGGCGCACAGCTTCACACACCGCCCGCTCGTCATGCTCACCGACGTAGGTCAAGATCGGCCTGCGTTCAACGGGTGGCGTCCGGATCAAGGTCAACTCCCGAATACCCACCAAGCTCATCTCCAGAGTACGGGGGATCGGGTTGGCGGTAAGCGTGAGGACGTCTACGCCTGCGGCAAGCTTCTTCACAGCCTCCTTGTGCTCGACGCCGAAACGTTGCTCCTCGTCGACTATGAGCAGCCCCAGATCTCTGAAGCGCACCCCCCCGGAGAGCAGCCGGTGAGTCCCAACGACGATGTCAGCGGCGCCTTGAGCGATCTGGGTTTCAACCTCGCGAGCTTGAGCGTCGGTGAGAAAACGCGACAGCATGGCCACCTGCACCGCGAGACCGGAGAAGCGATCGCTGAAGGTCTGATAGTGCTGGGATGCGAGCAGGGTGGTTGGCACGAGCACGGCCACCTGCTTGCCGTCCAAGACCGCTCTGGCCGCAGCTCGAATAGCCACCTCTGTCTTGCCGAATCCGACATCGCCACAGACCAGCCGGTCCATCGGGACTGGTAGCTCCATGTCGGCCTTGACCTCGTCGATGGCTCTCGCCTGGTCGCGAGTCAGCGCGTAAGGAAAGTCGGCGTCAACCTGCGCTTCGCCAGCAGGATCTCCGCGAAATGAATGGCCCTCGGTGACCAGACGCTTGCGGTACAGCTCGACTAGCTCCTCGGCGATCTCCTGCACGCTCGAGCGAACCTTCGATTTCGTCCTTGCCCAGTCCGATCCGCCCATCCGGCTGAGCGCCGGGGCCTCACCGCCGGTATACGGGGTCACCACGCCAATCTGGTCCGTCGGCACGTAGAGCTTGTCTCCTCCCCGGTACTCGAGAAGGAGGTAGTCTCGATTTGATCCACCGAGCGCACGTGTCACCATGCCGCCGTAGCGAGCGATCCCATGATGCGCATGCACCACAAGATCACCGGTGCGCAAGCTGTCGAAGAAGCCCTCCACGCTCGGACGCTGTATCTTCGGCGCCCTGTGAGGCCGCCTACGGCCCGCCGATAGATCAGCCTCGGACAGAACAGCGATCTTTGCATCCAAGAGAACGAAGCCTCTGTCCAAAGGCTCGATCACCAGCCTTGCCCCGGGACGCGACAGGTCGAGGCCGTCACCATCTAGCCCGCCACCGTGCCCAGAGCCGGCTGTGGCTTGATCACTGAATGGGACATCCAGTCCCTCCGATCGAAGCGACGCCCAGATGCGGTCGGCGCTCGATCGTTGAGAGGCACAGATCGTGACGGAGTAGTCATCGGCCAGCAACCCAACCAGCCTGTCCAGCACGCCCTTCATGGCCCCGAAACCGGCGTCCCACCCCGTCGCCCTCACCAGGGCAGTGCCGGCGTCTTCCGCCAGAGAAGAGATCGACAGCACCGAGCTCTTGCAGCGCTCGAGCATGCGTTCGTAGCCAAGGTGCAGCTGCCGGAGACCACCTACACCACCGCCACCTCCGCTACCTGCACCGCCAACGGCGCCACCTGCACCGGCCAAGCCGTCAGTGCCGGCGCCTAGGCGCGATCCCTCAGGGACGACATCGAGGACGCCCCATGTGCGAGCCAGCACGGCGGCCAGGTCCCGTTCCTCTTCCACGAGGCTGTTCACCCGCTCGCGAGCACGGCCTGGTTCCAAGACAAGCACCTGGCTCTCGTCATCAAGGAGATCGCAGAGGAGAAGCTCGTCATCTACGAACCATGGCATCCAGGACTCCATGCCATCGAAGAGCTGGCCGTCAGCGAATTTTTGCCAGTGCTCACGGCCCCATGGCTCGGTTTCGATCAGCTGGCGCCCGCGCTCCATGGTGTGCTTGGTCGTGGGCAGCTCACGGCTTGGAAAGATGTACACTTCGGCCAGGTCACCCGTCGAGCGCTGGTCGCCCGGGTCAATTTCTCTCAGGCGCTCCAGCTCGTCTCCGAAGAGCTCCATCCTGATTGGAGATCGGGCGGTCGAAGGATAGATGTCCACGATCCCGCCGCGGACAGCAACCTCGCCAGGGTGCTCGACCTGGTACTCCCGCCTGTACCCCATAGCCACGACCCGCTCGAGAAGGCGGTCCATGTCAACCATCTCGCCCTGACGCAGGTTCACAGGTTCGATGCTCGCGGCTTCGAGGGGACCGAGGCGCTGCACCAAGGATCTCACAGCGCCGACGATGACAAGCGGACCCCCTGGCATTTCCTGGCGCCCGGTGAGCCTCCAGAGAACCTCCGCTCGGCGACCGGCCGTCTGCGGCGAAGGGCTCACCCTCTCGAACGGCAGTGTCTCCCAAGCCGGGAAGTTGAGGACATTCTCAGGACCGAGGAAAATTCCAAGATCGTTCACAAGATCCTCGACGTCCCTGGTCATGGCCACGCAGACGAGCGTCACTGCTCCGGGGCGGCTCGCAGCAAGCGCCGCCACCGCCACCGCCCGTGCAGCATCGACTACGGCCAATGTTCCCGTCCCCGCACCAATCGCCTCCGCGAGGCTCGGATCCTCGCCAACACGCCTCAAGAGCGATCCCAGGGTCACCATCGCAAGGCTATCGGATAGCGCCACCGCGCCGTCACCGGCACCAAGCGTTCCGGAGCGCTCGAGGCTGCCGGACCAGCCCCAGCCGGACCTTTGCGCCCAAAGTACCCTGCCACTACCCTAGGGTCATGCTGCTCGCAGGGCAGATGGACCTAGCATCACAACAGCGCATGTTTGGCGCAGTGGTGAACCTATCGCACCACGATCACTACTTCCATGTGGGGTTCATCGTGATCTCACTGGCAAACCTACTGGTCATTGTAGCAATGCTCGTGCTGTTCGTCCTTGCGATACTGCTTCCGTTCGTACACGGTCGTCGAGGATCGAGCCATGCGCAGCCCACAACGCCGCAGTCTGGCGCTGCTGGCCAACCAGAGCCTGACGTCGAACCAATAGGCTCGACCAATGCAGGCGGTGAGGACGCCCGCGGGCTCTGGACCGCAGCCGTGCGCCGGGCCGGGTTGAGGCTGCTCCCTCCCGAGAAGCTTCTCCCGGACACCCAACCCGCTTACGTCTCCTCGTGGGTGTACGTCTTCGGCGTGCTGACGCTTTCGGGGCTCGCGGTCGCAGTGCTCTCCGGCGCCGTCCTGGCATTGAAGGGTCCGACCTGGTGGCATACGAGCACTCTGGGTCACTTCGTCAACTCACTTCATCTCTGGAGCGTCGAGTTGTTCATGGCGTTCATGGTCATCCACCTTTGGGGCAAGTTCTGGATGGCCGCGTGGCGGGGCAAGCGCCGCCTCACCTGGATGACGGGCGTCGTGGCGTTCGTGCTGTCTATCGTCGAGGCGTTCACCGGCTACCTTTCCCAGACGAACTTCGACTCTCAATGGATCGCGTTCGAGTCCAAGGACGCCTTCAATGCCTCGGGCATCGGTGCGTTCTTCAACACGATGAACTTCGGGCAGGCCCTGATGCTTCACATCGTGTTCATCCCGCTCGTTCTGGCGCTCATAGTCGCCGTTCACGTCGCCCTGGTAAGAGTACGGGGCGTCGTCCATCCAATCGATGCGGATCTCGCAGACACCACAGGTCCACGCCCCCGACCAGGAGAAGTAGAGCCGCCGGTAGCCGAAGCACCGGTCAGCGCAAGCATGGCGGCTCCCAGCGATCAGGCCGGTGAGACCGTTGGCTGAGCACGCTGTGACGGATGCGCCCGGCAACGCTGATCCTCGTTCTCCGGGGCGCAGGAGCACAAGACGGCTCCGTCGGGCTGCGGATGCTGCACCTTGGAGCGGACCGGTGAGACGCTATGACATCCTCAAGGAAGCAACGATCGCCTTCTTTGCCATCGTGGTCCTGACGGGCGTTCTCGCTGTAGTGTTCTCCTCGCCTGACGTGCCGCCCGTCACCATCAAAGCATGGGCGACCGCTCAGCCGATCCGCTTCACCGAGATAGCGTTGACCGAGCTCGAAGGCACGAGCGACTCGGCAACCTACGGCCCACCCTATAACCACAGCTCGGACGAGGTGCAGTCCATCGGTTCTTTTTCCATCCAGCGCGCCTTCGGTGTCGCCTATCCCATCGACACGGCGAAGGTCTTCGTGCTGGACCCCTTGGCGACGATCGACCAAGATCGCAGCCTGGCCAGCGCTATCAAACAGTACGAGAACGCACCGGCGGCTCAACGCCTTCGATGGGAGAAAAGCTACGGCGCAGCCCTTGGGAGAGCCCGGGTCACATCACGCGAGCTTGTCTTGCCACGAGGCGGCTACGGACCAGTCTCAACACTGCTGAGCTCGCTGCTATCGATGGCTCGCGCTGGGGGCCTCGACGCCCAGCTGCTCACCCACGCGGCCTTCTACACGACGAACTACACGAAGCCAATCCTCTTCCTCGGCGACTCCTGGAAAGCTCAGCACACTCGCAGCTACTGGGGCCACGTGGTCGCAAGCCAGCACCTCAAGAGCTCCCAGTGGGGCGTGATGAACGAGACAGGCAGCTGGCCAGGGCAGCCG
>JAJYWA010000142.1 GCA_021791755.1 Actinomycetes bacterium | reverse complement strand
ACTCGTGTCCCGTATTCGAGCTCGGGCACAGTGAAGACTCCATCAAAAGGCGGCCGGTGCTGCTCATGGCAGAGCCGGCCGCCTTTCACGTCCAGGCACTCGAACACCGCAGCGTTCAACAGCTTGTGGGTCCGATCGTTCGCCTTGCAGTAGGCGTCACCACAGCAAGTGGCGAGCGCGGCGGCCAACTCCAGGATCTCCTGCTGCTCGGTGAGGTCGGCGTCGAGGTCGGCCAGCCGGTCCTTGGCCGCGTCGATGGTCGTGCCGATCCGCGCCTTCTCGGTCTTGAGCATCGGCACGTCGATGGCCCCGCCGTAATAGGCGTCGAGCAGCTTGCCGCGTTCGCGCTCGACCTTGGCGAGCTGGCCAGTGAGCAGCGCGCGCTTGGCGACAGCTCACTCCAACATGACGTGGCTTCTCCACATGACGTGGCTCCATACAAACCGGGGTCATATAGGGAGCCCGGTTCCCACCCCCGGAAGGTGTTCTTCGTGCCCGGGATATGCGCTCAGTAGTGGGAGTGGGCGTCGGATCGGATCTCGATCAGATCGATGAGGTCGCCGCTCGAACGCCCTGGCGTCGTCCCACGCAGGTGCGTCTCCGCGGCCGTGCTGGTGTGCGCAGCTTCGAGGCGGGGCCACTCATTGCCGACCTCGGCCTGGACCCGAGCGCCACATTCGGAGATCACGCACCGGCAGACCGCGTCGCGCAAACCGGAGCCGATGACTACATACAGGGCGTCGTCTGGAACGCGCCGACCAGAGCATTCAGCAGCCGATCTTGCGGGGTCAGGCGGCAAGGGGCCAGGTGAGGGGCACGTAGCAGCCGAAGGCTTCGCGTTGGCGAACGACGTGCTCGCTCCGGCGCTCCTGGGCCCGTCTTACGCGAGCAACCACAATCTGGAAAGCACAACAGATCCAACCTGGTGTCCACGACTTGGGTTCAACCGGTGTCCCGCAGTCCTCCGGTGTCCACGAGGTCAACCAACGCCCCCGACCGCCCCCGACCGCCCCCGACCGTCCCCGGCGTCCACTTCATGTTAGCGATCCACGGCCCTTTGGCGCAGTTCCGCGAGCTTGACGAGCTCGCCGCCATATCCACGGATTCGCCAGAAGTCCCAGCCGTCCGTGGACTTCTTGCTCGCCGGGAGGGCCCTACCGGCAACAGCCTCCTTCACAGCGCCGCCAGCTGTAGAGAGGCTGTTATAGGCAACGCCTGCGTACTCGACATCACCGCCAGACAGCACCGTGGCGTGGTGAGTCTCGCCCGCGTATTTCGCCTCGAGGGTTGCTCCTGGCGAGAGCAAGCCTCGCTCGAGGAGGTCCACAAGTGAGATCTTCCTCTCGGCCGGGCTCACCCTGCGACGCGGTACCCGTCTCGGTCGTGCAGACGGCGCCGGCTCGAGCGTGCTCTGCGCCACGCTCCCGGCCCTAGTGGCGCCCAGGCTCGTCCGAGTGCCGTTGGGATCGCGCAGCATGACAAACTCGAAGGTCGCCTGCACACGAGCAAGGCTCCTCTGGATGTCTTCCATCGTGAGTCTCTGCGCATCGTACTTCCCATCCTTCACCCGGCTCCACACCAACCTCACCAGCTCCTCTGCCGGTCCGCCAGCGTTTGCCGGTCCGCCAGCGCTGAACAGAGAGTCGAGCGCCTCGTGGACCTGTCGATCCACGAAGTGAGCTGTCCACAGCTCTTCGATGCGGTTGTCCCGCATGCTCTCCTTGGCGAGAAGCCCGAGCACTCGCACGGCCACGTCGTCGCCCTCATCACGAACCTTGCGGAGATTGATGGAACGAAAGAGCTTCTGCTCTAGGGGAACCGGCGCATGCGCGTTGTAGATCCTCCATTCGGCGCCGTTGGTCAGCACCACCCATCCGACGCCTGCCGCAGTCGCGTAAGCGATCGTCTGGTTCGCCCACCTCGGGTCATCGAGGCGCTCGGCCAAGCCCTTCGCCTCCACGAGCAGCCGGGGCTTCCCGAGAAGGAGGAGGGCATAGTCAGCAGGATTGTCGCTCGTGTGGTTCCGGTACTCACGATCCACCTCGTCCGGCTAGTAAACGTCCCAGGTCAGAGGCATGTTTTCCTATCCGCGCGGCCTCTTACGCGCCTTGGGCGGCTCCTGCCGCATGAGGCCGTAGGGCCGAGTGGGCCCGTAAGACGGTAGAGCCACAGGATCAGGCCGTCACTCCAAGCGCCGAGCGGGCCAGGTGGCTAGACGCACCACATGTTGGAGCGTAAAGTGAGCGTTGCACGTAAGCCACGACGATGACGATGAGCTCAGGCCAATGTTCACCTGATCGCCGCAGGCCATGCTGTGTGAAGCAAGTCGTCGGGCAGATGCCGGGCGCCCGGCTCTTCGGGAGCCGGTTACGGGAGCTGTACTGGGAGTGTTCATGTCTGGTGTCCAGATCGTTGCTGACAGCGCGTGTGACCTACCCGACGACATCCTTCGAAGCCTGGGGGTGGAGGTGGCGCCGCTGTCGATCTGCTTTGGAGAGGAGGTGGTCATGGACCACCGGGATCTCTCAGCACAAGATTTCTGGCTCCGCTGCAAGTCGACGCGGACCCTGCCGACCACTGCTGCGCCGGCCCCCGGAGCGTTCCTCGACATCTTCGAGAGGGCGCGCGACGCCGGCAAAGACGGCGTCGTATGCGTGACGATGTCCGAGGGTATCTCGGGCACCTACCAGTCGGCAGTGAAGGCATCGGAGATGCTGGCGGGCGACATCCCCGTTGCAGTGCTCGACTCACGAACGATCACAATTGCCGAGGGTCTCGTGGTTCTCACCGCAGCGGAGCTTGCTGCGGATGGAGGAACATTGGCCGAGGTTCGGGCAGCGACGGAGGACGCAACCCTGCGAGCTCGGGGTTTCGTGGCGCTCGATACCCTGGAGAACCTCAGGAAAGGTGGGCGGATCGGGGCAGCTCAGTCCCTCTTCGGGTCTGCGTTGTCTGTGAAGCCGATCATCAAGATGGAAGACGGCATCGTCGTTGCCGAGTCCCGCCAACGAACCCGAGGTCGGGCTCTCGACTACCTGATAGAGACCATGAAGCGCCAGGGCGAGGTCGATCTACTGGGCATCACTCACGGTGACGCTGCAGACGTGATGGACTTCCTCGAGCTGGTGTCCAACGAATTCCCTGGGGTGAGGGTGATATGGGGCCAGATGGGCGCGGTGCTCGGAGCGCATGTCGGCATTGGCGCCGTCTGTCTCGCAGGCCTTTGCCGCCAAGGGAAGGATCCAGATGGATAGAGGTACGAAATAACTAGGCCAATGCTCGATCTCAGCGACGAGAACACCGACTACGTAGTGCTCGGCGACAACGCTGAGGTGCTGCCGAAGCTGCCCGATGAGTCCTTCCAGCTGATCTACATCGACCCACCTTTCAACACTGGAAAGGTCCAGCAGCGGCTCACGCTCCGCGCTCGCAGGTCGGAAACCGGGGATCGCCGAGGCTTCGGAGGCCGAAGCTACGCAACGGTGGAGATCGGGCGTAAGTCATATGGGGATGAATTCGATGACTACCTCGGCTTCATCGGACCATGCCTCGAACAGGCCCGCCGCCTGCTCACGGACGATGGGACCCTCTACTTCCACATCGACTACCGCGAGGCCCACTACTGCAAGATCCTTCTCGACGAGATCTTCGGCCGTGACTGCTTCCTAAACGAGATCGTCTGGGCGTATGACTACGGCGGTCGGCCGAAGAACCGCTGGCCCGCTAAGCACGACACGATCCTCGTCTACGTGCGTGATCCAGACCGCTACTACTTCGACCAAGACGCGGTTGACAAGATTCCTTACATGGCGCCGGCTCTCGTTACCGCCGAGAAGGCAGAACGCGGCAAGGCCCCAACGGATGTCTGGTGGCACACCATCGTGCCTACCAACGGCAAGGAGAAGACTGGCTATCCGAACCAGAAGCCCGAGGGGATCCTCCGTCGCGTGGTGCAGGCGTCCTCGTCACCAGGAGCCCGGGTGCTCGACTTCTTCGCGGGGAGTGGGACGACTGGTGCGGTAGCTCGCCAACTAGGAAGGCGATTCCTGCTGATCGACGACAATCCCGAGGCCGTGGCGGTTATGCAGCGCCGCCTGGGCCTGAGCAGAGTCAGCTATCTCAAGTCCGACGGAGAACCCGTGCCATGCTCAGACGTCATCCCGGACGCGCCGGCCGCACCCTCGTTACAGAGCCCGCGCTGGCGTACACATCCACAGACGTCATGTACGACCACCTGTCTGGTGGCCCTCCCCAAGGATGGGGAAGGGGAGCAAGGGGCCAGGGGGGCAGAGGGGCCAGGGGGGCAGAGGGTCAAGGTCTCGGCAAAGTCTCCGAGACGCCCATCCACTGACAGAACATCGGCAAACTGGTGAGTCACCCGGTATGACCTGAGCATTTGCGTCAGTACTGACGCGGAACAGGACTGAAGTGCCACAACATCGGGGATGGCTTCGATAGCTGACCGCGATCTCGTCGTGCGCCCGATCCTCGCCGAGGAGCGCAAGCGCTTCGATGAGACGCTGGAGGCGAACCACTGGCTCGGTGCTCGGCTTGTTGGCGAGACGATGCGCCATGTCGCGCTGGTGAACGGCGAATGGGCAGCGCTGATCGGCTTCGGCTCTGCAGCGCTGTGCGTGCGAAGCCGCGAGGAGCTGCTCTGCTGGAGCGACTCCCAGCGTCACCGCCGGCTGCGCTTCATCACCAACAATCAGAGGACTCTATGGCGGCCCTGGCCGCAAGGCAGGAGGATCCCCCACCTTTCCTGGAGGCTCAGTTGGCTGTCGCGGGCTGCTAGCATTCCCGTTGTCGAGCCTCACGCCGACTGTGGAATTACACCACTTGGCGGGACACTAGCCCTTCGGTAGGCTCAGCCGACGCCTACGAGACCTACGACAAGGCTCATGGCCGCAGCGAGCGCCGCTACTACACCATGATGCCGCTCTCCACCGATCTCGCCAAGGCGTTCTACTACCCGCACGCACGAAGCTTCGTGCGTGTTTATCGCAAGCGTTGCGACCTCGCCGATGCACCGATCGGCAAGCCGGAGACCTCCTACTACGTGAGCGGCCTCGCGGGCGCCTACGCAAGCCGAGAAGCGTTCGCGCACTACATCCGGGGGCACTGGGGCATCGAAAACCGCAACCACTACGTGCGTTCTCCAGGGTAGGCTCCTGCCGTTGCATGACGTTGCATCTCGGCGGCGCGCCACAGGTGCTCGCGACGCTGCGCAACATCGCGATCTCGGTCCTTCGCCTCGCAGGATTCGACAACATCGCCGCAG
>JAJYWA010000141.1 GCA_021791755.1 Actinomycetes bacterium | reverse complement strand
TAACTACGTCATCATAGGTACGTCACTGTGTTCATGCCGGAACCTACTCAGCCGGCGAAGCCCTTTCGCGCCAGCCCGTCACGTCTACCAGCCAGTGCTGATTGACGCTGATGAGCTAGGAACGGTCAGCCGTGCTACGCTGTGCGACATGAGAACGGTGACGCATCGAGAGATGCGGAACGAGAGTGGCGAGATACTCCGTCAGGTCGCCAGCGGGGAGACCATCCAGGTGACCAATCACGGCCAAGTCGCGGCGCTCATAGTCTCGCCCGGCACCGAAATGCTGTCATGGCTCACCTCGCGCGGACAGGTGCGGCCAGCAGCACGTCCGCTCCTCACTTTGAGGTCGGTCGTGCGACGCAGGCCTGGCACAGGAAGCGAGGCCATCGTCGATGACCTCCGTGGCCGCTGGTGACGATCACCTATCTCGACACGTCGGCAGCCATGAAACTCGTCTTGGACGAGCCGCAATCCGAAGCATTGGTGGCCGAGTTGATAGCCCGCGATGACCGACGGCTGGTCTCGTCGTGGCTGCTCCACGCTGAGATGCACTGTGCAGCAGGCCGCCACCCCCAAGACGTCGATCTTGACGCAGTCCGGGCGGTGCTCGACACGGTGGACCTGATCGATCTCATCCGCGGGGACATGCTGGCAGCTGGGACGCATGCTCCGCTCCGGTACAACGATGCCGTCCACCTGGCTGTCGCCCTCAGGGTCGGAGCCGACGAGATCGTCACCTACGATGCCGAGCTCTCCCAAATGGCATGGTCGACGGGGCTGTCGGTGGTCGCGCCAGGCGCTGGCGCCAGCTGACCCGGTCGCTGCCCTACCGTACCCATACTCGTCGTCCTGTGGGTGACGAGTGTCGGTGACGATGTGGGTGACGAGTGTCGGTGACGAGCATGGTCCGTCTCCCGACTGACCATTACATTTTGGCCTTTCTTCTCTGACTAGCCAGCGATTCTGTCAAGAGGTGAAGCAGTTTCCCTGGGAAGCGAGCGAAATGTCAAAAAGTGAGACATCCTCCCCGGTCATCGCTGCCATCGAGGGGCTTCTCGTGGCGCAGAACACGGTCACCTCTGGAGAAGTCGCCCGCGCCGCCGACGTTGCGCCAAGCTGCCCATTGCTAGCTCAGCGCAGTGGCGAAGCGAGGCCAGCTCCTTCACGAAGGCGGCGGGCGCGGAAGTGGCTTCCGTCGAAATGCGTTTCTCACCTACCAATATGAACTTGCGGGGCTGAGTGAGGACACAGTGTGGGCCGAAGAGGCCGCGGAGCGTCGGTGGCGAGACTTGGAGATCCTCGACAACCCAATGGTTCGACCCCTCCTCAACTTCGTTTTCACCGAGATGGTGAACGATGCGGTCGATCACTCCCAGGGCGCCACGCTTGACGTTCGGTGGTATTTCACCGATGTCCACATTGCGTTCGACGTAGCCGATGATGGTATCGGCGTCTTCCGTAACATTGCCAGGGAGCGACGACTGCCCACCGAGTATGACGCAATCGTAGAAATCTCGAATGGAAAGCAGACAACTGCGCCTGAGGCGCACAGCGGGCTTGGCATCTACGTCTCGTCTTCTGGGCGAGGATGTCCAGCCGGTTCGTTCTGACGAGCGGCCACCTCCTTCTGGATCGTCGACGGGAGGCGTGACGACATGGCCGTCGAGTGGCTCGAACACGGACGATCCGGAACCATGGTGCACTGCGAGATCGAAGCAGGCACGACCAAGACCAAGACCGAGCTCGAGGTCTTCCGCGCATTCTCAGCGCTCGACCGTCCTGGCGTACAGCGTTCCAAGGTTCACGTTGGGCCGTTGCACGCTTCGAGCACGGCAGGGACTTCGTCTCCCGCGCTGAGGCAAAGCGGTTCGCAGCGGGGCTCGAGGGTTTCGGCGAAGTCGAGGTCGACTTCGCCGGTGTAGGCCAGGTTGGCCAAGGCTTTATCGACGAGGTCTTTCGCGTCTGGCAAGGCGCCCAGCCTGGGACACGTCTCTTGCCGACGAATATCAATCCTGCGGTGGACACTCTCTTGCGAATCACTCTCGGCAGCTGATTTTGGTCAGACCAGCCAGGGAGGCATTGGTGGCGGGCATCTGCGTGTTGCAGGTAGAGCGGCGCAGGACGGACACGGCACGTTACGCGGACGGTGCGAATCAGCTTTCGACGACCCTCTGGTGGCCTGTCATGCCAGAGGGGCCATCTGTGAGATAGTCTGGCCACCCGTGCAAGCTCAAAACCCGTCAGGAATGTCCAACGCATCAGCAAGGCTTCTGGCCCGCCGGCAGCGGCGCCGCCGGTTTCGCCGGCTCGTAGTCGTTACGAGCAGTTTCTTAGCGTTCTGCCTGCTGCTCGTCGGCGGGGTCTATGGCTACGTCACCTACCGCAACGACCAGATTCATCGAAAGCACATCGCTGGCGTTGCGTACGTGCCGCCGAGCCAGCCGATGAACATCCTCCTTGTGGGGAACAACTCCCGGTGTGCTTTGAATGGTCAGCAAGTCGCAAAGTTCGGCAGTTGCAGCCAGGTCGGCGGTGCTCGTAGCGATGTGACGATGCTCTTGCACCTCGACCCGGCGACGCGGCAAGCCTTCGTGCTGTCCATCCCGAGGGACCTGTTCCTGCCGATACCGGGAACCAACAAGCAGAACCGTATAGATGCAGCGCTCAACGAGGGCCCTAGCCAGCTTGTCAAGACCGTTGAGGCCGACCTTGGCATTACGATCAACCACTTTGTGGAGCTGAACTTTGACACCTTCCAGAACGTGGTATCTACGCTTGGCGGGGTCAATATGTACTTTCCAGTTCCAGTGAAGGATGCGTACTCCCAGCTCAACATTCCGACCGCTGGCTGCCAGCACCTGAACGGCTTCGAAGCGCTCGCGCTGGTGCGGGCACGCCACATGTACTATTACCAGAACGGTACCTGGAACTATGACGGTATGGGCGACCTGAGCCGCATCAAGCGCGACCACGAGTTCTTGAAGGTGCTTGCGACCACGCTACGCCAGAAGGGAGGGCTGTCCAGCCCAACCACGGTCAACGCTTTGATCGGCTCTGTGCTTCCGCAGCTCCAGGTCGATGCCAACTTCTCGCTCAGCGACATGGTGCAGCTCGTTCTCACCTACCACGCGGTGAACCCATCATCGATCCCGACGGCGACCCTTCCCGTTGTGATCGATTCCAGTTTCAACTACTACTATCGCGGAGCTGACTACGGTGCGGTGGTGCTTCCGATCGAGCCCCTGGACCAGCAGGTGATAGATCAGTTTCTCGGACGGAGCACCGCCCCAGGGTCGAGCCTCTCACCGTCGTCGATCACCGTGTCGGTCCTGAACGGCAGCGGCGTCTACAACCAGGCGACCGATACGGCGGCCCAACTTCAGGCGCTCGGGTACCATACGGTCGGAGTGGGGAATGCGACCGTCGTGGGCAACCCCGCAGAGACGGTGATCAGGTACTCTCCAGGGCAGTTGAAGGAGGCGCAGAACCTGGCGTCGCAGATCTCCGGTGAGGTCTCGCTCGTTCCGATGACGACTGCCGATGGCGCAGATCTGACCCTCGTGACGGGCACGGACTTCTCGGTCGCGACCCCTAGCTCACCTCAGCCATCTAGCTCCGGCGCAACAACCACGACATCTGCCTCGTCTACATCCTCGGGGTCCACGAGCCAAGCGGTGAGCAACGTAGCGAGTGAGACCACGACTTCCCACACGAGCTATCCCTCCTTTGATCCCAGGGGATGCACGGCCTCCGGCGGTCCGGCTCCGGTCTCGGGTTCCTGACCGGTGATCTGGTGCGGGCTCGACCCGCTTCGCTCCGGGTCTGTGGTCGAAAGGCGCAGATCTCACCGGCGCCGTAGCGCCAGGTGCTCCATGCTTCCATGCTTCCTTCCTTGCTTGGCCGGTTGGTAGCCCTGCTTACTGAGGTGAGATGTTCGGCAGCTGTGGGGAAGGCATCGAAATTGGTCGGGCAGGCAATCCCAGGCAGGCGGGCCTCGGGTCGTCTTCGCCTGCTAGCCCCGTTTTCCGCACTGCAATAGGGTTAGTCCTCCACCCTCTCGGGCCATGGTAGAGCGATGCCGAGGTAGGCGAGGATGAGCCGTTGGACCTGGTTGAGCCGGTCGAGGACGAGACCGTTGGGGGTGTAGGTGGCCGAGAGCCCGTCGAAGCAGGCGAGCGCGGCGCGTGCGGTCGGCTTGGCGGCCCGGCCCTCGGGCAAGATGCCCGGCAGCGGCGCTCCTTCGCCGAGCGCGGCACGCAGCTCTGCCTCGATCAGGCCGAAGACTAGCCGCGCTATGCCGATTACGGCGATCAACGCCTCGATGCGGGCGTCGTTGTGCAAGAACACCGGCCGCACCCGAAGGGTCTGCTTCAGGTCGCGGTGGCGCTGCTCCACGATCCACTGGTCCTTGTAGGTCCTAAGCACGTCGAGCGCGCTGAGGCGCCGGCCCGGGGGGTCTGGGAGGTTGGTCGCCAAGGCGTAGAGGCCGTCGAGCGCGCCGGCTCGATCGATCGCCTCCTCGTTTCGTGACCAGGTGATCGTGGGTTTGGTGTCGCCTTGGCCGGTCGAGACGTCGATCAGCCCGCTGACCTTGTCTGAGAGGATCACGGCCACTCTGTCGTCGACTTGCTTCTTGGTCTTGTAGTGGCGGCCACCGAGGCCGTTGCGGACGCGCCCCAATTCCTCCTCAGCCTTTGCCAAGGCGCGCTCGCGGGCGTCAGCTACCGAGGAGGCCTCCTCGGAGGAGAAGATGTAGGCGGCACGCAGCTCGTGGCGACGGCCTTCGTCGTCGGTGACGGGAAACGGGCGGAGGAGCCCCTTCCAGGTGGTGCGCCCCGAGAGGGGTAGCCGGCGCTCGCGCTGGGAGCAGCACTGAAGAGGCCCCAGCGCTCCGAGGCCACCTGGGACGTCGTCGACGAAGCGCGCTGGCCAGCCGGTGTCGGCCCGCAACGGCGCGACGAAGGACACCTTGGCCGAGTCCAACGCACAGAGGTTCTCCAGGTAGCCGAGCCCGGAGTCCCCGACGACGACCAGTCCAGGCGGGAGCGCCCGAGCCAACGTCTCGATGCCGGCCATGAACGCCGGGAGCTCGCTCGAAGCGCCCGGGTGTGGGCGGAAGTACAGCGCCACGCCGGACTTGGTGGATGCCTGCAGGGTCTTCACCTGTCTGCCGATGCTGCGGTCCGCCGCCCAGCCCTTCTTCACGAGCGACGACGCTTCGTAGTGCCCGGCGAAGCGCACCGCGGTCAAGTCGAGGTGCAGACGGCTCGCGTCGATCTCGCATCGCTCGATCGTGCGCAACAAAAGCCGGCCCCTCAGGTCCTCTGCGTGCGGCGCTAGCGCGTCGAGGGCACGGCCGAGACGATCGTCGTTCA
>JAJYWA010000140.1 GCA_021791755.1 Actinomycetes bacterium | reverse complement strand
GTACGTGCCCGGGCACAGCAGGCGCTGGGTACATTGGCCGGCGTCAGCTCACTCGGGGCGCCTTATGGTGCGCGAGATGGAAGACGAGAACGGCACGCCAGCGACGGTCGTCGTCGCACTTCCCGAAGATCCCGACGATGCGGATGCTCTATGCAGCCGCGTTCTCGCCACAGTCGTCGAGATGCTCGCGCACCATCATCATGTGGTCATGTGGTCTTGCGAGGCCGCCGGGCTGCGCGTGAAGCCGGTCAGGTCCCAGTACGAGGCGGGGCGTCGCCTAGCTGCGGCTGCCAGGGGCCGCCATCCGCTGAGACCACCGGCGTCCGTCGGCCGGGCAGCGACGACATTAGACGCAAGGTCCGCAGACGAAAGGCACTCTCCCACGGCCAAGTGGGGGCAAGGTCCTCAGGGTCTCGTGGTGGTGATCGAATGACCAGCAACCCCACGCTGCCCGAAGACTCTGTAGAGCTGCGCGTTGCGGCGGCGCTTGCCGTGATCGTAGGAGTCTTGTCCTGCTTAGCGGCCGGCGAGGTGGACGCTGTGGTTGCAGCGGTGAGCGCGGTGAGCATAGCCCTGGGGAGCGTCTTCTCCTACCTCACCCGGAAGCGTCCCTGGTCGCACATCACCCCTCTCCTCACAGTGGCCGCGATAGCGGTCTTTGCCTGGTTCGCCCTGTCGGTCGGCGCAGCCGCCGCCAGCCACGCGACGGCGAGCGTCGGCCACCTCGACAGCCTGCTTGCCATCTTGTTCATATGGATCCAGGTCGTCCACTCGTTCGACCTTCCGTCGCGGCGTGATCTCGCGTTCTCGCTCGCCGGCTCGGCGACGCTGATTGTGGTAGGCGCAACGCAGGACCCGAACGCGGGCTTCGCGATCTACGTTGCTTCCTGGACGATCCTGTGCGCCTGGGGGCTCAGTGCGAGGTGGGCAAGCATGGCCGGACTGCGCTACGCGACCCGTACCGGCGCCGTCGCGATTGGGGTGGCGTCGCTCGTTGCGGCCATGCTTGTGCTCGCCCTCCTACCGCCGCCATCTGCGCACTTTCCGTCGTACTTCCCCTTCTCGCTCGGCAATCCATCCTCGCTCGGAGCCACGGCCGCCAGCGGCGGTGGCTCTGCCGGCTCTGGGACAGCCTCCGGTGGCGCCGCCCACGCGAACAGCAGGTTGGGAATTGGCGGCTTCCTAGGTTTTGCGGGACCGCTCAACACAGCTATCCGTGAGCCCCTCTCCAAGACGGTGGTCATGTACGTGCACGCGACTCAACCGAGCTTCTGGACCGCAGAGACGTACTCCCTCTGGTCCGGTCGCAGCTGGACTGCGGTGCAGGTGAAGCCGCACGTGGTCCGCTTGAGCGGGCCGTCGCTGAGGCTCGAGCCGCTTGAGAGCGACGTTCCTCTCTTCTCCCTCTCATCGCGCTACACGGTCAACGATCTGCAGACCTTCACCCTGGAGGACATGAAGGCGAACCTGATATTCGCGGCCGAGAAGCCGATCGAGCTCTGGCTTCCCCAGCGCAAGGTGCTGCTAGGTTCCGGAGGAACGATCGTCTCTCCGGTCACGATGGGACAGGGCGCCGTCTATACGGTCCTTTCGCAACTCAACCAGCCCTCTCCAGCCGAGCTATCTCGATCGCTGGGCAATGGTCCCTCGCTCGCACCTCCTGACGTCGGGATCTACACGCAGCTCCCAGCGCGCTACAGACGGGTGCGCGCGCTTGCGCTGTCGATCACGCACGGAAAGCAGAGCCTGTACAGCAAGGTCACGGCCCTCGAGGACTGGATGGCTCGACACCTCCATTACTCGACGAACATCCCTCCACTGCCACCCGGTCAGGATGCGGTCAACGCCTTCCTCTTCGGAAACCGGACCGGCTACTGCGAGCAGATCTCGACTGCTCTGGCCGTCATGCTGAGAACGCTTGGCGTGCCGACCCGTGAGGCCGTGGGGTACGTTCCCGGCTCCTACGACGCTCTCACCGGCCTCTACACTGTGACAGCCTCCGATGCCCATGCATGGGTGCAGGTCTGGTTCCCCGGTGTGGGGTGGCTCAGCTTCGATCCGACGGCGCACATCCCACAGGTCGCGGGCAGCCCGGCGGGACAGCTCATTGGCGAGCTCAAGAGCGTGTCGCACGATATCCCTCTGATGGTCGTCCTGGCGGCACTGTGCACATTGGCCGTAGGCATCAAGCTCCGAGGTAGCGCCCGTTCGAGGATGGCCCGGCGGCGCCTGAGGACTTGGGCCGCCTCGATGTCTAGACAACTCGAGCGCGCAGGAACACGTCAGGGAGTGTTGCGCAGGCAGGGAGAGACCCTTTCTGAGTACTCGCGACGCCTCGATCGCAGCCTCATGTCGCATGGGGGCCAGCATGCAGCGCCGCCTGTGAGCCAACCTGCAGCGCCGCAGGCCAGTCGGCGAGCGAGCCAACCTGCGAGCCAACCTGCGAGCCGGCAGGCTCCGTTGCCACAGGGATCGTCACCTGGGCCAACAGGCGCAACAGGCGCCCGGCGTGACATCATGTTGGCGCCGTCGGACAAGTTCGAGAATGTTGCCACTCTCATCAGCGAGGATGCCTATGCGCTTTCCCCGTTGGACGATGCGGCACGCCGCCAAGTCCAGCTCGCGCTGCGCGGTCTACGCCACCCCGTCGCAACAGCGCGTGTCCGTGCAGCTATTGCATGGATACGCAGCCGGGTGTGAGAGAAGCGCCGCTCAGGCTATTGCGGGGGGTTCGAACTTCACTCCACGCCCTCTCTGTAAGTATCGGTATTGCCGCCCTTCGCGCCGTTCGCGCCGTTCGCTGTATCGAAGGGATGCCCATCTGCACCCATCCAGAACTGGTCGTTCGAGCGCGCAAGGGAGGCTAGGAGCATCCATCGAACCGAGGTGGAGTCAGCCAATGACTCGATTACCGGGGCAAGTGTCTCCAACGACCGGGACGCCTCGTCCGACGTGGGAGATGTCTGTCAGCGTGGCCTGAAACACCTGACCGCGACACTCAGCCGCTCGCGTGGTACTGCACGTAACGACCGTGCTTGAGCCCGAGCAGCCAGCAGTCGTGCATGCTCAAACAGCCGAGGATGACCGCCGAGGATATTGCAGGAACCGATTCCTTGGTCCAGGTTCTTCCGCCGTTTGTGGTAGAGAATAGCAATTTGACACTGGCGTCGGAGCTGAACCTAGGGTTGTACCGCACAACGATCTCCGCGCAGATCGCCGGCGAGACGCACTGGAGCGCCTCGGGCGTCGTGAACCGCAACTGTTTCGGAAACTGCGTGAGCTGCTCAAACGTCCATGTCCTACCGGCATTCGTCGATACTGCCGTGACTGCCACAGAATTCAGACAAGAGAAGTGGCAACCAATCGGAGATACGGAGGCCGAAGCAAGGCACACTGTGGAGCCAGGACATGAAACGAGCTCCGGATTGAACAGACGGCCCACTAGCTCGGGATCGGGCGGAGGGTTGCTGAAGTCGCCAAAGCCGGACACCGACCATGTCGTTCCACCGTTCACCGTGTACCATAGGAAGTAGACGTGCTTACGGCAGCCACAGTTCGCAGTGAGCGTGTAACCCGATTGAAGCCAGCAGACGCTCGGCGTCGCGCACAACACCCCCGCTGGCATGGCGCTGGGCACGTGAAGAAAAGACATCGCTCTCCACTTGGCAGGAAGCTGCTGCTGGATCGCTCGAAAGTCTCCACCAGCACGGGGAATGCGATGGACCACGTGCCAGTGCATTCCTGCATCATCGGTGCGCAACACAAAGGTCCTCATGGCGCTCGGTGGTCCATAGGGTCCCCCCCCAAAATGCAGGACAGCCCAGCAAGCTGTAGCTGAAGGACAGCTCAGACCGGACCAGGTGAACCCGTACCAGGGAAACCGCCGCGAGCGCATACCCTGCCACACGTTCTTTTCCGTCCATACGCTCTTCGGGATGGTCTGCACCTTCCAGGTTATGCCGCCGTTCGCCGTTGCGGAGATGAACGGCTGTTCAATCGGGGGTGGCTCGCGCCTCGGATTGAACGGCGGCTCGAAGTCCTTTGTGTGTCCCACCATCCAGCAATGAAGCGCATCCGGACATGAAATGTCGTCGATGATGCCACCGCCAATGCTACCTGGCAGAACACGATAGACGTGGCTCGGAATCCGTTCAGCAATCCAGGTTGCACCTGCGTCAGTGGTCCTGAGGACCAACGGTTTGTAGTCTGTCGGCTTGCCAACTTGCTCCTTGGGGCTCCATTCGCCGGCGATCCAGCACTCGATCTGGCTCGGGCATGAGTGCGATAGGAACTGTGACCGCCGCAGCTCTGTGGAGCTCAGGCCCGCAACGCGAAGTGCGCTCTCTCGCCAGCCAGACAGAGCCGTGATCCGCGACAGAGAGCCTTGCGGGTGGTATGGATGATGAGCTGCAACAGGCTGGTGCGATCTGGACACCTTGAATCCCCCGGCAACAAGCCATGTGCCACCTGCAGCCACGATTATCACCAGCGCCGCCACCACTGCGAGAACTGTACCCGTCACCATTCCGAGCTCGGAAATGCTCCACGAGAGACTGAACCAATAGCGGCTCTGTGGTGGTGAAGGCAGCTTTCCCGCTCTTGCGACGCGCGAGCACCAATCCGCGAGACGTCGAAAGCCAAGGCACAACTGGCAGTCGAGCATACTAAACAAGGTTACCACGCACTTGTGCAAGCTTCACTGGCGATAAACCCCACCAGGGAGGTGATGCCACCAATGCCCGCGCACATGCCTTTTTTGAACAGGTACAAGGTACCCGTCACAATGAGCCCCAGCGATCCAAAGAAGGTGTCATAAAGCCGAAGGTTCCAATATGCGAGGGTTCCTTCCTTGCTCGCGAGAGTGCCATAGGCATGAGTTCTCTTGCCAAAAGCTCCATACGCGCTCGCAAACATATTTACACTCGGACCGTTGCCTTCATTGAAGGACCAGGAGTCAATTGCCCTCCACTCAGCGTGCACCAGACCAAGCGCGCCCTGGCTGTACTGGTTGCACAGCGGTATAATCCTGTTAAACCTGCCCGCCCTTGTATCGCTACTGTAGATATCGCGCCACAACAACCTTGCTATGAGTCCAGTGTACTGGCCCAGTACTTCTAACGTCGTGTGCTCAGAAAAAACCGCAGTTCCCCGATTGATGAGACCATCGGCAGCAACCAGCGCATATACACCGCGGCATCCGCCGGGCAGCGGCTGGTCGCCAAAGAACTGCCGACTTTCGGGGTTCGAAGCGCCACGACACTTGTAGCTCAACATCCCACTTGGATCGACGGCGTTCATCGGGTCCCCGCCTACATAGGAGTACGGCTCTTGTGTCACCGCGAGCATCGGGTCGACGGAGATGAACTGGGCGCTTGATGGGTCATACCAGCGGTGCAG
>JAJYWA010000139.1 GCA_021791755.1 Actinomycetes bacterium | reverse complement strand
TCCTCGCTCACCCCAGACCATCCCATCGACCCGGAGAGTTACTTCGCCCGGCCGGGGAGGGCTGCGACGCTCCGACACGTCCGGCTCACTGTTGGCATTGGATTGATCTCCGGTCTCGTCTAGCCCGGTCACGTCTAGGGTGTGCTCGGTGAAACACTGCACCGTCTCGTCGATTACGACTATGTCTCCGGGTCTAAGAGGTTTGGCGACCTCGACGTCGAACACCTCAGTTGCCCTGACGACCACAGTTGCGGGAACGACGGCTCGGTCGGAACGGCTTGCGAGGTGTTGGACGAGCATACGTACTTGTGCGAGCGGGGCGGGGAAGACTTCGTCTTGGCGGGGTGGTATCGCCCGGACCAAAGAGACCGCGTCGCCGGTATCGCAGGGCATAGCTCTCCGAACAGCGATGCCTGCTTCTGCGGGAGCCTCGTCGAGATCGTCGGCTAGCCACAGGTCGAGGTCGATCTCCGAGAACGTATCGTCGCTCGTTCGAGCCCACCACCAGCTGTCGGCAAGCTCGACTCGTTGGAACAGCGGGCGGCGAGTCGACGATACCGGAGGTGGATTATCGGCGAGGATTTGAGGAGCGAGACCGTTAGGAGTTGCGGCTAGCTGCTCGAGCCATTCGTATGCTTGTTGAAGGTCGGCGCCTTTGTACGGTCCAATGCGGCCGCTGCCCGTTTTGAGACGGGTGGGATCGTCCGGCACGATGACGACGATTTCGGTGGAGTTGCGGTGGCCCAGACGGTTAACTCGACCGGCCCGCTGCGCAAGGCTCTGCGCTGGGGCAAGCTCGGACAGGGCAGCCGAAAAGTCGAGATCCACTCCGGCCTCCAGGGATTGGGTAGCTACGAGGATATCGACCATAGGGTCGCCGTCGAGGGTCAAAAGGCCGGGATGACGCCTTTTGAGTTCTGCTAGATCGTAGTCGCGGAGACGACCGCAGACGAGCTCTACTGTGAGCAAACGATCCGTATCACCGAAGGGTCGCCGCTTGCGCAGGATGCCAGCAATGGTCACGGCAAGGCTAACAGTGTTTACGAACACGCCGACGGTAGGGCCGAAGCGTTCGCGCAAGGCGATGACTTCGTCCGCAATCTCCTCGGCGAGCTTGTCGAGGAGATTGCTCCTAGAAGCTGGCCAGTTGAAGCTCCTGTGACGTCGGAGCGGCTTCGGGGTGCACAACCGCTTTGAGAGGATCTCAGAGGAAAGGTCATCATCTTCGACACCTATTGCATCATCCTGAGCGCTTGACGGTGTCGCTGTGGTCTCCACGACCTGAAGAGTGGGGACCCCGAGCCGGCATTTCGGTTGGCGGGTAAGGTTAGCGACGGCTAGCGCGCTAAAGAGCAGCTGGCGAGTGAGATGAGCCTCGTCAAGGACTGCGACTGCGTCGACGGCAACTAACCCGGCCTCGCGGGGCCGAGCGTGACGGGTGCTGCCATAGCCTTGAAGTAGCAGCCTACTTCCCCACATGTCCGGGGTTGCGCTTAGCACTGTGCACGCGACTGGATCATCGCGCCACGCTCGGGGCGTTGGTAGCCCGCCGCGAATCCGGGCTACCAATAGCGGCGAGTCCGGCACGGGGCCGGTGTGTGGGGCAGCCTTCCAACGCAGGGAGCGCAGCGCTGCGGCTACCCGACCCAGCACAGACTGGGTATCGCGTACCTCCGTTAGCAGGGTCGCGATGTGGCAGGCGTGTTCGAACTGACTGTCGACTAGCACCCGTCGGGGCACGACGAGAGTGAGCCGTCGAGGGAGCTTCGCTCCCCATCCCTCGGCCATTGCCGCCACGGCGAACACGTGGGCGTCCACAACAGCGGTCTTGCCGGCACCGGTAGGCGCAACTATCTGAGATGGCCAACGTCCCGCCTCCACGAGACGGTGCACGAGACGCTGCTGCCACGGGAATGGTTCAGCCCCGTTGTGTGCGGCGGCGAAGAATTCCGGGAAGTCTGAAAGGGTGAGCAAGCTCATTGGGTGTCTCGCGTTGCCTCGGCAACGTCGATGGGACACAGTAGCCCAGCGCCGAGATGACGAGACTGCCCTATTGCTATCAGGGCCTGTGGCGAAGACAGTTCGCCCAGATCGAGGACAGCCCGGTAGGGCCGGACAACAGAACCGGGATTCACGCGATGGACATAACACGTCGGGTCGCCGCTGGTGAGCATTCGCACATACTCAGCGCTCGCGCCCCGCTCGTGTGCTGCAGAGGCGAGCGCAACCTGCCAGCGTGGAGCCCGTACGTCGACGTCGAGTGCATCGCGAAAGACGAGCCCAACCGAGAGGGCAATTGCGTCTTGCATCGACCAGTTGTCCCGACGAGGTGGGCGAGTGTCGGGAACCGCAGCGGGGACGGTGAGCCACCGGCGAGTATGTCCGGCAGGCGGGACCGGCCAGAAGGTGTCAGCAGCCATCTCGTAGGGTTTGCCTATTCGTCTCGCTCGTCTCCCACCCGGACCGTTAAGCACCAGAAGCTGCTCGGCGGCACGCGCGACTAGCCCCAAGTCGGCTGCGGTGGCGTCAGCCGGCAATAGCACAGCAAGTGTTGTCGGCGCATCGAGGACTCGACTGGCAAGGGTCTGCGGGCCAAGAAATTGGATCGCAACATGATTAGCCGGTCGGGATGTGCCCTCAGGGTAGGAGCCGGTGAGAAGAGCGGGTGCCCCATCACCGACCAGGGCGACGAGCGCGCGATGCGCCCGCACCGCCCAACGCACGCGCCACGCCGGCTCGATGTCTACGTCGAGGGGAACCATAATCACCGACGGCCAGGGACTAAGCAGTCCGGATACAGACACAGGGCTGAAGCGGGCCGCTCCAATACACACTTGCGACGCGAGGGAGGTGATTTCACCCTCGGACTTGACAAATCGGTCCGTCCCGCCTTTGGGCGTTCGATGACTATTAGCGTACTCTGATTGCAACTCAGCGGTCCGACCGGCAAATGGCCTTGATAGATCTATCCCGCGCCCGGTAAAAAGGTCAGCATTGTCGTCTCGCCGGTGGGAGGCCTGCGCCTCCCCGACGCGAAGACGGACGGGACTCTCAGCAGAACCGAGATGCGAGACGTCCGGGCAGAGACGCTCGAGCGTTGCTCGGACATCTGTCGGAGGGTCCTCCTCCCAAATCCAAGCGATCGATCCCGCTAGGGCTACGGACTCGGTTGCTATCCGTGGAAGCCGACGCCGCAAAATATTCTGGTCGTGAGAAGCATAAATTCCAAGGTCGCGGTGGGCGACAGCGTTGCCACCGTTGATCACCCGTTCGGGGAGACTCATAGCATCGGGAGGGCGGTTCTCGATCCACTCAAGCGCAGCCAGCGCAGCTTTGTCCGGAGTCAGTTCATCGCCTTTGACATTTGCCGAAGCTCCAGCCGCCGCCGCGGAGAGGAAAGCCGAATGAAGCCGTGCGACGCTCGGAACCTCGTCGATATCGCCGTCTCCTAGGTGAGCACGATAAGTCCCGAGTGGAAATTCGGCGAGAAGCGCAAACCCGGTCACTGCTCGGCGTCCTCCTCGTCCACCACCCCTGCTAATACATCTGGATTGCCAGTGACTTCGAGCACCGGGCCGTCGAACTTCACAGATAAGCACTCCTCGGCCTTGCGGAGCGCAGCGGCCAAAAGCATGTCGGACGCGTCGATGTCTAGATGACCGACCTCATCGACAGTTCCGTTTCGCCGATCGACAGTAACCAAAGGCGGGCCGGCTTCGACAAGGTCGCAGTTGGCTCTAAAGCAGAGTTCAGCATCAGAGCGGGCGAGGGCGTTGAGGGCTATCGCGGCGAGTAGCGCTCGGCCCGCAGTGTCTCCGGCGGCGTCACCGCCAAAGCGCATCTGGCGGAGAGCAGCAAACGAGAGAACGTGCGAACGGATGATACGCTCACACGCGACGCCCGCTAGTGCGGTGAGGTTTGGAGGTATGCCGCCAAGGCCGAGGGTCGACGCAGAAACCCCCTCTCCTTTGGCGCTCTTCGACTCTTTGAGGAGTTTAGCGTAAGTGTTTGGGCTGAGTTCGCTGCGTTGGGCTTCGACGAGCTCTTTCAGCTTGGCGCCAGAAAGTTTGATCTGCATTCCCAAAGGGTCGACACGCGCGCCGCCTTTTTTTGCGGTGTCTCGGTCAGCGCAGACACCGATCACCTCGCCGACCAGACAGCTGCGCCAACGCCCTTGTCGGCTCTTCCTGGTCGCATCCCATCCCCCAAAGACGAGAGTGGCAGGGCTAGCCTCGAGCAGCGGACGGGCATTAGCGGGGGTAGCGTTCCGAATAGCCTGGTACGAGGGATGGTCTGTGGTTGGTATGCCGTCGATGGTTCCAGCGCGGAAGTGGCCGTCGAAGGCTCGATGAGGAAGCTCTAGGTCGCTGTATCGTTCCTCCTGCTCGCCTCGATGATAGACGACCTCGATTCGGGGTAGCCTGCTCAAAATTTCGTGGCCGTCGGCTATGGCCTGGAGCAAGGCCGCCTCGGCCCGGTTTAGTTGGCTTTGCTTCGAGTCGACTAGCACCGTCTCGCGGATTACGCCATCCACAAAGCGCCGCTCGTAAGAATACAATCCGACACCGCCTTGCGTAGCGGCAAATTTGGCTGGGGCCACAGCGCAGTGCGGCCCCCCGGCTGGTGCAAGCTCGGTGCGAGAAGATAGGCAGCTCGGCCCACCCGATGAACACGCCTCAAGCAGCGCCTCCAAGTTCAACGTTGACACTTCCCCTCCTGTCTGTCGTTCGTTACTTCGGGACGAAAGAGGCACTCGCCTTGTATCTAGCTGCAATGCTCCGTCAACAGCCTGAATGAAGGGCACAACGGGCAGGACCTGACCGCAGTGCCAGTGGGTTGAGCGCTTCTCAACTCACCACGTTAGCTCATCAAGATATCTCCGTCAACAGTACTTCACAAATTTCTTGGGGCGCGGCTCCGGGGAAGTCAAGACTGCCCAGAGAATCCTTCAAGGTGGAGGCCTGAGCGGACCTCCGCCCTAAATATTGGAATATTGACCAACCGAACGGCTACATCTGCTCCTTCGCAAGAGAGTCGCGATGGCCTTGCGGTCACCGTGGGTTCAGGCACGACTAGCAGGGCTGTGGACTGGGTCGCCGTAGCGTATTTGAACCTAGGCATTTCGCCCGAGTCGTCGTGATGGTCTCGTGAGGAAGGTCTACCAGATCCAGATGGGTTCCGAATTGTCACAAGTTCGGTGATAGCCTCTAAGCCCCGCGGTTTGAGTTGAATTTTCAATCCAGTCTCCGAGTCATTTTCGGCCCGGCGGATACCTGCGGTTCCCTCTGTGTCAACCTTGACTGAGGCAGTCCTGTAGCTGATTCGTTGGGTTGAAGAGGGCGGGGAAGGAGTCCCCGAGAGCCATGACCATCCACCATCCTGTAGACGCGCGCGCCCACGCTGGCGG
>JAJYWA010000022.1:3169-27234 GCA_021791755.1 Actinomycetes bacterium | reverse complement strand
CGAACCAGTAGCCTCCGCCATTCGGCGTAGAGGCCATGCCGACTATCGGAGCATTCAACTGCTTGCCGCCCATCGAGCCGTAGAACTTCGCATCCCCGAAGCTGAAGATGCCCCCGTCGGAGGCAACGAACCAGTAGCCCATGCCATCTGGAGTAGAGGCCATGCCGACTATCGGAGCGTTCAGGTGCTTTCCGCCCATAGACCCGTAGAACTTCGCGCCCCCGAAGCTGAAGATGCCCCCGTCTGACGCGACGAACCAGTAGCCTCCACCATTTGGGTTGGCTGCCATGCCGACTATTGGCGCGTTCAGGTACTTTCCACCCATGGAGCCGTAGAACGTCGCGCCACCGAAGCTGAAGATGCCCCCGTCGGACGCGACGAACCGGTAGCCGGTGAACGCATTGTCATTGGCCCTCAACCGCGTCGCGAGCCTCGTTCCAACCGTGTGAGCCGACAAAGAGATGGCGCCGGCGCTCGGCGCCGTGAGACCCAAAGTCGAACCGGCCAGTCCAATTGCCAGCGTCACCGCGATCGCCCGCGCCCGTGAGCGGGTCCCCGCCAACGCCTTCAAGATCCCTTGCCTCCTCACCTCTCCCGCTCCCTCCCGCTCCCTCCCGCTCACACGAGCTCTCGGTAGCTTGCAGACCGCCGCCGCTGGCTACTCACAGTCGCGCTCTGCGGTCTCGCGCTCTGCGGTCTCGCGCTCTGCGGTCTCGCAGTCTGCGGTCTCGCGGGCCACCCGTCCCTCCCGCTACCCTCGCTACGCCCGCGGCGCTAGCCCTCCGATGCCGCCACGGCGTGCCCGTTCTGCACGACGGTACCGGCCGCCCCCGCATCATCGTCGCAGCTGTCCCCACCCGCGGCCTGCAGCGCCCCGGCGGCCCCGTCGCCCGAAACACCTGCCGCGGGCCCCAGCCCACCACCTGTCACGGCCCCGTCGCCCGAAGCACCTGCCGCGGGCCCTAGCCCGGTGAGCCCCAGCCTGCCAGCCGCAGCCGCATCCCGCTCATCCGGCCGCCGCTCATCCGGCCGCCGCTCATCCGGCCGCTGCGCTGCACCACGCGCCGCCCTCGGCTCTCTCTCGCGCCGTACTGCCTGGTAGTGGTAGGTGATGTCCTCGGTCTGGACGTAGTAGTCGTCGATCAGCCCCTTGGCCTCGTGAAGCACCATCCGCCCCTCGCCATCGGCGACTCTGATCAGGTCGTCGATCGTGCCGACTGTCACAATGGACTCGCTCGGCCGCAGTGAGTTGGCGCTCACCGAGACGATGAACGGACCGTAACGGGCACGTATACGGCGTGCCTCGTCCTTTCGAGATGCGATCCTCGCGAACGCATAGAGCGCGAGCACCAACAACGCCGCAGCCAAGAGGCCTGCGAGTGCACCCGCGCGCGCGGAAGGTACGCTCGGGTGCACAAACGGCAGGCGGAGATCCCGGGTGGCGACTGCCGGCACCGAGACCTGACCTGTGAGCGAAGACTGGGCGGGGTTGCTCGCCGACACCTGACCGGCGGGAGCCGACCCTGCAGCGGCCCCAGCAGCCCCGGCGCCCGAAGAGCCTGCAGCCAAGGGCGACGACCCGGCGGACCCGCCCGGGCCGGAGCCTGCGACCATCTGCAGCTCGGTCGGGTTGAGCTGGAAGCCGAGCTGCGGGGCGAAGCTCTGCGTAAAGGACTGCTTGCCCAGCGTGCCCGACATCTGAACGTGCGCCACCACCGCCACGTTGTACGTTCCCCCAGACCCGGCAAATGTGTTCTGTTGCGCCGAACCCGCCCCCACAGCGCCAGCGCCCGCCGTCACGGGCTGCGTGGCCCCGAGAAAGGAGTTGATCGCGCTCTCGACCGCAGGGATCGAGAGCGCTCCGGTCATCGTGGGCGCAACCCCGGTGAAGGGTCGGGAAGCGACCAGCGGGAGGGTCGTATGCCACCCGTCGGAGCGGCTCACGATCGCGTCCATCGACTCAGTGCCCTGCACGAGTGCCGGCGCCTTGCTCGTGAGCTGACCCGTGAAGCCCACGTAGACTGTGGAGGAGAGCCTCAAGAAGACGGGCTCGCCGGTGTGAACGCTGCCCGAGCTGTACACCGAGCCGAGAGCCGGCGCCTGGTAGCTGAAGGTACCCTGCTCGGTGTACGGGACCGAGCGCGTGGTCATGTACCGCACCGGCGTCATGAGCGCCATAGCGCCTACGCCGAGCGCTATGAGCGCGACGATCGCCGCCAGGGTCGCGACCGTCTGTCCGACCGGCCCGAGGAGGGATAGCGCCGGGACCTGGCTCTGAGACCTTGCCTTGGCGGCCTTTGCAGGCCTCGCCGAGGACGTGCCTCCTGGTGGAGGGGTTGAGCTTCTTCGCACTGGTATGACTTCCTTTCTTCCGCTTCTTCTTCCGCTTGCTGCTGCGATTGCTGTCGTTGCTGGTTCCCTTGCTGGGCTCGCTGGCACGCAGCCCAAGTCGCCCGCTACGCCGCCCGAGTCGCCTGGCGCCCCGCCCGAGCTGCCTGCTGCCATCCTCGCCAGGCGCCTCCGCCTGCGATCTCCCCGGGTGCGCCGGGTGCGGTTCTCGAACCCGAGCCCGAAGAGGATCATCGCCAGCAGTCCCACCGCGATCGCGACGACCGCCGGCTTCTTGAAGAACGGGATGACGACCCCCACCTTCGGGATGTGCATCCAAAGGCGCCCCACGACCTGACGGGCGGTCGGGTGGAACGGGTCGGTGAAGTCGTTGTTGTCGCCCTTCATGGTGAAGTGCCCGTTGTTGTCCGCGATGATCCGGTGCAGCGTCACACCGACGATCGGCGCCCGGTAGGCGACGATCTCACCCACGTGGTAGGAGGGGGCGGGCTTCACGATCGCGAGGTCTCCCGTGTGGAACAGCGGCTCCATGCTGATGCCCCGGGTCATGACATAGGTAGCGTCCCCGCCGAGCTGCGGCGGCGCGAACATCCACCAAGCCCAGCCAAGCCCCACGATCGCGACCGCGAGCACGATCGCCCTCGCGGCAGAGAAACGCCGCCGCTTCGTGCCTCCGCCGCCGGCTGACGACGCCGGCCTGTGCGCACCAAGACCACCTGGCTGCGCGGGCGCGTGCCGCCTGCTGCCTGGCCTGGCCGGAGCGACGATGCTCACTGGGCGCTCACTGGGCCGCCGTCACGTACAGCGTGTCCGCCGACGACACGTAGATCATGTTCCCGCTCGAGCTGGTGCAACTCCAAGTCCCGGAGGCGAGCGTGCACTGGTCGAACAGGACGGCGTCCCCCGAGCTCGTTATCGTAGCCGAGACGTTGTTCGGCGCAGGAGCGCCGGCGCCCGAGACTTTCGGAGTGAGAGTGAAGCTGACGCCTTCTATCAGCGGCTTTGCGGCGTTGATAGCGCCACTGATCGCGTACGAGACGTTGCTTACGGTGTAGCCCGAGATGCCGCCGCTGCCATTGCCTGCCGTGGTCGCCGACACGATGTTCGACGCAGTGAAGGCGTACGCAGCCCCCGAGAGCAGGATCGCCGAGATCAAGGTCACCGCCAAGCGTCCGGCGAAGCCCATGGGCCTACGGACGGCGCCGGACGGCGCGCGCCTTCGTACCCTGGACCTACTTGATGTTGATCTGGCCCTGATTGCCACTGCTTCCCTCGTCTCCATCGTCTTCACATGACTCGAACCTGTTCACAGCCATCGCCGCCAGCCCCGCGGCCACCGGCTGCACAGCCGGTGCTGCATCGCCCGTCATCCTGTCGTCTCCACCATCGCTGTCATCGCAACGGCACTCGAACGTGCCCTTCTGTGTGTCATCCCTTGTGCCATTGTGTGTTCCCTGGCGCCGCCCTGACGCCTGATCGGCGCCTTGTTCGCTTCCGTCATCGCCCTTGTCATGGTCCTTCACGCACTGCTCGAGCGTGCTCTGTATGTTCGTGCTCCCGGTTCCGAGGTACGTCACCGGCACTGCGTTGGACGCGGTGAACGCCACCGATCCCAGCGCGGATACCGTCGCCACCGCACAGACAGCTCCGAGAGCCACCAGCGCCGCACCCCGCGCACCTCGCAGCCGCAGCACCTTCATCACCCCCACTAACCGTGGTAGGGGTGTGGCCCCGCCGGCCGATCCAACTGGCCCCGAGTCCACACCCCGAAAACCACAGGTACTGGTTCCCCTACTGCGCCGCCGTCACGGTCAGCGTTGTCGCATCGGCGACTGGCTCACCTGCAGTGCCGCTCAAGTCGCACGTCCAAGTGCCACCCGATGTCTCACCGCTGGTGGTGGTACCGCCACTGTTCGTGCAAGGGTTGTAGTCCTCACTCGTACTGGAGCTACCGCTTATGACCGCCGACACGTTCGCCGCCACAGCTTCGGCGCTGAGCGCGAAGCTCACCGCGGTGATCACCGGGCTCGCCGCAGTGCCGCCATCGGCGCTGTTGCTCAGCGTGTAGGTGACGCCGCTTACCGTGTAGCCCGAGACGGTGCCACTGCCGTTGCCTGCCGTGGTCGCCGCCACGGTGTTGGACGCCGTGAAGGCGTATGCCCCGCCCGACAGCAGCATTGCAACCGCTGCCACGACGAAGGTCCTCGGCCTCAATAACCTCAGTAGGTTTCTTGATTGCATGTTTCCTCCTTTGATCGCCGTATGGTACGGAGTCCCGTGGGCGGGCAGCCGGTCTGATGCCGGCAGCCCGCCCTGGAGCCCCGTACCGCTACAGCGCTTGAGCTGCTACAGCGCGCTGCTGCTATTGGCGGTCGCGGTCACCGACAGGTTCCCGGCATCTGCAACCGATTCGTACGACGTGGGAGTGCCCGACTGCACGCACGTCCAGGTAGTGGTAGAGGCTGGTACGGAGCAAGAGTTGTAATCCATTGTCGAACCACCACCAGTAGTACCGGCGGTGAAAACTGCGTCGACAAGTGTCGGCGCCGTATAGCCGCCGGCGACGCTCGCCTCGTTCGAGGTGCAGGAGGTACTACCAGACGCACAGATCGCGAAGCTCACCGAGGCGATCACCGGGCTCGCGTCGGTGGCGCCAGTGTCTGACTGGCTCAGCGTGTAGGTCACGCTTCCTACCGTGTAGCCCGAGATGGCGCCGCTGCCGTTGCCTGCCGTGGTCGCCGGCACGGAGTTGCTTGCCGTGAAGGCGTATGCCCCGCCCGACAGCAGCATTGCAACCGCCGCCACGACGAAGGTCCTTGGCCTCAATAGGTTTCTCATTTGCTTGCTTGTTTCCTTTCGCTATTGGAGGCGTCCGGTTCCCGGTGCCTCGTCGGTTGCAAACAGCGCCCGGAGATCTCCCCGGGACACTGCCGGAACAGGCAAAGCCCAGCTGACCCAGCCTCCCTGCAGGGCGAGCCCTGTCTGGGAGGCGATAGAGGTAAGCTTCTCGTTGAGAACGACGGCTCCACTATCCGGCTACGCCGGTGGACTGCCGGGCTCTGCCAGTGGGCTCTGCAGGTTCTGTCTGCGGAGCCCACTTCGCGCCGGACAACAGCTGACGACGCCTGGCGAGTGCTTGACCTCGCCCCACGATTCCCCGCGTGCTGTCCCACACCTACAGTTTCCTATCTCAACTGCCCCTTGCCTATTGGCAATATGTATGAGATGAAGCCCAAGATTCCCCTGTTTTCTCACGCTCTGTGGTCATCCGGCTACTCTCCGTGAGAAAGCGCGACCCGAGGGCGCAGGACGGTCAGCCGGCTGCACGGCGGGCGACTGCGACCGCCTGGACCTGAGAGGTCGCATCCAGCTTGCGCAGGATCGCGGCCACGTGCGTGCGTGCGGTCGCCAACCTAACCCCGAGTCGACGGGCGATCTCCTTCGTCGGCACTCCTTCGAGAAGGCAGTCGAGCACCTCTTTCTCCCGGCGGGTGAGAGTCGCCAGCTGCTCCCGAGCTCGCCGCACATCATCGGGCACGCCGGCGCACGGCCCGCCGGGCGGGGCCGTGATCGCAGGGAGCGACCCCCGCACCTTCGCCAGCACGCCGTGCAGCGTGTCGAGCGATTCGATCGCAGACAGCACGCCCTGGACGCCTGCCGCATGGCATGCGTCGGCCACCGCGGGGTGCGGGATAGAGCTCACGGCGACAACCTGGAGCCCAGCCGACGAGAGGATCCCGAGACGTTGGATCGAAGAGGATATATTGTCCGGAGAGACCACGACAACGGCGATGCGGCAGCCGTCGCGGAGCAGGCTCGCCGCGACACCAGCCAGCCGGTTCAAGCGCACGTCGATCGAGCACGCTTCGAGCCCGAGGCGCGGCAACGCCAGGCTGAGCGCCTCCGTGAGAAGGTCGCTGTCGCCCACCACCGCCACCTCGGCGCCCGGCGCTCCAACCGGCATCCCCACGCCCTCCACCACCGTCATCACTCCTCGGGCTGCTCGGGCCGCTCCTGCTCCTGCTCCTGCCGCCGGACCCGTCGGACCTACCGACTCATCAGTATTGATGATTGCTTTCGGCCGCACTTGGCTGTCTACTGATGTAGTGAGCGCGCCAGGGCTTCTCCGATCACCTGTTAGAATTGGTTCCACGCTCGAATCATCTCTACGCGCCATCGTGGCTATCGTCCCGCCACTTCTCGCCACGTCAGTTGGCGTCCTCCTGCGCGACGCGGGCTACCAGGTGCTGAGCATCCCGCCAGGCGCACTCGCCGGAGTAGCCGGGGCCGGTGGGCTCGGGTTCCTGGCCGCAGCCGTACCCCGCTCGGCTGGGATCGCCGCAAAGCCGGCCGGCGCTGTATCGGGCTCCGGCGGCGGCGCGTCGGGCCCGGAAGACTTCGATATTGCAGTGGTCTCAGCTCTCCTCCCCGGGGCAGAGCACAAGGCCGGCTTCGTGGTCCTCCCGCTGCGCGGTCTTCTCCGGCGCCAGGCGCGGGCCGCCTCCGACGTCTCTACGCTCGACGAGCGCGCGAGCAGCGGGTCTTCGACCCCGACCGAACCGACCGAACCGACCGCTCCCACGCAGGCGGTTGCTCCGCCACACGCTGTTGCTCCGCCACAGGCGGTTGTCGTCACCTCCGTCCACGACCTGCTCCGAACCCTCGACCAACTCCGCAGGTCTCTCGCCAGGAGAGCCGGCCCCCTGCAACCTCTGTAGGGCGAGCTCACTCGGCGGCGCGAGATGACTTTCCAGCCCGCGATGGCCTAGCCCGCGATGGCTACACGTGCCTCGGGGCTCGTCGCGGCTCCTCCGCATAACGCTCCTCCGCATGACGAATGGGCCTCCGCTATCCCGTCGTCGGTTACAACATCCCATGTCCGCTATGCACATCACATACGATCGGCATCCCCATCGCGGATGCCCAAGCGTTGCCATGGCACCCTCGCCTACTACCGCCTGCTACGAATTATCCCACGAGACGGCCGCCGTTCCCTCACCAACTTTGGGTAATTGCAAGCGAGCCACGCACGCAGAGCCAGAGCCAGAGCCAGTCGACCTCTCAGCCATCCGACTCCTCAGTGATCAGCGGGTGGCCCGCTCAACCATCCGGGGCCGGGTCACCTCTCAGCGGGCGGCCCGCTCAACCATCCTGCCTGGTAAACAAGCGCCACCGCCGATAGCTGCGACGTAACGCGAAGCTTCTGACGAATTGCGCGGATGTGAGACCTGACCGTCTCCACGGACAGCTCGGTGTTCTCGGCGATCACGCTTGGCGTCTGGCCCCGGGCCAGCGCCAGCAGCACCTCCCTTTCTCTACGAGTAAGCCGTGACAGCATCGCTCGAGCGCTCTGCATCGTTCCATCGGCAAGTTGGCGAAGGAGCTCGATCCGCTCAGCGTCTCCCATCACGCTCTCTGCGGCTCGACGGCGGTCTATCATCGCCATCACCTTCTCCATGCCCTCCGACGCTGTGACGACCCCTCCTATCCCCATCTCCACCACGTCGCTCACGATCGGAAGAGCAATCTGGTCCACCACCACGATCGCAGAAAGCTGCCGGCTGCGCAGCCCGTCGAGGAGCGCCGACACACAGCGCGGGTCCTGGGTCGCACACCTTTCCTCCCCCTCACGACGCCCTCCAAGGCACTGACCATGGCCCAGATCGATAAGCGCGATATCTGGCGACACCGCGTCGATCACGTTCAAGGCGCCCTGTGCCGGACATGCCACAGCCAACCGGACATCGAACCCTGCCGCCCGGAGCGCCAGCGCAAGCGCCTCGGCCATCAGGGCCCCCTCTGGAAGGACCAAGACGCGAAAGTCACCTGCCTTCTCCAAGGCGCCACTCACGCTGATCATATCCAGCCCCTTCTCGCTCGGACCTCTTTCTTTTCTCCCACGACCTCCCCCCCAAGCCCCTTCCGGCCTCATGTGCCCGTCCTCACCAGTATCTACGTCAGCGTCGACGTGAGCCTCACCAAAAATAGGTATTCTTCAGAACTATTGCCGTGGTTGTTGCAACGATCCGGTGCCGCCCGCGCTTGTGGCTGGCAAGACGACGCTCTCTCAGGTCGTGGAGCCTGGCAAGCTCGGCTCTCGCTCCCGTGGGGCCGAGCACGAGTAGTTGACGCAGCTTGCTTCACCCAGCTGACCACCGCTCGCCTCACGGTTCGTAGCCCAGTTGGTATATGCAATGGTGTATGCATCGGACGAATTTGTACCTGGATGAGCGGCAACTGGCAGCGCTGGCAGACCTCGCGCGGTCGGAGGGCATCTCGCGAGCCGAACTGGTTCGGCGATTCATCGACCGCTGCATTACGTCGACCGCTGCATTACTGAGTTCGCCAGTGACCTCCACACCGACCTCGTAGCCATCGAAGAGTCCTTTTGGGGCTACCCGCGACATCGACAATGCCCTGCCCAGAAGCGTCGACGCACGTGCTGAGCGCCTTGCCCGAGCGGCCTCGTTGTGATCCTTGTCGACAGTGATGTGCTCATCGCCCATCTGTGTGGGGTCGACGCGGCTAGACAGTGGATGTTGCGGGCGCGACAACAGTCAGGCCGACTGAGCACCAGCGTCGTGTGCTTGACGGAAGTAGCCGGTGGCATGCGTAGTGACGAGCGTCGGACGCTTGGCCGGTTGTTGCCGAGCCTGCAGGCGTTTCCCGTGACTGAACGCGTCGCGTGGCGTGGGGCCGAGCTCATGCGGGCCTACCGGCGCTCGAACGTCGGCATCGGGCTCGGGGACTACTTGGTGGCTGCCACGGCCGAGGTTGAACGGTTGGAGCTGGCCACGCTGAACGTCAGGCACTTCCCGATGTTCAAGGACTTGGTTGCTCCCTTTGCTCTCGACGCCTGATCAGCGTCCTCTCTGGCCCCCAGTGACGCGGAGCGCCTACGAACCGTTGACGCCGTTCAGCCACCCGGCCTGGTTCGCCAGCGCAACCGCCTCCAGCTGCGACGTGACGCCGAGCTTCTGGCGGATGGAGCGGATATGCGATCTGACGGTGTCGATAGAGGTGAACGACGCCTCGGATATCGCTTTCGGCCGCAGACCCTTGACGAGCCCAAGGAGGATCTCCCGCTCTCTCGGAGTCAGCCGGTCAAGCATCTCCGATGCCGAGTCACGCGTCTCCGAGGCCGAGCAGGCCCTGCCGAGAAGATCCCTCCGGAGCTTCTCCCGCTCCGCAAGGCACATCAACGGCTCCCCACACGAGAGCTTCTCGATCATGCAAGTGATCTTCTCCAGTGGTTCCGAGGTCGATATCACGGCGTCCGCTCCCGCAGCCATTCCAGAGGCAACCTGCTGGGAAAGGCGCTCGTCGGTCACAAGCACCACAGCTACCGCCATCCGCGACAGCCCGCCGACCATCTCGGCCACCTCCGCGGCCGACCAGCAGTCATCGACGCAGATGAGCGCCAGGTCCGGACGCTCGAAGAGCGTCGCCTCCTCGACGTCTTCGAAACCCTCCCCGGCGCCGGGGCGCCCGGGCGGCGGAACGCCCGGAGACACCTGGAGCCCCCGGGCATGAACGCCCTCCGCACACAGCGCCATGGCCAGCGCCTCACCTATGAGCGCCTGCCTGTGCAGGACGAAGGCGACGACCCATCCCGGGACCGCTCCCGTGAAGCTGTAAACACGGCCTCCAGGCTCTGCTCCCGCCTGGTACGAGCCATGCTCCCTCTGCTTAGCTGAAGGGTCGATGAGGGAGGACGACGACGCCCGCGCGCGGACTGTGACAGTTGCCATCGCCGCCGCGCCTGCACTTCTCGCGGACGCGCTGGCGCGCGTGGTGAGACGTCCCAACGTAGAGGTTTCCATCGTCGGGGATCCTGCTGGCAAAGACATCCCCGCGGAACCAGTCGATCTGCTCGTAGCGGCGAACATGCGACCGCCAGCGATGCCAGCAGGGCTTATCGTCATCATCGATGACCCAAACCAGCGGACACAGGGACGACCTCGTACCGTGCGGCACACCGTGGCCCATGGCCCGGCTGCCGGCGCAGCCGTAATCGTGCTCCAACCCGACGAGCTCAAACAGCTCAACGGCATAATCGACTCCCTTTCAGGTCCCACACCATCACCCTCGGCGGGTCAATGAGCGCTCTTGTGATCGCCTCGACATCTCCAGGATAACCGCCACCGTGCGCGCGTTACTATGGATAGAATCGCGCGGCATGCCTTCCGGCTTCATCGACGCTAACATGACATGATATGCCGCATGATATTGAGCCGGCATCTTTCGTCCACGACATGCGCCCCTACACCGGCTCGACGGACGGCATCGATGCTCATCTCTTCTCGCGCCGGGCTCGCTTCCAGCTCCTACAGCACCTCGCCGTACGAGCCTACGAGCTAGCCGGAGCCAGCTACAAGGGCTCGAAGGCACAGACTGCAGCCGCGATCTGCTGTGCAGGCTACGACGTCGCTTCCCATGGCGCTCTCAAGCGCAGCGACCGCTCGCTCCTCGTACCGAGGTCCCTCGCCAACGCGCTCGACACGGCTGTCTGGAGCCTCTCCATGCCCGACGACTACGAGGTCGCGACGCTCGTGGGAATCGGTCCGGCCATCGAGGGCGGCATTCGCCACGGCCTTGCCGGCGCAGCGGTCCCTCTTGCCTCCATGGCCGCCACAGCGCTGGCTCGAAAGATGCGGAGGCTCCCTCTCCGGTCGCGCTGCTTTGCCGCCCAGGCTCTTGCCGTCGCAGCGGGGATCAGCTTCGGCGCGTTTCGAACCAGGTGGGTAGCCACGAACGACGTATCGGCGGCAGAGCAGCTCGCGGCCAAGCAGCACCAGTCCCGCATAGCGGGCATGAGCCAGGTCGCGATCGGAGCGGACACCATCCTCGACGCTCTCTGCTCGAGCCTCGTCCCGATGGGCCAGGTCGGCCTCAGCCAACTCTGGAGACGTATCGCCGGATGGAAGCAGCAGCTCTCAGACCAGCTCGCTTCTGCAGGCGCCACCTACCTCGAGGTCGCCCTGCGGGCGTGGGCGACGGACCACAACGCGAAGACCCACCGGCTCGCCGACGACGTCCGGATAGGCGCCTTGCAGCCATCCGGAGCGGGTACAGTCCTCCTCACGGGAACCCAGCCCGCTGACCTCGCAAGCGCTCTCGATGCCCTCGATCTCTCCGGCGATGTCCACGTGCGGGTGCTCGACCACGCCAGCGCGCTCGTCCCTGGGACTCCAAAGCGGATCCGCTTCGGCGCCCACACGATCACGGTGCCACCCGACCTGTACGGCGCCATCGATCCACTCAATGCTGACGTCCCAATACTGCTCGCCGGAGTCGCCTGGTCTCTTGGCGCCGCTGCAAAGGGCTGTCTTCGACCACTGGCGGCGCTGCCGGGCCCGCTCTCGTACGCAGTGTCGGCGATGAGGGTTGGCCGGCTCGCCGCTCAGCGCCGTACGACCGCGTTCAGCGCGATCATTGGCTCGCTTGCCTCGGCTGCGATCACGACTGCGTGCGTAGGGCTCGCCGCTCGATCCTCAGGCTCGCGAGACATCCCATCACGTGACCAGGCGATGATCCGCACCCTTCCCTTTGCTTGCAACCTCGATGCGCCCGCGCTCCTCATCGGCGTTCACTGGGGAGAGCTGACCAGGACCGAGCGTGCCACCGCTACAGCCGGAGCCGCCGCCGTGATGCTACTGGGCATCGCCCTTGCGCCCGAGCCCGTCACCTTGGTCGATCTCGGGCTGCAGTTGCTATGGCCGCTCAACTCCGCGATAGCGGCGATCGATCTGAGCACTGCGTTCACCGAGGACGCGAGCAGGAGATCCGCTGAGCTACACGACGCCCTCCAGCAGGTGACGTCGCGCTCGCAGGAGCAAGGGCGACAGGACGTGCGAGCCTTCCTCGAAGCGGCGCTGGAGGAAGCACGCGATCTGTACAGGAACCAGTTCCCCCAGGACGCGGCCTCCGGAGACGGCGTGGGTGCGCAGGGAAGCCTACAATCCGAGGTGGCAACGCGAATCGCAGGCGTTGCGAGAAGACTGGAGGAGCTCAGGTGCAAAGAGGCATCGTTATCGTAGACGATGATGACCTGACCCGTCGCGGGATGGCGCAGGTCTTCGCTGATGAACCGAGCACAGACGTGATCGCCGAGCTCTCCCACGAAGAGGCGCTCTCATGGACGGACCAGTGGGACCGCGCTGACATCGTGATAGTAGACGCCGCGAACGAGCGCTCCGGGCCGGACCAATTCCCAGGCGTCGGGGTCGTCCAGCGAGTGCGCGAACGGCGCACGGCTGACCAGACGATGGTGATCGTCGTTACCGGGCACTTCTTCGACGACGCGGTGCGAATGCGCATGCGCGAGGCAGGCGCCAACTTCCTCTTCCATCGCTCGGAGCTTCACGACTCATCGATCCTCGTGGACGCGGTGCTGCATCCCGATACTGCGCGCTCGGTCCCGCGTCCCACCGATGGTGAGACGATCTTCCATCTCGGCATAACCGCCGCGACCAACGTGAACACGGCGCTGGCGTGGGCGGCCGGTGAAGGCCTTCTCGGAGAGCGACAGCAGCCAAGGAGCCGCCGCAGCTCGATGGCGCTGCGACGCCAGTTCAACGAGGTCGCGAACCTCGAACCGGTGAACGCGGACGGCTTCAAGCCAGCCAACGGGCAGGAGGCTCCCTCGCTGCGCCAGATCGACCGCTTCCTCGAATGGGCGACGAAGATCAAGAACGTCGCCATCACCGACACAAACGATGGAGCGGGGAAGGTCGCGGGGGCGGGCGGCACGGGGGCGGGGGCGGGCGGCACGCAACGGGGGAGAAGCCGGCGTTGATCCTGCCTTCCGGTGCGGAGGGCGTGCTGGCCTGCCAACACCTGCGCGCTGCGATGAAGGCGGGCCACATCTCGACCGCGCCCCATAACGAGATACCGGCCTCGAACATCCAGCCGGCGAGCCTGGATCTGCGCCTCGGAGAGGTTGCCTACCGGGTGCGCTGCAGTTTACTTCCAGGGGAAGAGACCGTCGAGCAGGCGATGAAGGACAATCTCATAGACGAGCTCGATCTTCGCGGTCATGGCGCAGTGCTCGAGACCAACCGCCCCTACCTGGTCCCACTGAAGGAGCGGCTGGCGCTCCCGGCGTCGATACGCGCCAAGGCCAACCCGAAGAGCTCCACCGGACGGGTCGACGTCTTCACCCGAGTAGTCACCGACCACAGCGATCGCTTCGACCACATAGCCCATGGCTACACCGGACCGCTGTGGGTCGAGGTGGCGCCCCTCTCCTTCGCGGTACGGGTGAACGAAGGGCTGTCCCTCAACCAGCTGCGGCTCGTGACCGGAACGCCCGAGCTCTCCGACGCCGAGCTGCGCGATCTCCACCAGGCGCAGCCAGTGCTCTTTGTCGGCGGAGATCCGGTACCGATCGACGACCTATTTCTCTCCAACGGGATGTACCTGAGCCTCGACCTCCGCGCGAACGGCTCAGGACGCGCCGGGTATCGCTCGCGGGACTACGCTCCCCTGCTCGACCTCACCGCAAGCGAGGCCGCGAACCCCGAGCCTTACTGGGAGGTCGTCCAGAGCGACGCACAGGACCGCATCGTGCTCACCCCCAAGCGCTTCCACCTGCTCATGTCCAATGAAGCGGTCTTGGTCCCCCCGAAGTACGCGGCCGAGATGGCAGCGTATGATCCGACCAGCGGCGAGTTGCGCACCCACTACGCCGGGTTCTTCGATCCTGGCTTCGGCTACGATGCCGGGGGGCGTTTCCACGGGTCGCGGGCTGCCCTGGAGGTTCGGGCCCACGACGTCCCGTTCATGATCGATGACGGCCAGCGCGTCTGCAAGCTGACCTTCGAGCGCATGCTAGCCGAGCCCGAGACCCTTTACGGGGAGTCGATCGGCTCTTCCTACCAGCGCCAGGAGGAGACGCTGAGCAAGCATTTCCACACGGGCGACTAGCGCGACACGAGTCGTGTCTCAGGCGGCGGCGCCTGAACAGGACCCGCGGCGACGCCACCTGAGCCCAGCTCGGCTCAACCCGCCGCAAGCGCGTCCGCGACTGATCCCCTGATGCGTTCCAGCTGCTCGGCGGCCAACACCTTCCCGCCGTCCCTGGTGCGCACGTAGAAGGCGTCGACCATCTCGTCCCCGATGGTGCTGACCCTCGCCGACACTACATCGAGATCGCAGGCGAACAGAGCTCCCGTGACCCGGTGAAGCAGACCGATCGAGTCGCGGGCCCGCACCTCCACCACGGTTGACCCGACCGAAGCGTCATTCGATATCTGCACCTCGGTCGGCGCAGCCTTCGCCGAAGTGGGCTTGACCGCTACTTCGTACTCGCGCTTGCGTAGCTGGAGGCGCTCCGCGATCGAAGTTCTCCCCTCGATCGCGCTGACCAGCTCGCTGGAGAGCAGCCCTTCTTCAGGCCATCGATCCCATCTCGAGCTCACCTTGAACACCTCGACCGCCATCCCGTCCTCACTCGCGGCCATAGCGGAGCGGATGTCCAAGCGATGCACTGCCAGCAGCCCGGCCACTGTCGAGAGCAGCCCGGGACGATCCGGCGCGATAACCGTGACAGTCTCGCCATCGCGGACGATCTCGGCCTGGCGCCGGCGCATCGCACTCCTGTGGGCATCGCTCGGGAATGCGTCCGGGAGGCGCTCCGGAGCTCCGGCGAGGCGCTCCGAGACCCGAGCCACCAAGTCGAGCACCAATCCCTCCTTCCACGGCCCCCATGCCGCCGGCCCAGTAGCCAGGCTGTCAGCCTCGGTGAGCACGAAGAGCAGGTCGAGAGTGGACTGATCCCTCACCGCCTCGGCGACGGCGGCTATCGTCGCTGGATCATCAAGGTCCCGCCGCGTCGCCATGTCCGCGAGCAAGAGGTGATGGCGCACCATCGCAACGAGCGTCTCCACGTCCTGCGTGGAGAAACCCATCCGTGCGGCGATCCCGGCCACGACCCTCATCCCCTCGATCGTGTGATCGCCGGGATAGCCCTTGCCGATGTCATGGAGCATCGCGCCGATGAGCAGCAGGTCCGGGCGATCGACTCGCTCGATCCGCTCTGCCGCGAGAGCGGCCGTCTCGAGCAGGTGCCGGTCCACCGTGAAACGATGGTAGGCATTGCGCTGCGGACGGTTTCGCACCGCGCTCCACTCGGGGATGATCCTCGTCAAGATCCCCACCTGGTCCAGGGCCTCGAGCGGCCCCGTACCAGCATGCCCGGCGCCAAGGGCGGCAAGGAGCGCATCCTTCGCCGCTAGTGGCCAGGTCCCCTCGACCGGCCTCACCTCGCCAGCGAGTCGCAGCAGGGACGAGCGCGCGAGCGGCAGCCCAGCGTGCGCAGCTACAGCAGCGGCCCTCAAAGCAACCGATGGGTCCTCTCCAGCACGTGCCCCGGCAGCCACCAGGACCTCGGCATCCGAGACGATCACGTCTCCGCCGGGAGCAGTCCAGTCCTCGACAGCACGATCCCGCCACGCCAGCGATGCCGGGAGGTCGGCAGCGCCCTGATCCGGCGCGCCGGACACCGTCGGGCGCACCATGACCCCTTCCTGTGGCACGCCGATGCCGAGCCGGCGGGCAATGTCCCAACGCAGCCGCGCCGCCTTCGCCTGCTTGCCGGCCTTTCGCGACCCCGAGCGCTTTCGCATCTCGAGACGGTGGAGGATGTAGTCGAGGTTCCAGGCTATCGCCCGCCCGGCTTCCGCGATTCGCGACATGAGCACATCCGCGTCATCGAGCCCCAAGGACGCCGCCACCGCGTCCTGCTCCTGGAGCACGAGCCTGTTGATCGCACGCCCCGAGCTGCGCTGAAGCTCGACCCTTGCGGCCAGCAAGACCTTCTCGGCATCCCGCGGAGAGGAGCCGCCATCCACCTCGGGGTCATCGCCCTCAGCGAGCAGGATCGCACGGATCGCGTGCACATCTCTCAAGCCGCCGTGTGCTTCCTTGAGATCCGGCTCTAGGAGGAAGGCCACCTCACCCTGGACCTCATGCCTCGCCACGATGGACGCCGCGAGATCAGGCAGGAACTTTTCGACCTGGCTGCGCCAGAGCTCGAGCGCAGCCTGCACCAGTGGCTCCGAGACGCTCCGATCACCCACCAGGTGGCGCGCGTCCAACAGGCCCAGCATTGCACGCATGTCCGAGCGGGCGACCTGGAGCACTTCCTTCGGGCGACGCACCGAATGGTCCAACTTGACCCCGTCGTTCCAGACCGGGTACCACACCGCCTTGGCAAGGCTGTCCATCCCACTACGCCCTTCGTGCACCAAGATCACGTCCAAGTCGCTGCCGGGCGAGAGCTCGCTGCGGCCATATCCACCGACGGCCACCAGCGCGACCCCCTTGTCATTACCCCCTGATTCCCTCGTCGCCTGCTCGAATATCGACGAGAGCCACCGGTCCGCCGCATCCGCGTACGCTTTGCAGAACTCCACACCCGTCAGGCCATGCTCGGAGATCAGCTCCGCGCGCCGAGCCCGAAGGGACTCGCCAGATGAACCAGTCAGCACAGGCCGCATGAAAAACGCTATCACGCCGCACGGGCGCACTACGGGCCGAGAGTCGCGTCACTTCTCGGCTCTGGTCGCCCCCTCTTCGATCACCTCTCGGCTACGTCGCCGGAGCAGGGCACGCCATCAGGGTGACGCCGCTGCCCCAACAGGTAGCGAAGCCATCCGTATCGGCGTCCGGAGCCGACGGGTTGGAGGTCTGCCCCTGAGGATCGACCATTACAACAGCCTGGCTCGCCAAGAGATCTGGGTTTGCCCCGTTCGCAGAGCCCGGATCGAACGTAGCCGTGCCGTAGTCAGCGAGCGGTAGGATACCGCGCCCGGACGCAGGAGCCTCTTGGATCCACTCGGCCGAAGCGAGCGAAGAGCGGTAGGCAACGTGGGTCGACCATGTCTTGTTAGTCGTCACGTCAGTGAACGTGAGGGTCCAATCGTCGGCTTTCTTCGGACCATGGCGGCGAACTGCGCCGTCCGAGAGCGTCGCCGTGACCGTGTCACCAGGGCTCACCACCACCACCGGAATGGGAACCGGCGCATTCGGCAACATCTCGTACCATGCGCCGTACGTTGTCGCACCCAACGCGTTAACATCCTGCTCTGTACCCAGCTGGATGAGGGTATTGTCCACGGCGTGGCAACGGGCGTTCTTGCAGAAGCCGCCGATACCGACCCATGAGGCCGAGTAGCCTGGCGCTCCTGGCGATGGCTGGCTAGCCGTGGGGACTACCCACGTCCCCGACGCAGACGTATAGCTGTGGCCGGTCTCGAAGCGAGCGACGACGTACCCCGACCAGTTGGAGGTCTCCACCTGGTTCGCGATTCGCGCCGGTCCGTGACCGTTCGCATCAAGGACGGGACGCACAGGCCTGCCGAACAGCTGCGCCGCAGCCACAGCAGATGGCCCGCCCGCGAGCACCACCCCCACCATCAAAGGCGCCAGCACAGCCAACCCTCCTGCCAGGACCAGCCCGCTCGTATGCCTTCCGGACGACTTTCGACAAGACCTCATGGCCCACCTCGCTATCACACGACAATCCCCCCACACGACAATGCCCCTCCACATGACAATGCCCCTCCACACTGCGTTGCCATCCAACTCAGTACGCGCTAACTCGGCTGGCCCACGCCTCCCAATTAGTTATCTTCTAATTTTCCAAGACGGTTGTCAAGCCCGACCTCTAGGCGCCGGCCGACAGGCGGGTCAACCGGCGTGTCGACAAGCCACTCGACAAGCGTGTCAACAGGCGTAGGGCAACGTAGCGTTGCGCAACAACCGACCTCTGAGTTGGTAAGCTCTGGCGAGTTGGTAACCTCTGGCCTCAGATGCCTCGACTGACCCGCCCTCCATGCTGAAAGCCTTTGCGAGAGGCCGACTCTTCGGCGAAGCCTACGGGACCTCGACGCCGTGGGTGCTCGCACTCCCCGGGTGGGCCCGCACGCACGCGGACTTCGACGAGGTCCTAGCCCCCCGGCGGGGCGAGGACGAGCTCGACGCCATCGCCCTCGACGCCATAGCCCTGGACCTGCCAGGCTTCGGGTCGGCGCCACCGCCGGAAGATGCCTGGGGGTCGCTCGAGTACGCAACGCTGGTCGAGGAGATCCTCGAGGAGATGGCGCCGCAGGTAGTCCTCGCCGGCCACTCCTTCGGCGGCAGGGTCGCTCTGCACATCGCAGCACGCAACCCCGAGCGCATATGCGCCCTGCTCCTCACCGCAGCGCCAGTGTGCCGCCTGTCGCAGCCCGGAGGCCGCCCTGCCCTGCGCTACCGCCTGGTCCGCTCCCTTGCGCGAGCAGGCCTCCTCCCGCCCGGAGCGCTCGAAGCGGCGAGGCGCCGCTTCGGATCACGCGACTACGCCGCTGCGCAGGGCGTGATGCGCGAGGTGCTGGTGCGCGTCGTGAACGAGACCTACGAGGAACAGCTCGCCTCCCTTCGCTGCCCGGTCGAGCTCATCTGGGGCGATCAGGACCACGACGTCCCGCTCGAGATCGCTCGACAGGTCGACTTGAAGCTGAGGGAGACTGGTGAAGCGTCGGGAACATTGGCCGTATTACCTGGAACAGGTCATCTGACACCAACGGAGGCGCCCGACGAGATCCGAGCCGCCATCCTGCGCCACAGGCCATGAGCCTCGCCGCACCGGACGTTAGCCTCCTAGCGGTCACGGCCTCTGCTCTCCTCGCCGCATCACTGTCAGGCATCAGGTTCCTCCGCGTGGCCCAGCGCGAGCACTACGTGCCCATGTCCACCAGCCGGTTCGCCCTACGATGGTGGGGCTCCAGCCCGGTGAACCGCGCCCTACTGCTCCTCATGGCGGCCGCCACCGTAGCGGCGGCGCTGCGAGGGCTCTCCCTCGTCGCCATCGTCGCATGCGGCGTCGTAGCAGCCGGCCCGCTCGGCCTTTCCCTGAGAGGCCGGACCTCCAAGCTGCGCTGGACACGCCGGCTCGGCTTCGTAGCCGTCACCTGGTTGGTCCTCGAGCTCGTGATCATCGGGCTCATCACGCTGGCCGCTTCAACTGCCGGTCTCGCATCGGGCGCCGTCGCCCACGCCGCCCTCGCCTCCGCCGGCTCCGGGGGCAACTTCCCAAGCGCGGCGCTCATGGCCGCGTCGGTGATCGCCGTTCCTCTCCTGATCGACGGCGCGCTCTGGATCACCTCCCCCGTCGAGCGCCGCCTCGCTCTCGGCTTCGTACGAACCGCACAGTCAAAGCTGCGCCAGGTATCACCGACCGTGGTCGCCATCACCGGTTCCTATGGCAAGACGAGCACCAAGGGGTACATCGCCCACCTGCTGGGCTCCACGCACTCCGTGCTCGCAAGCCCTGCGAGCTTCAACAACAGAGCCGGCCTCGCCCGCGCCGTGAACGAGAACCTGGCGCCCGGGACCGACGTCTTCGTGGCCGAAATGGGTACGTTCGGCCCTGGAGAGATAGCCGAGCTGTGCTCCTGGATAAAGCCGGACATCGCCGTAATAACAGCGATAGGCCCCGTTCACCTCGAACGCTTCGGCTCCGAGGACCGCATAGCGCAAGCCAAGGCGGAGATAACCACGAGAGCAGCCACCGTGGTCCTCAACATCGATGACGAGCGCCTTGCCGGGATCGCAGACGCTCTCGCCCCTACAGGCAAGACGATCCTAAGGGTCTCCGGTGGGGCCCGGGTGCTCAGCCACAGCGGGAGCGTAGATGGCGGGAGCGGGAGCGGGAGCCACAGCGGGAGCGTAGATGGCGGGAGCGGGAGCGGGAGCCACAGCGGGAGCGTAGATGGCGGGAGCGGGAGCGACGGCGGGAGCGGGAGCGACGGCGGGAGCGGGAGCGACGGCGGGAGCGGGAGCGACGGCGGGAGCGGGAGCGACGGCGGGAGCGGGAGCGACGGCGGGAGCGGGAGCGACGGACCGAGCGCACCGGCGTTGCCGGCCGCCTCGTCGGAATGGCGGGCCACGACGACATCGACGGACACGGACACGGCGTCCCCTGACGTGGAGGTCTTCGAGACCAGCGATGGCAACCTTACGGTACTCTCGGTGACCGCTGACGGGATAGAAATAGCGCGGATCGACAGAGACCTCGGCCCTCCGGGGAACATCGCCTGCGCGGTCGCTGTGGCACACATCCTCGGCGTGCCACATCAAGAGATTGCACGGCTCCTCCCAACTCTTCCCGTGGCGCCGCATAGATTGGGAGCCCTCAGAGGAAGCCACGGCGCGCTCGTCCTGGACGACACCTACAACTCCAACCCCGCTGGCGCTCGCCGCGCCTTGGACGTCCTCCGGCACGCGGCTGCTCGCGACACGGGCCTGCGTGATCAGGACACCGGCGTGCGTGCCGCACCCCACAGGATCGTGATGGTGACACCAGGAATGGTCGAGCTCGGCAACCGCCAGCATGCCGAGAACGTGACTTTGGCCCGCAATGCCTGCTCCTTCGTCACTGATTTCATCGTCGTCGGCCGGACTAATCGCAGATCCCTTCTGGAGGGAGCTCGGCTCGCCCGGGTTGCCGCGGACGGCGACGAGCGCGCGGCCCAACACGAGGGCGGAATCGGTGGGCGCCAGAACACTGATCATGGGCCTGACGGGCGCGAGTTGGGAAATGGCGGGCACGATGAACGCCAAGGCGCAACCAGGAACGCTGCCTGCCAGCAGGGCAACTGCACGGTTCGGCCTATGGCCAACAGGGATGCTGCCTCCACATGGTGCAGGGAACACCTTCGAGACGGTGATGTCGTACTCTTCGAGAACGACCTGCCCGATCACTATCCGTGACACGCCTCTGGCCTCCACTGGCTCAGATCCCCGAATCGACCCACATCTACGCCGGGAGGCCCAAAAAGCGAAACTCGACTGACCCTCCCGCCGAAACCTGTGCCCATCTCGAGCGAAGCCGGCCTGCCGAGGACAACGTGACCCGGCAGGTACAAGCCGGGATCAGGCAGAGAATGGATGCAGCGGAGTGAGCAGCTTCACCTCGACCGGGGCCGCCGCGAGAGCGAAGCGCTCGCCATCTGCCTTGGCGCCTACCACGAAGCCATAGTGCATCGGCACGGCAAGCCTCGGCGACATCGCCCGTGCAAGTCCCGCGGCCTCACCCACGTCCATCGTGTACGTGCCGCCTATCGGGAGGAACGCGACCTCGGCGCCGACGCCCTCCAGCTCCGGGAGGTGATCGGTGTCCCCCGCGTGATAATAGGTCACGCCTCCGAGACCCAGCAGGTACCCCACCCAGCGCTTCTCTGGGGGATGGGCCTCCAGGCGCTCTTCGACGGTGTTGTACGCCGGCACTGCTTGCACCTTGATGCCTGAAACCTCGAAGGCATCCCCTGGCGCCACCGCGACCACGTCGCCCGACAGCTCCCTCGCAATATCGTAGGGGGCCACGATCCGCGTCGAGGGCTTTCGAAGCCGCTCGATATCATCGATTGAAAAGTGGTCGAAATGAGCATGAGTGATGAAGATCACATCGGCCGGATCGTCAACTGTGACCTCCCATGGGTCAATGTACACATTCACGCCCTCACCCCTCCACAGGTAGCCCGACTGCTTGAACCAAGTAAAAGCATCCAGCATCGCTCCCGACACCTCCGTTCCTATGCTCATGCCGCCCGTTCCCCCGCCCGTCAGGCGATCGACGATACACGCTGGCAACCACACATGCCGGCAACCACAGCCCAGTCGAGCTGCAAGCCGGCGCCTTAACCAGCATAAGGCTATGGCCTCCAGTCGCAGAGCGCCGCGCGCCCCGGATCCCTGCCCGGCGTCGCACGACCCGGCCCTTGCCGAGAGAACCTTCAGTGGGCAGAGTGGCTGCCAACCGCGACAGAGCGCCCGCCCGCAAGAGGGCCGAACCCGTTGCCTCCGAGGTCGCCCGTGATCTCCGACAGCACGTGATGTCGAAGGGCAAAATGCACCAGCCCCGACCGAGAGCTCACTCCAAGCTTCTCGAAGAGATGTCGGAGATGGCCCTCGACGGTGCGCCTGCTGATCCCGAGCTCTACTGCGATGACCTTGTTCGCAAGGCCCTGCGCGACCAGCACCATCACCTCTCGCTCGCGCGGCGTGATGCCGGACTGGGCGCCCGACGAGCGCCCTACGCCACGGCCCAGGCGAACGAGCGCGCCCGAAAGGGAGCCGTCGACCACATTGGCTCCGGAGTGCACAGCGCGCACGGCCTCGACCAGCTCGGCGCCGGGAACCGTCTTGGACAAGAAGCCAGCAGCCCCGGCCTCCAATGCCTCCACCAGAAGGCCTTCCTCGGCGTACGCGGTCAGGATCAGCGCCCTGACGCCCGGTGCGTCGCGGGTGAGTCGTCTGGTCACCTCGACGCCGCTCATTCCTGGAAGCTGCAGATCGAGGACCACGACCTCTGGGCGCGCCTCAGCGACCTCTTCGAGGACCGCATCACCACGGTCGACCTCGCCGACCACCACCACGTCCCCCGATGCTTCGAGAAGCTGGCGAGTGCCTTTTCTCACGACCGCGTGATCGTCTACTACCAGCACCCTGATCTGCTGCGAATCCTGGGCTTCCACGGCGCCAGAGTAAGCCTCGCCTGCCGGCAGATGAACGGGTAGATCACCTACACCGCATAGGTGATTGCACCTTCAGTGCTTACGGTGCATTCACTCCGTCACTGCGAGTAATGTGACGCTGTCCACGGCGGCAGAGTCAGCTCATCCTTATAAAGATGACGAAGCCAAGGCTTGCAGCAGCAATCGTTGCAGGACTGGGGATCCTGCTCGGCATAGGACTCCTCGTCGGCGTGACCGCCCTGGTCGGGACCGTGTGGTCCGCCACCACATCCAGAGGCCCTGGAGCTGCATCTTCCCCGGCGTCTGCGACGCCAGCCGCGCCATCGCCCGCGGGTGCTCAGCATGTCAGCCTCAAGGTCAACCCGCCACCGCTTTATGGGGTGAAGAACCCTCACGGAACAGTCGTCGATGCTTTCGCGCCCGCGGACTTCACCGTGCGCGTCGGCAAGCCCGTCGTCGTCACGGTCCTGAACTATGACTCCATGCCCCACACGTGGACCGCGGGCGGCCTTGGCGTCAACGAGATGGTGCCGTCAGGCGGCCCACACTCCCCAAGCAAGGTCACCTTCACGTTCACGCCGAAGTCCGCGGGCGCCTTCACCTGGCAGTGCGAGACCCCTTGCAACCCATGGTCCATGACGCACATGGGCTACATGGAGGGGACCGTGACGGTTGTCGCATGAAGCACGTCGAGCATGAAGGGCACAGGGAGAACCGGGGGCACAGGGAGAACCAACCCACGAACGGTAAGGAACGAGGTGATCGAAGATGACCAACGACGAAAACCCGGTCCAGCCCGAGCAGCCCGAGCAGCCCGAGCAGCCCGAGCAACGCGAGCAGCGCTACAACCATGCTGCTCCGCTCGCGACATCACTCGCCCTCCTGCTGCTCTTCGTGCTCGGGATGCTTGCCTGGATCGCCTTCAAAGAAGCAGGACATCAGAACGAGCGCGACTGGATGATCATGCCTGCTGGCCAGCAGCAAATGATGGCAGCCTCCGCGGCGGGGACGTCTGCTGCGACGCCAGCCGCGCCATCGCCCGCGGGTGCTCAGCATGTCAGCCTCAAGGTCAACCCGCCACCGCTTTATGGGGTGAAGAACCCTCACGGAACAGTCGTCGATGCTTTCGTGCCCGCGGACTTCACCGTGCGCGTCGGCAAGCCCGTCGTCGTCACGGTCCTGAACTATGACTCCATG
>JAJYWA010000022.1:0-3159 GCA_021791755.1 Actinomycetes bacterium | reverse complement strand
TGGTGCCGTCAGGCGGCCCACACTCCCCAAGCAAGGTCACCTTCACGTTCACGCCGAAGTCCGCGGGCGCCTTCACCTGGCAGTGCGAGACCCCTTGCAACCCATGGTCCATGACCCACATGGGCTACATGGAGGGGACCGTGACGGTTGTCGCATGAAGCACGTCGAGCATGAAGGGCACAGGGAGAACCGGGGGCACAGGGAGAAAGCAGAACACAAACCCATGAAAGGACAGGGCACAGATGCTTGATGCAAGGTCAATCGACGTCGCAGAAAAGGCACAACGGCGCTTCGACGTCACGCGGACGCAGCGATTGGCGATCGATGTCGCTGACATCATCGGAGGAATCGTTGCCCTGATCGCACGGACGGCGGCATCGGGCGTTCGAGAGGTCGAACGCCGCGGAGCGTCCGATGTCGTGCTCTCGGGAGTGGTGCAGGTAATTTTGGCGGCATTGATCATCGCCTGCGGCACTGCGGCGACGGGGCTCCTATGGGTCGCGCTGCGATGAGAACGGCGCTGCTATGAGCATCAGACATCCAATCCGTAGCGCGCCTCCAGTGGGTAGCAGGCATGCGAAGCGGAGCAGGCCACCCACCGTCAATTCCTCGGTGAGCGACCCTCGACCCACCGTCGGTAGTGGACTGGCGGTCTCGAACCAAGAGGACATGGATGCAGCGGTCGCAGCCGGATGGATCCCCATATGTGAAGGCGACGGCGTGATCTTCTCCGTGCGGGACGAAGCCACCATCGTCGCGCGAGGATCGTGTCACGTCGTCGCGAGCGGCGGAGCGCGCGTCGTCGCTGGGGCCAATGCCGAGATCACGGCTACGGATGGATCCTTCGTCTGGGCTGCCGACTGCGCGAAAGTCGAGTCGTCGGGCTTCTCGCGGATCCTCGCTTCCGGCCGTGCAATGATCTCCTCGCGCGGATCATCCATGGTGCTCGCCGATGACTTGGCACGCGTCCGTGCAACCGGTCGCTCCACCGTGATCGCCAACGGACAGGCGAGAGTCACTGCATCTGACACGTCGCGAGTAGTCGCGCACGACTACGCAGAGGTTGAAGCCTACGACGGCGCCCTCGTGCGAGCCGACGGGCATACTCACGTCGTGGCGCACGACACATCGATCGTCGAAGCGCGCGAAGCCGTAGAAACGATCTCCCTGGACAGCTCGGTTGTGGCGCACCTCTAAGGACGATCGGCTCGACAGCACGTCTGGCACGCTTCTCGGGGCCGCTAGGCCCCGTCCGGGCCAGCGCCTTGGTGTGCTGGCCCACCGCCAGACTTGAACTGTAGTCATGCCGGCGGGGGCGCCACGAGCACGCCGCGCTAAAACGCGTTGGGTTGTGACGCGCCTGTCATGGCTCAGGTCCCCGTACTACACTTGCATCATGAGCCAGGCAGTGCCTCTGGTAGAGGAGCTGACCAGCGGAGTCTGCCGCGTGCCAGGCATCACGCTGGAGCAGCTCAGGACCGCCCTCGTCCTCCTCGGAGAGGCTGGAACGATACAGGCCGAAGAGGCCGCAGGCCGCAACTCCTTTCGGCGATGCTGACGACAGGAATCGACCCGCTGCCGCGAGCCGCAGTTGAACAAGCCCGCAGGCTCGCAGGGCACCGGCAGCAGTTGCTCGCGTCCGGAGCCTTCACCACCGAGGCGTTGCGGGAGCTACGCCGTGACGCGTCTCGTGCAACTACGAGGACTTGGATCAGCCGCCAGCGGAAGGATGGAGCGCTGTTCACCGTCCGCCACGAAGGCATCGCTCTTCTGCCGGCCTTCCAGTCAGGGCTCCGGCAAAGTCAGGGCGACACTTGTCTGACCGGCTCGTTGGTAGCGGGACTGACGCGCGGTGACGTCGACCTGCTACAAAATCTGGGGTGAGCCAAGCAGATCAGCCTCTCGTCGTGCGCCCGATCCTTGCCACAGAGCGCGCACGGTTCGACGAGACGCTGGAGGCGAACCACTGGCTCGGTGCTCGGCTTGTCGGCGAGACAATGCGCTACGTAGCTGTAGAAGACGGCGAGTGGGCAGCGCTTGTCGGCTTCGGGTCTGCAGCGCTGTGCGTGCGGAGCAGAGAGGAGCCTTTCCGCTGGAGCGACTCCCAGCGCTACCGCCGGCTGCGCTACCTGACGAACAACCAGAGGTTCTGCATCCTCGACGCACACCGCCGGCCGAACCTCGCCTCACAGGTGCTGAGCCTCACGCTGAAACAGCTGTCGGCCGACTTCGAGGCCCGCTGGGGACATCCGGTGGTCGCGGTCGAGACCTTCACCGACCCAGCACGTCACTTAGGCGCCTGCTACAAGGCTGCGAACTTCGCGCTCGTCGGCTACACGAGCGGCTACGGGCGCAGAGCTGGACGCTTCGTGCGCCACGGCGACCAGAAGGCCTACTGGCTGCGAGCGCTGCGCAGGGATGCGACGAGGCTGCTCTCGCTCCCCTTCGACCACCCAGTCATCGCAGAGAGGAAACTGATGCGCGCAGCGGACATCAACCGACTTGACCTCTCGGGGCTGCTTGACGCGTTCGGCAAGGTCCCCGATCCGAGAGCCCGCCGTGGCGTCCACCATCGGGTCGCCCAGATCCTAAGCATCGCAACGCTCGCAACCCTCAGAGGCGCGACGAGCCTGGTCGCGATCGGCGAGGTTGCGAGCTCGCTCCCCGAAGAGGCGCTCAGCCGCCTCGACTGCTTCTACTCGCCGTCGCTCTCACGGCGCGTCGCGCCCGAGGAGTCGACGATCCGCCGGGTGCTGCGCCTCTTGGACGCAGACGAGGTCGACCGCATCGTCTGCGCATGGACCAGGGATCAGGTCGTCTCCGGCAGGCTCTCTCCCAACGAGGCGCCGGAGGTGAGCTTCACGACCATGATCGAAGAGGACGACGATGATGGGAGCGAAGAGCTGCTTCCCGTCGTCGCGATCGACCACAAGACCCTTCGTGGCGCACGGCTCGAAGAGAACAGGCAGGTCCACCTGCTCTCTGCGCACGAGCTGCGCAGTGGCGCAACCGTCGCCCAGAGCAGCGTCGACCAGAAGACCAATGAGATAACCGTCGCCGCGCCGATGCTCGAACCTCTCGATCTCGCAGGTGTCGTCGTGACCGCCGACGCGATGCAGCGAGAGCTCGCATGCTTCCTAGTCGAGAAGAAGCATGCCC
>JAJYWA010000138.1 GCA_021791755.1 Actinomycetes bacterium | reverse complement strand
GGAGCTGGCCGGTGAAGTGAGCCTGGAGCGATCCCGAGATCGTCTCGCGCGAAAGGACCGAACGCACTTCGGTCACCACCTTACGGCCCTTGCTTGCGTCGACCGCACCGACGGAGGTCTCCACAAGTGCCCTACGCGCTTCACCATCGGCAGATATTCCCTGGTCATGTATGGCTTTCACGCCCGGAAGGCGCGATAGCGCTCCCTCTATCGCAGAAATCGCGGCTTCGTCGCCCGGTGTAAGCGGCCGGGCGTCAGTGGTGGCTACCACGATGATGCCCGTCTGCTTGCCCACTCGCTGGAAGGACTTCCCAAGAGCCGCTGCCTTTACGCTTGGTGAGGAGGCAGGAAGGAACGAGCTGTTCTGGCTTTGGGAAACGCTTGCCAACGATGGTAGGAAGCGAACGCATAGCACTGCCGTCACGATCCAGAACGCGATGATCACGTACCTGAAGCGCACGGAGAACCTTCCTAGTGCAGCAAACAAGCTCTTGCTCCTTGTTGGGTCGGGTTTCTTGGTCGCAATTGTTGAGTCGAGATTTCCCGTCTCGGGCACGTTAGGCTAGCGCAGCTACGACTACTTCTATCTTCGCTGCCGCCGCTGGGCACAAGAGCCACAGCCCAGCCAACACAAGCCCACGCCACAGTCAGCCCATCCGCCAAGACGCTGGCGCGCCGCCACCACACCTGCGTCCGTTCCAACATACGCCACCGAGACGCCGGCACGGCGCCACGCTGGAACTGGCCCGCACCACATACCGACCTGCCCACCTACCCACATAAACCGGCGCGCGCTAGAGCTCCTCTGCCACCCCACGAGACCGTGACTGTTTCAGCTCCGAGCGACGGCGCTTCCCCTCCAGCCGGCGTTCCCGTGCTGCAACACTGGGCCGGGTCGGCCGTCTGGGCGCCGTGACTTTCAACGCGGCTGCAAGCCGCTCCGCCAGACGCTCCATCGCAATCTCGCGATTTCGCAGCTGCGACCGCTCCTCGGACACAACAACCCGGACGCATTCCCCGAGCCGTTCCACGAGACGGGCGCGCTGGCGCGGACCGATAGAAGATGACCGAGCGACGTTGAAACGTGCCTCGACACGGGTGCTGGCCCGATTGGCATGCTGGCCGCCCGGGCCGCCGCTGGTTGAGAACCTCCATTCGATCTCCGACAAGCTGATCGTGAGGCCGCGCGACACCCGAAGGACATCGCCGGCGACACGCGGGTGGCCCCGGCTCGATCCCGGTGGATCATCTGGTTTCACTCGGGCGCCTCGCCCGTGCTGTCCGTTGGCGACGTCAAATCGGGCGAACGCATCACGAGAGAAAAGACGCCAGCCGTCATGCACACGAGAGCACACAGTTCCCACAAGGGGGCCATGCCCCTCACGTCTACCCGCTGACCCAGGAACAGCCATCCCATAACCGTCGCGATGACCGGCTGTACCACGGTGAGCGTCGGGAGAGAGAAGCGCAATGGACCGGCGTTGAACGCGCTCTGGGTCAGCATGATCGCCACGACGCCGGTGACCACGAGCACGTACAGCGGCCAAGAGGCGAGCACCCGCAAGACTCCTCCGTCGAGTAGGTGACCGGAGATGGACGTGAGCACCGCGGTGTAAGCAAAAGCAACGGCCGCGCCTATCGCCAGCAGCGCAGCCGCCTGTCGCCGCGTCGCCGGGCGCGCTGCAAGCACTGCGAGAACGAGGATCGCCGTGACTGCAACCGCCATCGTGATGGAGCTACCAAGAGACGGGAGAACAGCGCGGAAGGTAGGGCGTGCGACGCTCAGGAACAGAGCCACGCCAGCGGCGACGATACTTGCCATGACAACCTCGTGAAGCGTGACCCGCCGGTGATCGAGCAGTGCCGCCACCCATATCGCGACCACCAACCCCGTGACGAGGAGGGCCTCGACAAGCGCAACCGCGCCGCTTCTAAGCGCCACGAACTGGAGCACAAAGCCCATTGCATCTAGGCCATTGCCAATCTGCCATCTCGGCTCGCGCAGCAACCGGACTAGAAGACCTGGACGCATGGACAGCTCGCGGGGTTGCCGTACAGCCGCGTGGTGCTGAAGGGCGGTTGCGACTCCGTAGCATGCAGCAGAGGTCAGCGACTCTACGACAGGCGCCACCGGCAGGGACGGCATACTGTTACGCTCGCACGGACGCGGCCTGAGTGTCTACCTGGCCGAGCCGAGAGGTCGGCCGGCGGATCCACCAGCAGCTCGGCGCCGGCAGCAAACACCACCTCGACGACTAGGACCACCCGGCAGGCACCCTCGAGGTCCTTGTCGCCGGAGCCGCTCCAAAGTACCTAGGCATTTCTAAGCACTCCTTTTCTTTTCGCTCTCCAGCCGCTTCAGTCTCCCCGGTCCTTGCCGTATAGACCGGACTCTGCGAGTCGGCGCCGGTGTTGCTGGCGCCTCCCACGTCCGAGAACTTCCGTCGTGGTCTGCGTGGTCCCGCCGTGAGCGGTAGCCTCCCCTTCTGCGATGCGAGCACGGACGCCATCGCTGGCGGTTCACCGTGCTGAGTGTCGTTTGTGAGATCCCGGTGTTCATTTTGTGTGTCCGTCAACAACATGTTGGCGCGGGATCAAGCGGTTGGCGTCACATCCTGGACCATAGGTCTATGTGGCGACGCGCTCGAAGCTGCGCCGGGAACTGTAGACCATACCGGTACTGCAGGTCCGGCGAGCCCGATCATCTGCGTCGGGCCTCTTGCGAGGAAACACGATGAGCCCGAGGCTGCAACGGGGCCGCCGTCAAACGCGCTTGAATTGATTGCGAACATGGGAAAGGGCCCCGTGCGGTCCGGGACCCTAGTGCCAAAGGTGCTTCGGTTGCATTCGGCTGTCGCCTACTAACCGAACCTTTTACACCGTTAGGTTATCAGCTCACGCAAGCAACGCCAGAACAAGGTCAACCAGTTTGAGTCCTGGTGGCCCTTGACGGTTGCGGCCGCGCCGGCGAGCATTGTGGCGACGCGCCGGAAGCCGCCGTCTATAACCTGCATGTTCACATCGCCTTCCTGGGCGCGCCGACGTACAGCGGCGATGACGTCAGCGACCTGGATCCCCTCGGTCGTATGCGAGCTTGCGTAGTAGACGCCGGGATGCATCGCGAGCGCACTTGCAGCCACGAAGCTCGCTACACAGCGACTCGCATGCTGATCGTACTGGTGGTTCGACCAGTCGGACACCACCATGCCGACCCTGCCGAGCGCGCGGCACTCGGCATCGAAGTGCTCTACGAGCACTTGGAGGAGGAGCGGCATTGTCGCAGCAAGCGTCATAGGGTGTTTCATCTTGTTCTTTGTGATCGTAATGGAGTACATCGTCCCCTGGAGCTCTTGCACGATCCTGCGCAGCTCGGCCACGAACTTGCGGTTGTTCGCACGCTTCCATGGGTTGGGCCGCACTAGGTCGGCCGACTTGATCTCCCAGGACTGCGGTGCGCCTCGTCGTGGGTGGAATGCCCCTTTCGCCCCAAGGACGCGGCGCGACAGGGTGGGGTACCGCTCGGCATCGATGGTGAAACCGGCGATCACCACGGCTCCGGAAGAATGAGCCGCATCAGGCTTGCCCGAATCGTCGACGTACAGGATGCGTGCCTCCATGGCGCGTGCACCATACCAATGAGGTCTGACATCGTCAGACTCCAGGACTCCAGGCATACAGGAGCCCATAGCAACTGAGTGGGACTATGCACCACTTGCGACCAGGATGGGGATGTAAAGCGTTCAGAGTACTCGGCGATATAGGACGGTTGTGACTATGGAGGCAAGGGTGGCGAGAATGGCGGCGTCAATTAGCCGTTTCCGGTCACTCCAGCCAGTCGGTAGCGATCACGGACGCCGTCGCGCTCTTCGAGAACGCGGTTGGAGTTTCCGATTGCTCCCCGGCGTAGTAGCCGATGGCGACCAGGCATTCGCGGTCGCGCGCATGGCTCTCGTGGGACTCACCGGTTGGGCTCGAATCGAGGGCCTGCGCCCAAAGACCACCCACCGCTGGTAGCCCGAGCGGACACTGCCGATCCCAGTCCGTCATGTGAGCGCGCGTGATCCTGGTCGAGAAGCCGACCCGTACAGTAGAAAGCTGCAGCGACATGGACGTCCTTGTGAGTGCATGCCCCAGCGATGACGACCTTCGTAAAGCCTGGCACGCTGGCAAGTGCCTTCTCTTCTGTTGATGGTATGGAAATGGCGCCGCCGGCAAGGACGACGGACAGGACTCTCACGGTGCTTGACGCAAGGCTCCTCTCAGATCACGTTCGTCCGACCGGCTGGTGCGCGTCTCCGGCTGGATGGCCCGGGTCGACAGATCAGCAGCAAGGCACATGACCAGTCACACACTTGAGGTCAGGCCAAACGCCCCTGAACCGGAGACTCTTCCCGTATGAGGGTCACTCCCTCGTGGCACAATGGTCCTTCGCCAATGTCGCCTCGGAGACTTCGGCGAAGACCTCTCGAGAGCGGGCGACGGGAATCGAACCCGCGTTCTCAGCTTGGGAAGCTGATGTTCTGCCTCTGAACTACGCCCGCCTGAGGCGCGACCGCTACGGCCAGCCGGTGCTCCACGATGGTAGCCGTCAAACCAGCTTCAGTGCACCTACGGCGCTTCGGCCGTATGCCACCCGTATGCCCTGAACCACTCGGAGCCACTGCCTGGGTCGCCGGTGCTCTCCCACGTGAGCGACCGCCCCTCCTCCTGATAATGTACTTCTTTGGCCCACCCAGCCCGCGTGTTGCTCAGCCCCAAGCCGCGCAGGCCGGCCGGGGGCCGCGGTCTTGCGGACATCGGCACAGTCAAGCGCTCCGATAATCCACAGGTCTTGGAGTTGCTGAGCTCTCATAGATGAGCAAGCGCCACAGGGCTATCTGACGAAAGGCGATGACCTTCTACGAGCTCCAAGCTCTTCGAGGTCATCGCCGTAGTACGCGCAGGGCGCAAGCGAGCCCTGCCAATCGAGACTGGAACGGTAGGAGGAAGTGTGAGAATAGCTATCGGCCTGGCCATCACTATGGTCGGCTTCGTGCTGGCAGGGCGCAGGCTTTTCTGGCTTTACCGGCTGATCCGATGCGGCCGGACAGACACGAGCAGGAAGCTGGCCCTACGACCGGCCGCGTGGGCTGAGACCTCGGAGGTCCTAGGACAGCGAAAGCTGTTCAAGAAACGCACACCCGGCATGGCACACGCCATGACCTTCTGGGGGTTCCTGATCCTCATCTTCACGATCATCGAGGCATACGGCGATCTTTTCGACAAGCGGTTTGCGATCCCACTCATCGGCCACACGGCTGTGCTCGGGTTCCTCGAGGACTCTTTCGCCGTGGGAGTACTGGTTGCCCTGGCGGTCTTCGCGGTGATCCGCTTACGAGAGTCTCCCGCCAGACGCCAGCGCGACTCGCGCTTTTACCAGTCG
>JAJYWA010000021.1 GCA_021791755.1 Actinomycetes bacterium | reverse complement strand
CGGACCGTCGGCGAGAAGCGGCGCCCCGGTCCACGGGCCACCGTTTCCCATCTGCGTGGCGCCCCCGGCAGGACTCGAACCTGCGACCGTCTGCTTAGAAGGCAGCTGCTCTGTCCAGCTGAGCTACGGGGGCATCAGAGGCATCACGGTCTTGCTTGCAAGCCTAGCAACGCAATATCGGATGACGTCGAGACCTACCAGGCTTGGGCCCGCTCATCTCCCTTCTGGGTCAAACGCCCATTTATCAAACCCTCCGTACTCCCAAGGACTCATCTGCGAAACTACCCCTGTTGCCAGCCGAAGATCTCCACTCAGAGCCTTCCGCAGGGGACCACCAAGGCGGCAGTCCAACCCTTGAAATGTGAAGATGCTTGACCCGGGATCGAAAAAGCTCTTTGATTACAAGGGTTGTATCGCCTTTGAAGGAGGTAGCAGTGAACAAGTCTGAGCTTATCCAAGAAGTAGGAAGACAAAGCGGATTGACAAGGCAGCAGGCTGAGCTTGCCGTGGATGCCTTCAAGACCGTCATCATGAGGGAGATCAAAGCTGAGAGAAGGGTGGCACTGATTGGCTTTGGAACATTCAATCCGACCAAGAGGGGCCGGCGGACGGGGCGCAATCCCCTGACGGGTGCTCCATTGAAGATCGGCCCGTCAAAGGGCGTGCGATTCACAGCGGGCACCGAGTTCAAGCAGGTTCTCAACAAGGGCAAAGCGCTTCCAAAGCCATTGGCGATCAAGCTTGCCGCGGCGAAGAAGGCAGGCACGGCGAAGGCTACGACCGCGGCGAAGAAGGCAGGCACGGCGAAGGCTACGACCGCGGCGAAGAAGGCAGGCACGGCGAAGGCTACGACCGCGGCGAAGAAGGCAGGCACGGCGAAGGCTACGACCGCGGCGAAGAAGGCAGGCACGGCGAAGCGTTAACGAGCCGGCATCAGCGGCGCCGTCCGCAGACGGTTCCTCGAGGGCTTGGAGGTGCTCGTATCAATGATCGGGTTATCGATCCCGGCCACCAATCGAGAAAGATACTCGAGGCACGCGACGATGCATCGTAAAGATTCGGTGAACACGTACCGGATCACTCGATGGTCGGCATCTCCTAGAGACCGCGGTGCTCGTCACGCTGGCGAGCTGAGGATGCTGTGGTAGTCGCGCTGGAGAGGGAGTAGGTAGACGTTCTTGACAGGGAGCGCGTGCTCGTGGGCCCGGTCGAGCTTGCCGCGTCCGGTGGTCTGGCCGACCCAGATCCAGTTTGCCGCCCGATAGCTCGCTCCGTTGAACCGGGAGGTCTCGACGAAGGTCTCCAAGAGCACCGGCGCGTAGCCGTAGGCGCCTTGCCAGTCGGCGGGCTGCCTTCGCTAGGACGTGGCTGACGAGGTTCTTCACGTGTTCGTGCAGCAGGATCAGAAAGCGGGCGTTTGAGACGACGAGGTGCAGCCGGGTCTCCCGGGTCGGCTTGTCCCAGCCAACGTGAGCGTCGCGTGGCGCACATTTCCACGCCGAGGCCGCGAAGCCGAGAGCGCCGAGCGCGTGGGGGCCCCGTAGAGGAGGTAGCGCAGCTGCGCGCCGACGCAGGGCACGTAGCCGAGGTAGTGGCAGGTCGCGATCAGCTCCCTCCAGAGCTTGGAGCCCGCCTTGGTCTTCACCACCTGGAGCGACACGGGCAGACATGTCCTTGTGCCTTCCGTCAGGTCGAAGCCAGGCAAGCTCCTCGCAGAGTGCGTCGGCAATCGCCCGGTGCGTCGGCAACGCCCCAGCGAGGCGACCTACAAGCTCGAGCTCGTCTTCTGTGAAGTCCCTGCCGCAGTAGAGCAGCGATCTGCTCACGGCGCCGGTCCGCGCGGCGCGTCCTGCCAGATAGCGAGGCCGGTCTCGCTTGCTGCCCAGGGAAGGAATGCTTCGAGCGCCGGCCCTCTTGGCGCCTTGCCACCGGCGCTTGCGCAGGCGTCGAGATAGCAGGAGAGGTGGGCGAGCGGGTTGCATCCCACCCGCGCTGCGGTCGCGGTGATGGTCCCGGTCCGAGCGGCAAGGGTCGCGCCCATACCAAGCCCGACCCGTAGCGGTTCTTCTGGAGCACCACCGGGTTGCGAAGCGCTCGCTCGGAGGCGGTTGTTGTCGAGCGCCAGCTCCAGGACCTCGGCGTGGCGCTCTATGCCCTGCCCAATCGTGATCGAGGGTAGCAAGCGCCTTCTTTACCGCAGGACGCAACGTCTTTACTGCAGGATGCAGGGTCTCGTCGGCCATCTCGGCCTTCCGGGCGGCGGCGATCGCACTTTGAGCACGGGCGAAGTCCGTCTCGGCCCGGGCCTGTTCAGCTCTGCCCGCCTCAGCGGCGCCGAAGACCCGGTGGGCGACGTAGAGCGCGCCGATGCGAACAAGCCACCTGTCGTACCAGCTCTTCAGCTCCTTGTGGGCGTCCGCGGCGCGGATGAAGTACCTGCGGATGTGAGCCCAGCACCACAGGGGGTCCACACCCTCGATGGTGGCAAGGGGCCGATAGACGCTGAAGAAGTCCGAGCTCACAAGCAGGTGTCGGTTCTCGGCCAAGGACCCGGCGTCGGTGTCGAGCTGGGGAGTGAGCGCCTTTCTCGAGTGGGTCGGGTCGACCGCGAAGCAGACGGTGTCGGGGCCGACGAAGGTCCACAGCCAGCACCTGTGGTTCTCTTTGCCGGCCGCCTCTTCGAACACGCGCCAGGTCGTCTCGTCAACGTGGAGGTGTCCTGCCCCGTCGTTTGCGAGCGCGGCCCGGATGCCCGCGACCCAACAGCGGCACGTCCGTCGATAGGTCGGCCGACGATAGACGATCCGCACGATGCGTACCTACCTGCCAGTCGATCTGCTCGACTGTGTCGAGTCCTGAGTAGTCACGATGGCCCGTGACCGGCCCTGCATGGTCGCTGGCCACGCGGGCGACGACTGCTCTCAGGGTGGTCTCCATCGCCCCCCCCGGCGTCATTGCCTCTTGCAGGCTCCGGTGGCTTCTTCTCCGAGGAGGCGCCGAAGACGAGCTTGGCTAGCGTCACCACCTTTTCGCTCAACGCGACGACCTGGTCTTCGAGCTCAGCAATCCGTGACCGTAGGGTCGCGTTCTCTGCTTCCAGCCGAGCGTTGTCAGCTGCCAGACAGTCTGCTTCGGCTCACCAGTGCTCTGGGCCTCTGCCACATCCGCTTGCCATGATCACAAGCACACATGATCACGCGCTCTGTGTCCAGCACCCTGCCGAGCACGGAGCCCTACGGGTTCACCGACCCTTTACGATGCATCAACAGCTCGCGGGGCTCGCCGTGAGCGGGCATCCCCCAGGCCCGCGGACGCGAGCAGAATGACGGACCCGCTACCAGCTAGTGCGGACGCACAGACCAAAGCGAGTGCTTGGTGGATACCGAGTCGGCTGCCTCATCGCTCAACTCGGGCCCCAGAGGCGGGTGGCCGGGGCACGAGCGAAGCGGCTTCAAGACCTTCCAAGTCAGCGGGCAGATCGATGTCCCATCCGAGGAGCCGATCACGGACAATTCGAAGCGGCATACTTTGTCGTGCCGCCTCAGCGACATGCGCCAGGAACGAACAGGCGCCGAACGAGAACTTGAATCCTGAGCTCGCAGGGATGCATATTGCATTGGTCCCGTGAACATGGCGATCCGGCACGAGCGTCACACCGCTCCATCCGGCCAATGACGCAATCTCACGTGCATGCGGCAGGTCAGCATGCACGATCATCACTTGCTGGCTTCCTTTCGCCGCAAGCTGCGCCACGCCGTCCTCGACCGCAGCGCTCAGGCCTGGCGTGCGGCTCCAGACAACCGCAGCGCCAACGTCACTGGCCCATGCAGCGACCTCCTCGTCGTCACACAGAACGGCGACAGGGAGGGGACTGGCGGCCTCCAGCACGGTCATCGCCATCGCCATGACCAGCTCCCTACGCTGCGCCAGGCCAAGTACGGGAGCCAACCGTCGCTTGGCTTGCGAGAACGCTTTGACTGGCACCATGACGGTGCACATTGGCAAAGGTTCAGTGATCATGTCGCGAGCCGTATGACGTTGCGCGATGCACTGGAGAACACGGGTCTGGCCTGCGGTATCGTAGCTCCTCGGCTACAATATAAGAGCGCGCTAGATTCCACATGATGACTTCCAGTCTAAAGGTGCACCTCACCACGACGGGTGGGTGAGGACAGCCAGCTTGCAGAAGTGGAACCAGCTGGAACACCGGTGCAGCGACATCTCCGCACGCAGTACGCTAACATTGAACCTGGGGACATGTGGGAACGAGGCTGAAGCGATGAGATTGGTCAAGGCTCAATGGGTCAAAGTTCGACAAGCAGACGTTTGCTGGATGAATAGGCTTGCAACAGCGAAGGGTCATGGCGGAATGGGCCACGTTAGTGACGGGCGCCAGCACCTTGGAGCGCATCGATCGAGCCAAGGTGCTGAGCCAGCGGAGCGGGAGGCCGCACGGTGAGGGCTAGCGCAGCGGGAGTCAATGTCAGAACAGAACGCGGTACAGAGCTCGGTGTAGAGCACAGCGCAGTCGGTTCGCGTGAACAGGGGTTCACGCTCGTCGAGATGCTTGTCGTGCTGCTTATCATCGGCGTCATTCTTGCCATTGCGATCCCCACTTTCCTGGGCATACGCACATCCAACCAGGACACGTTGGCACAGACGAGCATTGACACCACCATGACTACGGCGCACCAACAGTACCAGTTCTACTCAAACTACTCACACGTCTTCCCTCAGGATCTGGCACAACTGCTGCCAAGCATCCACTTCATCCCGTTTGACCAGTCATCATCTGGCCCTAATGACGTGAGCGTGAACATCGTTGGTTGTGCTGATGCGGCGGTACCTCCATCTACAACACCCTCATGTCGGAACGATCCGTCACAGTACAACTTCTACGGCAACAACGATACCGCGCTCGTGCTGGCGGCCTTTTCCAACACCGGCGCTTGCTGGTTCGAGATGTCGTTGATGGCTCCGGGGGCCACGCAGTTTGGTCCAGCCGCTGCTGGGACCTACTACGCTGCGGTTGCATACAGCAGAGGTAACTGCTCAAGCGGTAATCCACCAAAGGTGGCCACTCAGTGGCATGCGAGCTGGACCAGCGCGGCCAGCGCCATCCCCGTTGGCCAGTAATCCAGCACGAGCAATAGAGCAATAGAGCATCGGACGCTAAAGCTGGGCCCATAGTGAGGTGCCCACATCGCAGGCCGCTCCTACCTACCTCTGCCAAGATCACGTTCTGGCCGTGCGAGCACGACGCGTCCTGCTCGCAAGCCGAGTGACTGCCGCAGCCGTTGCTCGGGACCTTCCTGCACCCGCTCGCCAGGGATTGGCAAGGAAGCGCTTGCTGCTCGGGCGCCGGGTGCGAGGCGGCGCTCAGCGCCCTCAAGCGTCCGCAACATGCTCAGTCTTTGGAAGCTTTGGACTGTGCGGGACGCTGTCGCGGGCCTGGCTTCTGGACGCGTGGAGTCCGTGGAAGCAGCGCGCGATCTTTGCTCCGAGCGTCCTTCCAGAGCACCGAGCGCACTAGCCGGGTCACTTACGTTCCAACGTTCGCGATAGCTCTCTACCGACCGCGCCGCCCGATACCACACATCACGATCGGCCACTGCATCAGGAACCGGGCCCAGCCGTTCAAGCAGGTGAGCCGGAGGGCTCACCATTGCGGCAGTCGCGAGCCGCGACGCGCGCACCTCGACACCGGCGGAGAGCTCGGAGTACCTCACGAGCTGGCTCCTATGGAGATCCATCGGAGCAATCTCGCCGGTCCGCGCTGCCTGTGCTCCTTGCGCACCCCATGCGCCCTGCGTCCTGTCAGCACCGGCAGATGTCGCCACCTCAATCGCAACGTGATCCGACATCGCAGGAGCAAGGCCCAACGAGCTGGCAATCTCTGCTCGCAGAGCGTCCAGTTCGCCACAGAGCGAGGCCAACGAGCGGCTGGCGGCCAGCTCCGCCCCGCTTCTTATGACACCGAGGAGCTCGGGCGCGCCCTGCTCCGCGGCTGGCTCTGTGCGCTCTTTGCGCTCCGTACGGCTGGCTCTGTGCGCTCCGGCGGCTCCAGTGTGCAAGCGCTCCCTCTCGGCAAACGCAGGTGCGCCGGGCAGCAGACCCTGGGCTCGGGCAATACGGGCAACCGGATCCCATGCCTCGGCCATCAAGACTCCGCTCTCACGCCATGGCGCACTAGCCCGCGATCGAGCGTCCTGGTTTCCCCGCCGGGCTTCCTGGTCAGCCTGCAGGTTCCTGCCCGGGTCATTCGATAGACCAGCGGAGGACAACCCCTCGAAATGCTGCACGCCAGCTGCCCTCATGAGCACCACAACCGAACGAGGGACCGCCCACCTTTCCGAAAAGAGCCCGCCCACGGCGATTCGCGTCGGCAGCGCTCCAGGCAGACCTCGCCTCACTGGTTGGAAATGCCCACCAGACGGCTGCGGCAACTTCATCACCATGCCCGACGCGAGGTAGCGGCGGGTGTGCTCCTCGATAACGGTCGCCGGTGCGCCGGAAGGAAGCACCCTGCACCAGGCACGGACCACCTCGCCACGCGTGAAGCTCGTTGTAAGAGCGAGCGTAGCGGACATAGCTGGGTACACCTCAGCAGTGACCCCAGGGAAGGTGGACGAGCCCTTCAAGAGCTTGCTGCCAGGTGAGCGCGCCGGCTCGCCGCGGTGAGCGGTATGCTCCCCCGAACCCATGGCCAGAACGGCAGTCACCTCCAGCGTCAGCGCAAGATCCGGGCGCGACCGCTGCGGCGCTGCCGGCATTGCCCTCATTTCGGTGCGTCGCGCCGCCGTGGGTCGAGAGGCAGCGGCGTGATGAGAGGCAGCGACGTGTCGCGCCAGTGGGGACATGATCGCCTCCACATCCAAGCCAAGTGCGCTGGCCCGCTCGATCCACTGTCTTCGAAGCTCGTGGAGGCCAGCCTGGCTATCCTTTGCCGGCCTCGTCGCGGCGACCGCAATCCTCCTAGCTCTGGGACCCGACAGTCCTCGTTCCGTCAGGTGCCGTTCGATCTCCACCTTGCGACTGGAGAACGCTACGATCACCTCAGGATCAACGCCTTTGACATCGGCGGCGCCCCTGTGCAGCGGCGACCAGGCCACCCCAAGCCGCTCGGTTAGCTCACTGCGCAGGTGAGCTTGGTAGAGATAGCCAGCAGTCAGGGCCTCGACGTAGAGACCTCGCGCATCCAGGGCCGACCAGCGGCCATCTGCACCCTCGGCCAGGTTCACCACCAGCACATGGGTGTGGAGATGGGGATCGAGCCTTCTGCTGACCACGTGCGTAAAACCAGCTGCAAGAGCTCCTGATATCTGGATCTGGTTACGCTGGCCACCAGCCGTACGCCGCGCCGCCATTCCACTGGTCTCCAGGTAGCGCAGCGCACCTCCAACCGCAGCCAGATGGCCAGAGCGAACCTCGCTAGCGCGCTCGTCGTCACAGAGGCCAAATATCAGGCTGACCGACTTCGGGGCCGCAAATGTGAGATCAAACGCCACCACCTTCACCCGGTTGGCATGTCCCGGGTCGAGCTCCTGTCCGCTAAGTGGATCGCGCCCACCAAGCAAGCTGGTCAGATGGACCGGAGCGACGAGACCCTCGAGCCCAAGATGACCGGTACCGGCGCCCAGCCAAAGACCAGGAGATGAATCGGGGCCAGCGCCGTTGATGCCGGCGCGATCGCTGCCGGCACGATCGCTGCCGGCACAGGAAACGCCTTGTCCCATGCTCGACACCGGATCGAGGTAATAGGCCTCGCCGCCACGAGCAACCTTCGCAATGCTCAACACCTCGAAGGCCTGAGTGTCGGAAGCGCCAGCAAAGAATTCCGGCCATACAACACATGTCTGATGATAGCGTTTCATGTTGTTTCATGCTATTCCTTGTTCTCTCTTATCCTCCCGCTTCCTCTATTCCTCGCATCCTCCCCCATTCTCTAGCCCTTGCCATTGACCACGAAACCTCATTCCGCCCCGTAGCGAGCAAGGATGCGGGCCGCAAAGTGGGATCCAGCGCCTGCAAGTTCGGCAGGCGCGACAACCTTGGCATCGGCGCCGAGGCGGAGCAGCAGCCGTGCCAACCACGCCGCGCCCCCGACCGGGATGTCCACCTCCAGGCGACCCCCTTCGACGTCCCTCGAGGCACAGGTAGGGTAGACCTCGGTTATCCAGCGTTCCTCGGTGGGTATCGACAGGGTCACGATGATCGTCTCCGGGCTCGGCACGAACACCGAGCCAGCAGCGGGACTTGCATAGCGACGCTCTTCTTCTCGGGGCTCGTTCGGATCTTCGCCAGGATACGTGGCATCGTGCAGATTGTGATGAGTGGAGAAAGAGCACCTGGCTGGCTGGGACGCCTCCGCTGGCGCAGCGGGCTCGCAAGGCTCCCTAACCGAGAGAAGCCGGTCAATGCGGAACCGCCGTTGATCACCGGCGCGATGGCAGTACGCGTCGACATACCAATGATCCGCGGCGCTGAACACCGATATCGGGTCGATGAGCCGCTCGGTCACCTCATCAGTGGACACGGCGTAATAGCTGACTTCAAGGGTTATCTTCTCTTGAACCGCGCGCTTTATGATCTCGAGGTTAGGCGGCGTATGAAGGCTCACCGCGAGCCGTCGATGGTAGCCGAGCGCTCGTTCCAGCTTCGCCGACGCCGAGGCAAGAGACCCGCCAGGATCTATCCCTGGCACCTGTAGCATGATGCGCGTCGCTGCAACAGCAGCCCACGCTTCCGAGGGAGCCAGCCTCCGCGGCCGCTCGATGGCGCTCCGGAACTGAGCGCCCATATTGGCCATCACCCTATCGCCCACCACGACTATCTCGATCAACTGATCGGGCGTGTACGGAGGGAGCCCGCAGCAGGCAGCCAGCTCCAGTTCTCTGACAACCTCGGCCTCCGTCATCCGGAAGCGCTCTGCTACCTCGGAGATCTGAACCACGTTTGTGCGAGCAATCCACGTCATAAGAGCCAGCAGGCGCTGTAGACGCTTGCCCGAGCTCAACCTCGTCGGCGACGCCGCCTCGGCACGGCTCGCCAGATCGCGTCCTATCGCCGGAACGATAGCGGGATCGCGATCCAACGGACCCTCCTCGTAGCTGAGAACTTCGCTTCGGTGATCCACCTCTGGCAGCGAGGGCTCGTCGCGCCCCCAGGCCGCTGCCGAGGAAGCTACCCACGAGACCATGTCCTGCCTGAGGTCTCGTGGAGCCAGTACCTCAGCGTGGTCCAGCATGCCAAGCATCCACGAGCGAAATGCTACATAGTTCGTGACCGAAAGGCGGATGACAACTGATCCACTTTCACGATGCTCGACAATCGCGCTCTCGCCCACCTCCCTCACAGCGCGCGGTGCCTCGATCTCGTCCAGCAACACGATGGCCTCCAACGGCTCGTCACCGCCGACCCCCCATGGCCCGTCTGGCAGCATCGACAGCATCTCGTCACCCTCTGGCACGCCTCCACCGGGAACCTGACCGCTCCCGTCTGGGCCAACGTGCAGCGAGCCTTCGATGCGATCCACTCTGAATGTTCGCATACCTTGCCGCTCGACATCCCAAGCGAGCACGTACCAGCGGCCCCAGCGCAGCAGGGCTCCGAGCGGCGTTACCCGACGAACCGTGCGACCATACGAAAAAGACAGCGAGGCGCGACGGCGCACCGCGTCAAGAACATCGCCAAGAGCTGGTGAGCTGTGATAATAGGCCAGAGGGCTAGAAACCGGCGCCTCTGCAAGCCCGAGCTTGCCCAAGGAACCAAACGGGCTGTGATCGAGGAACTGGACGCCAACCAGCGCCAAGTTCACCGCGACCTGCTCATCTGCGCTCAGGTCCAGATCGCCCAAGAAGTACTCCTCGGGCTTGATCCTGTAGCCGACCTGCTCCTCGCCGCCGACTCGTTCAGTGGAAACTGGTATGCCTTCCGCTCGCAGGGCGCGCTTGTCCCGCTCGAATGCCTGCTTCAGCGCAGCTTCACCACTGGGATAGCCAGGCACACTGCCAGATATCTCGCGCACGGTCAGCGGCTTGCGAGCGTTCAGCAAGAGCAGCATAAGATCCGCCAGTCTTTCAAGAGGATCAATCTTCTCCACCCCCAAGAGCGTAGGCGAAGCCGGGGCTACAAACTGCTCCTCGTCGCCGAGCGCTGCCGGACCACCGGTCCACGCACCAGCCGTAGCGCTCCAAACCGAACAGGTACCGCCGCTGTAAGCATCAGAGCAAGCAGCAAGACGAGAACCAACCAGTAGCTCCAGCTCCCGATCCGCACATAGCTCCAAACGGTGGCTCCGAGGCCGGCTGCGAGGCACACTGTGAGGTTGAGGACACCCCTGCGCGCAGCAGATACCAAGGCGACGCCAATCGCTGGCCACACATAGTAGGGGACCATGACCGCCTCGAAGAAGCACCTTACCGCAAGGCACGCGGAGGCCAGCCAGGTCAGCGTAGGCAGGTCAACGCTCCAACGCCGTGAGCGCCATGCCAACGCGATTGCGGTGATCACAGCAATCGCCCGCGGTGGACCCGCGCTAACCTCGTCAAGCCCAGAGCTGGAACGAGCACGGGACAGATGCGGCGCGAGCACCAACCACGGCGTCGGATGATCAACCGTAGGAAAGTTCGGCTGGTCAACGAGCGCCCGCGTGCTTGCTCGCCAGTTCGAGATCAGTGGAGCTGCGAGAAGCGCTACTGGAACTACTACAGATCGAGCGAACATACCAGCCCACTCGCGAACCGTCACGTTCGGGTGGCGCGAGAGGGCAATGAGGGCTACGGGGTAGATCAACAGCACCAACGGCTGGAAGGCGAGAGCGATACCGAAAAGCCACCCTGCGGCAACCCACCGGCCGTCAAATGTCGCCATGAGCGCGTAACAGGCCACCCCAATCGCGATCGTGTCCTCGGGATGCCCCCACAACACAAGAACCTGCCAGATCACGATCACCTCACCGACCATGAGGAAAGCGCGCCGAGCCATTGACAGGCCCATGCGAACCCCAAGCGCATCGAATGCGAAAAGCGGAAGGCACCCGACCAGCAGCACGTACGGTCCGATCACAAGCCACGCCGTCGGATGGGGAACCATGAACGGAAATGCCTCCTGGAGCCTCAACGCGTTCGACAGCGCTGAAACCGGAGCAAGCACCAAAAGGATGCCCGGAAACGTGACCAGCTTGGTCCCTGCAGAGTAAATGCCGCCGAAGTAACCCCAGACTACGTAGTCGGAAGACCGAATGGTCGCCCATATGTCCCCGGGCGGCACCCAGACCGCCGGACTGCCTACCACCGCGCCCCACCAGAAAAAGTACGCCATCCCGGTCGCAAGCACCAAGAGACTGCCGGCTATAGGCAACGCGGCTCTACGAACACGCCTTACGCCTCCCCGCAAGTATCGAGGCGCGGCCGCGAATGTCATCAATGCCGCGCCACAGCGCTCACCTAGCGGCGGTGCTGCTCATGCGGTGGATCAGTGGGTCGGAACCAGTTTGATGTAATCGAACATCGGCAGGTACATACTAATGATCATCGCTCCAACGCCAGCCCCGATGAAGAGGATCAAGAATGGCTCGAGCAGAGAAGTGAGGGTGTCTACCATCACGTCCACCTCTCCGTTGTAGAAGTCCGCCGTCCGCTGCAGCAGGGTGTCCAAGGCTCCCGTCTGCTCTCCGACCTCGATCATCTGGATGATCAACGGGGGTATCACCTCGTGGCGGGACAGAGGCTGCGCAAGGCTCGTTCCCTGCCGCACGTGCTGTTTCGCATCCTGGATGGCGTTTGCCACAATCTTGTTGCCCGCGGTCGCTGACACGATGTCGAGCGACTGCAGCATCGGTACGCCAGCGGTCAGCAGTGACGAGAAAGTGCTCGTAAAACGCACCAGCGCGACCTTGTGGTTGAGCTCCCCGAAGACCGGAGGCCTCAGCTTGAACCGGTCCCAGTGCTCCCTGCCCGAGTCCGTGCTAATCCACTGACGTATCAACACCACGATCACGATGATCCCAGCTATTATCGCAAGCGCGTAGAAGCTGATGATCGCGTGAGCGATCCCTATGACTATCCTCGTCGGCAGCGGAAGCTGCCCGTGAAGCGTCTGGAACAGCTTCTGGAAGATAGGCACGACGAAGGCGAGCATCGCAAGAAAGATCGACCCGACGATGCACACGACCACTATCGGATAGATCATCGCGGACCGGATCTTGCGGTTCAGCGCTGTCTGGCGCTCCAACGTGTTGGCCAGGCTGGCCAACACCATGTCGATGGTGCCACCAGCTTCGCCTGCTTCGATCATGGTCACGTACAGATGGTTGAAGTGGCGCGGATGCTTTGCCATCGCAGCCGAAAGCGATGACCCAGTCTCAACGTCCAGGCGCACCTCACGCAGAACGCGAGCCAGCTCTCTGTTCTCGGTCTCCCCCGCGAGTATTGCAAGCGCCCGCACCACCGAGAGCCCTGACTCCACCATGGTGGCGAACTGGCGCGTCATCACGGCCAGTTCTTTCATCTTCACTCTCCCGGAGAGGATGGGTATGTTCATCTCCTTCGAGAGCACTCCCTTTGCGCCGACCCGTCCCTGCGACTTCGGGGTGACCGTGATCGGGAGGTAACCCATCTCCCGAAGCTTCGTCACGACCAATGGCATGCTGTCACCGTCAAGCTGCCCTTCGACGAGATTGCCCGTACGGTCACGTACCTTGTACTCAAACGTTGTGGTCGCCACTATGCTCCCCTCAGTGCTATGTGCTCGGTGCTCATCACCCGCCGCCTTCGCTGATTTCTAGTTGCCATTGCCTTGATACGATCTTTCAGGTGCCTTAGTCCCACACTAGGGCTCAATAGGTGTTCAAGTGATTGCGGAGATCATCCTCGTTGCGGCTGCGATCGAACGCCACAGCCTCGGTGATCGCCCTCTCCTTCACGAGCCGGGCGAGGCTCTGGTCCATGGTCTGCATCCCATGAACGGCGCCCGTCTGGATGAGCGAGTACACCTGGTGTGTCTTGCCATTTCGAATGAGGTTGCGAACGCCCGAGGTGCAGACCATTACCTCAGCCGCGACAACACGACCGGTGCCTTCCGCGTTGACAATCAGTTGCTGGGTCACAACCCCCTCCAGCGTCGCGGCAAGCTGGGCACGCACCTGCCCTTGCTGGTTGGTCGGGAACGCATCGATGATGCGGTCGATCGTCTGCGGCGCGTCCTGGGTATGAAGGGTGGCAAAGACCACATGGCCGGTCTCAGCTGCCGTCATCGCCATTGCCATCGTTTCGAGGTCGCGCATCTCCCCGACGAGGATCACGTCCGGGTCCTGCCTCAGGACGCGCCGCAGGGCCTCCGAGAAGGAGCTCGTATCCTGCCCCACCTCTCGCTGGTTCACAATGCTGCGCCGGTGAGGGATCAGGAACTCTATCGGATCTTCGATCGTGACGATATGTAGCGGCTTCGAGCGATTGATGATGTCCACGAGCGACGCAAGCGTCGTTGACTTGCCCGAGCCGGTCGGTCCGGTCAACAACACCAAACCCCTTCTCAAGTCCGTGAACGCCTTGATGGACTCGGGAAGCCCAAGTGCCTCGAACGCCGGGATCTCATGAGGAATCGGCCGCAGCGCGACCGAGACGGTGCCCCTTTGAAGTGAAACGTTCACACGAAAGCGGCCTACCCCGGCCACAGTGTGCGAGGTGTCCAGCTCACGCTCCTCCTCGAAGCGCTCCCGCAGGGACTGGGGGAGGATGCCGAAGATCATCTCCCGGATCGACTGGTTGTCCAAGCGGCCATAGCCATCTATAGGCGTGATGGCTCCGGTTATCCTGACACTGGGCGGCATCTCCGCCGTAAGATGAAGGTCTGAGGCGCCGACGGAGACTGCGTAGCGAAGAAGGTCGTCGATGTGGAGCGGAATCTCCACATCTTCGAGCGATGTCCCACGTGAACCACCCCCACTCGTCACAGCTGATCCGGGCCTCGGCGCCTGCTGCGGCTGAGCCCACTCCGGAGATGCCTCCACGGTCACCGTGGATGCCGGCGCCGGTGAGCTGCCAGCCTCGAACGGCGACACTGGGTACTGGGTATCACTCACGCGACCACCCTCAGGATCTCCTCTATCGTGGTGTCACCTTCCAGGGCATGTCGCAAGCCGTCCTGGCGAAGAGTCACCATTCCCTGCTCGATCGCCGTCTCCCTGACAGTCTTGGTGGAGGCTCGCTCCACGATCAGCAGTGATACCTCATCGGTGACCACCATCATCTCACCAAGGGCCATCCTGCCACGATACCCGGTACTCGAACAGGTCTGGCATCCAACGGCCCTGTACATCTGCGGAAGCTGGTGCAGCGAGGCAAGATCGGCCTCTGTCCAACCTGCCGCGACCATCTCTGCCTCGGTCGGATCGTAGGGTTCCTTACAGTGGGTGCAAAGGCGGCGTGCAAGCCTCTGGGCCAGTATGCAGTTGACGGCCGATGTCACGAGGTACGGCTCCACACCCATTTCAACCAGACGCAATGGGGTCCCCGCCGCTTCCTTCGTGTGAAGCGTCGACAGGACAAGGTGGCCCGTCAACGCAGCTTCGACTGCAACATTGGCGGTCTCGACATCGCGGATCTCGCCGATCAACACGACATCGGGGTCCGACCTGAGCAGGGACCGCAGGGCCCCGGCAAAGGTGAGCCCCGCCTTGCGGTTGAGCTGAAGCTGGTTCACACCCGTTACCTGGTACTCAACCGGGTCCTCGATGGTGATGAGGTTGCGATCGCTCGAGTTCAGCAACGCCAGCGTCGAGTAGAGGGTGGTGGTCTTCCCGCAGCCGGTAGGACCCACGACGAGAATGGTTCCATACGGGAGGCTGTACTGTGATGCGTAGCGCTCGATCATCTCCGAGTGCAGCCCGAGATCGCCCAAACGGATCAGGCCGCTCGACTTGTCCAAGAGCCGCAACACTACCTTTTCGCCATGGACCGTCGGCATCGTGGCCATCCTGAAATCGATCTGGCGGTTCCCAATCGTGAGCGACGTCCGGCCTTCCTGGGGCAGGCGATGCTCCGACACGTCCATGTCGCCCATCACCTTCAGTCTGGTGGCAACCGCTCCGGCAATTGAACGCGGCGCCGTCGACATGTCATGCAGCACCCCATCAATCCGGAAACGGATGCGCAGGTTCTTCTCGGTTGGCTCCACGTGAATGTCCGATGCACGCTCGTTCAGCGCCTGGAGGATCACCAGGTTCACGTACCGAACGATCGGAGCATCCTCGACGACGGCGTCCAGGCTGGCAAGGTCAAGGCTTGTCTCTTCGCCTTCCTCCTCGCCAAGCGCAATCACGTCGCCCGATGCCGTCGCTGCGGCAGATCTCGCAATCTCCTCAGCGTCGTGACCACGACGGAAAACGGCATCGATCTCCGTAACTATCTGCGACTTGACTGCCACGACGGGGACGAAGTTCCGTCCGAGGACGGTCCGCAGGTCGTCCATGGCGAAGACGTCCGCCGGATTTGCCATCGCTACAACGGGGCTGCCGTGCTCCTTGCCAATAGGCAGGACCAGGTGATGTCGCGCTGTAGTCTCAGGTATGAGCATGCCTACGGAGTAGTCGATTGGGTAGGTGTCGAGATCTACGAACTCCAAGCCCACTTCTTCGGCCATCGCCCACACAAGATCTTCCTCGGTGACGAGCCCCTTCGTCCGCAGAACGTGCGCGAGCACATCCCCTCCGTGAGCCGCCTCCTGCACTGCGGCCGACATTTCGGCCCGTTCGACACGTCCCGCCGCGACGAGCACCCTGGCAAGCGGTGGCCAACCAGCCATGACGTCATCCATCTCCGCCGAAGCGCCCTCCAGCCCGTCGCCAGCGCCTGCCGAGCCGTCGTAGGCAAACCCTGCGCCGGAGGCTACCGCCGAAGAAGCGCGCTCCTCTTCGCGACGCTCTGCCAGCTCCCGTTGCTCCTCCGCTTCCCGAGCCACGATCCCGGCAGCCAGAGCTGCATAGAGTCGCTGGCGATACTCCGCCACCTGAGACTCATCAGCCACGACAGCGACAAAGTCTCTCCCTAGAGCGGACTTCATCTCCTCCATCGAGGAACTATCGGCCGGGTTCGACACTGCGAGCACGGGTATCCCAAACTTTCGCCCAACCGGCACCGCGCCACAACGCTGGGCGATCTCCTCAGGCAGCATCCCGGCTGCACCAGTATCGACCGGGTACTCATCCAGGTTCACCCAGTCGAGATCCAGCTCCTTCGCGACCGTGCGCATGGCATCAGCGTCACTCATCGCCCCGTGTCACCTCCAACCCCATGTCACGTCACCTCCATCAAGAACCCCTCAGCTCCCAACACTAGCCTCCACACAACTCGTCTCTCGAGTACCGCGCGCCGCGCCTGCCGTCTAGTTCCCCGATCATAGCGTTCGACTCGGCGCCAAGGCGCCGAACCTACGCTCTTGCATGCTTACCGTCCCAGCAGAACACGCAAGTGCAGCAAGCGCCGACGCATCCCACCGATAACCCCTTGTTGCCACACTAGCTCACATGCCGTTGACTCCAAAGCTTTTCTTGCTCCACAGCCTCCACGAGCGCCGCGGCCCAGATGCTGTCTCAGCCCGCCGAGACATCACTCTACACGCAAAACGCGGCCGGTTCAGCAATTGAGACCCGAGAGTAATAGACTCCCAACGAAGGAGATCATCTTGTGGTTGTGCTCGGGCAGTTCCGGGAACTGTCATCGAGTGGCACATGAAATGGAAATGTAGGAACGTGGCAACTGCTACGACTGTTACGACGGCTCCAAACCCGGAGCCCGACGGGGAAGGAGGATGATGGACAAGGAAGACCTTGACCGCCTGCTCCGCGTGCTCGCGGAACGAGACGGATCGGACCTGCATCTGAAACCAGGCGCGCCGCCGAGGGCCCGCGTCGACGGAGTGCTCCAGCCGATCGCGGGCGAGAGCCGCTTCACGGCCGCCGAGACCCAGTCCATCGCCGACACGATCATGCCACCGCGGATCGCCGAGATCTTCGCGGCACGCCACGAGGCTGACTTCGCCCACAGCGTGCCGTCGCTCGGTCGTTTTCGCGTCAATGCGTACAGGCAAAGGGGGTCGGTCGCGATGACGTTCAGGCGGGTTCGCGGCGACATCCCGACAAGGGAAGAGCTGGGACTGCCCGAGGTCGTGACGAAGCTTGCCGACGAGACTCGAGGGCTAGTGCTGGCAACCGGACCTACCGGATGCGGCAAGACCACGACGCTAGCGACGATGATAGACCACATCAACGCCACGCGGACCTGCCATGTGATCACTATCGAAGATCCGGTCGAGTACCTTCACTCCGACCAGTTGGCCTCGGTTGACCAGCGCGAGGTCGGCTTCGACACGGAGAGCTTCACGGCCGCGATGCGCGTCGTGCTTCGTCAGGATCCCGATGTGATCCTGGTCGGCGAGATGCGTGATCCAGAGACCGTTTACGCTGCACTGACCGCAGCCGAGACCGGGCACCTCGTCTTCTCGACCCTGCACACGATCAATGCCACCGAGACGGTGAACCGGATCGTCGATCTCTTCCCGCCGCACCAGCAGTCACAGGTTCGGATGACCCTTGCGGGAGCTCTCCGGGGAACCATCTGCCAGCGCCTCGTCCCGAAGGCAGACGGCTCTGGCCGCGTGCCAGCTGTAGAGGTCATGGTCTCGAACGGGCGCATCCAGCAGTGCATCATGGACCCCATGCACACCTCGGAGATCGGCCAGATAGTTGCCGAAGGCGAGTACTACGGAATGATCACCTTCGACCAGTCGCTTGCAGACCTCTACCAGCAGGGGCTCGTAGACCTCCGGTCGGCCATGGCGAACGCTTCTAACCCGCACGATCTAAAGGTCATGATGGAACGGCGGGGACTCGTAGCCACTGGACAGGCTGCTCACTTCAGCTGAGGAACTTGTTCCCTGTCGCGATAGGTATTACGGTGCCTGCCAGTAGTACCGCCAGCACCGTTCCGCACGACATCGCGATCATCGTGACCTGCGATCGGAGGCCACCGTTATCCCGCCTACCCAGGATGGACGACCCGGAGCAGGGAGAGCGGCGACGCCCACCGTCAGAGCGTAGCTGATCGACCGGCGCGTGCTCATCCGCACCGCCGTCGAGCCCCAGCCTGTCGTTCCCCCCGCCGGGTAACGCCGTGCTCAGGAGCCAGCCTGCCACAACTGCTGCAATGACGAACCCGGCTCCAATAGCCGCGGTCTCCAAGCCAAACCAGCCCAGAAAGAACCCGATCACGAGGAGCATCTCCCGCTCGGCAGCCAGGATCCGACCTGTGCACGCCGCCAAGATCCACGCAACGACAGCCCCGAGGACCGCCGCTGTCGGACGCTCCCAGTCTCCAGCCACTGCAGAGGCGACAGCGACGACCCCAACGAAGGTGAGCGGAACAACCACCACGCTGCTGGGCGCCCGGAGCCCTTCTACTGCAATTGCAGATGCCGTCACAAGTGATGCAGCAAGCGTAAGGCACACCGGAAGTGCGACCGTCAGGCCCAGCCTGGCTGCCAACGCGGCAAAGGCCACTCCCGTGATCCCTTCCACGACCGCATAGCGAGCAGAGGTCGTGACCCCGCAAGAACGGCGGCGCCCCCGGGGAAATAGCCAGGACAATGTGGGTACATTGTCCCGGGGAAGGATGGCCACGCCACATGCGGTGCACCGAGAGCGCGGCGTGACGATCGACTCCCCCCTCGGAGCACGGTAGGCAACCACATTCAGAAAAGACCCGATGATAAGCCCGCAACCTCCAAACAGTAGCGGAAGGACATAAGCTGGGAACCTGGGCATGGGTCTCCTTCGCCGTCAACCATGCGGCAAACAGCGCTGATATCGGTCGGGTCCGCCAGGGTCGAGCGACTGGGCCGTCACTCCCCGACTGCGGCTGCCTTCTTCGAGGTCGCTGAAGACGCTGTACCAGCCCCACCACCGGGTGCAGCAGGTACGGAGCTCCCCGAGGCCGAGCCAGCAGGCTTAGATGCTTCGCCGCCGGCCGCAGAGCTCGTGCCCTCACCAGCGCTGGCGCCCGCAGGGGTCCCGGCGCCGTGCTGCGCCGTGCTGCGCCCTGCGCCAGTCCTTGACTGGTCACTTGACCGGCTGTCCGTCTTGTAGAACCCGCTCCCCTTGAAGACGATCCCAATGCTTCCGAAGACCTTCCGCAGTGCGCCACCGCAGGATGGGCAGGTCGCCAGCGGGTCATCTTTGAAGGACTGGACTACCTCGATGTGGTCGCCGCAGGCTTTGCATGCGTACTCGTATGTGGGCATACCTCTACATCCCTCGCCTATTGATCTCGTCGTCCTCTTCGCACATCCTGGCGCCCGTCGGCATCTCCGTCGGGCCCAGCAAACGCCGCACCGCTTAGCGCCTCGGCGCCGCTCTGTAGCCGTGCCAGATCCATACCTCTATTACCACTCATGCGACAGCTCGACCCGCACCCGCATCCATACCACACCCGGCATGTCCTGGAACACGTTCAACACGTTCGAGAGCAGCCACGCGCACGGACGCACACCTTCGGCCAGAACGCCAAGGCCAGCAACGGCCGCACAGCGCGCCCACGCCCTCAGATTATAGAGGCTTCGAGCAGCCGTCCGGCCAGCCGGCCCGTTGGAGCCCGTTGGAGCCAGCCGGCCCGTTGTAAGATCCAGTGCTTCCGAGAGGGAAAGGACTCCACGAGCACAAGGTGCAAAGGCACAAAAGTGGGCGACATCCAGTGTCTGTTTGTAGGACATCCTAGATCTAGCGACCTAGCCGGTCCCGGACTCCCAACACCGGCCATTGATGTTGTCCGCGACACCTATCGACACGCTTCATGGCCGAGACCGGCTGGATGGAGTACTGGAGTGGCGACGACGAGCTGATGATGACGTAGACTTTCATGCATGAGCGATCAAGGACTTGTGCGCTTGGACCCACTGGGTGGCGCAAGGATGATCGATGTCACACCAAAGGATCCGACACATCGCAGAGCTGTGGCGCGCTGCGCTGTGAGCATGAGCCCTGAGACCACTGCGAAAGTGGCGAGCAACGCGATCACCAAGGGCGATGTCCTCGGCGCCGCCCGCATTGCAGGCATACAAGCCGCAAAGCGTACAGCCGACTTGATCCCGCTTTGCCATCCGCTGCTCGTAGGATCAGTCTCGTTGAACTTCACCATTGGAGACGACTACGTAGGGGTGGAAGCCCAAGTCGAGACCGTGGACCGCACCGGGGTTGAGATGGAAGCGCTCACTGCATGCATGGTGGCTGCGCTCACCATCTATGACATGTGCAAATCGGTGGACCGCACCATGGTCGTCAAGGAACTGGCCCTGTGGGAGAAGAGCGGCGGCATCTCGGGACCCTGGAGACGGGTCGAGGCCCAAGCGGGCCGGGAGGGCGTTATCGGCTCCTGAAGCTCCTCGTGCCGCTCGAGGTCAGTGCATGGAGGACAATTGGCTGGCGAACCAGGCCACCATCCCTATTCGTGGCTGCGGACTTGCCTCAGGCAGGCGGAGCGGCTGGGTGGCGAGCTATGTCCACGGGATACGCCTGCGATGGACGAACTCATTCTGCGCGATGGGCGTGTTGCGCTTGAGGAACTTGGGCCTTGCTGTCGGTATTATCCTTGCCCACATCGGAGGAACGTGAGCATTGATCTCCCCCTCGTCCCCGTACCATCTCTTTCCCTCCTGCTGGCGAAACGCCGGGACCTTCCTTACCACCGTCAGCGCCTCCAAGACGGCCCGTCCACGGGCAGACGGATCCTCGAGCGAGATGACTATCGCTCCGGGGCCACCGCGCGCCACCTTCATGGAGTCCTCAGCTCCTCCTTCATCTCTCGGCGCCACTCAAGTTCCTTTCTCCTGACTGCTCCTGGCTCTGTCTCAACTGGCTCCTGTCGTCACTGCGCGCCGCGCACCTCCCACTTCGCAGCGCCTCTGTTCCCACCACGGTGGCGTTACAGTGCCGCTCGGGGCGGCCCTGTTCCCGTGGATCCATCGTTCCCCTTGATCCATTGTTCCCCCTGGACCTTCATCTGCACCAATCAATACCGGTGCTCAGCATGTACGCTGAAATTGCGAGGGCGTGTGATGAGCACACACCGCACGACTCCAGCCAGCCGAAAATTACCCGTCACCATTCCGGGGTAGATGCTAAGCTTAGCAATCAGTTAATTGCACAGATACATTAGAGGTACTGAGACAGTATGGGATCACCGATACGATGGTACCGGAAGTGCTCCATGGGCGCTCGGCGCTTGGTTTCATGCGGCGTCAGTGGTCCGGTACGGGTTACTGCACGGCGCTCACTGCAGAGACACTGCTGCGGAGATCGCGAGAGCAACGGGCGAGACGACACACCGCTTGAATACGGGTTCACCCTCATAGAGCTCACTGTCGTGGCGCTGATATTGATCGTCCTGTTGTCAATAGCAGTGCCAACTTTCCTTGCTGTTCGGAGCTCAGGTCGGAACCGCGCCGCCCAGGCCAACCTCAATACCGCGCTTCAAGCGGCCCAGCGCCTGTACATCTCTACAGCCAGCTATTCAAATGTCACAGCATCAGCACTCCAGCAAGCCGAACCGTCGCTAACCTACATCGAGGCCGGCGGCTGCGGCCAGCAGGTGTGCAACTCCTCGGCGCCTAATGACATCGTCGTGCTGACAACCCCCTACGGGAACCCTCAAGCAGTCGAGCTCGCCGCTTGGTCATCATCCGGGACGTGTTGGTTTCTCCTAAGCCTGCAGGACTCGTGGCCAAGCGACCCTATGGGGTCATACACAGACCCCGCGCCGACGACTGCCGGCACCTACTACGGCAAGCTTGCGATGTCATCTTCGAAGAGCTGCAACATCACCGGCAGGAACGTCGGCGTGAACGGCGGCGGTTGGGCGAGCACATTCTCGGCAGCACAGGGCTGAGATCCGTGCTCAGCCAGGGATACGGGCTACCGGTCCGGCGGTCCTGAGCCGGGATACGCTGGAGTGGTACAATCAATCGTCATTCTTATTGCGTCATATCCCATTTTGCAAGGAGGTACATTATGAAGTCCAAAGCAACCATGCTCGCCAGCCCAACTGCGTACCGGCGACGACTGCGCAGCAGGTCCGAGAAGGCGCCCCATAACCTCGATCGAACCCTGCGCCGGAGCTGCATCTCTCCTGAGCAACCTGCGCTAGCTGGCCCTGACACGGAACCCGGGTTCACCCTGATCGAGCTGATGGTGGTCCTATTGATCATGGCCATCCTGTTAGCGATCGCGATACCCACCTTCCTCGGTGTGAGGCACTCTGCGCAGGACCGTGCCACCCAGTCCAACTTGCGCAACGCGCTAAACGCGGTCAAGCAACTCTACACGAAGAGCGGTAACGCCAGCTACCTGGGCTTGACATCCACAGCCCTCGCGAGCATCGAGCCTTCGCTCAACTATTACGTCAACGCAGCAGTGCCCGCGACTGGCAACAAGAACGCGGTCAGCATTCAGGTCTCCCCAACAAGCGGTCAGTGGGTGATGCTCGCGGCGTGGAGCCCTGACAACAGGTGTTGGTTCCTAGAAGACAACGAACAGAACAGCTCCACTACGACGGCGCTCATCCAAGCTGCAGGCACCTGGTATGGCGTAGCTCTCGGTGTCACTAAACCGTCGAACTGCAATGCGGCAACTTCCCCGCTCAAAGCAATTCCACTGGGTAGCCCGCTGCCGACTGGCTCTGCCTCGTCCAATGCGACAGCCGCAACTCCTGCCTGGGGAAACAGCTTCTAGAGCCCCATCTCAACAGCTGATCAACCGCCATGGTAGATCAGCCCGCAACTCTGCCAAAGTGCCCCCTTCCAATGACATGGTCGGGGGCACTTTGTTGTCTGGACGCGACCACATCAACACGTGCTCCAACCACCACCCTTCCGACACGATTGCCGCCGATCACGCCCGAACCACGTGAGAACATATCGGTTATGGCGCCACCTATCCACCCGAGCTGCACAGGACGGGCCTCAGACACTCGAGCGCGACCATGCCGTGGCAGGAGCAGGACGCAATCATCCCGGCGCCGGTACCGGTGCGCCTCCGCGTTCCCTGCGGGGTAGAGTACACAATCCAAGTGCGCAATCGCCTTTGCAATGGCGTTCGCGTGATGACTTCGCCAATGATGGGGTCATATGTTACACCGAGCCGTTCCGCCAGATGTTAGGTATTGTCGAACCATGGTAGGTGAACCCGGTCGAACTGTCCGTCGATGGTTCGATCGTCGGGTGATGTCTTCCGGTGGTTAGAGAGTGCCTATACCGTTCCCCGAAATATCAGCGAATATCTCACTGACCTTGAGACCTCGTTCCCGGGTCTCTCGGGCGACTGGTAATCCAGTTGTACCGCGCTGCATGGACAGACACCAAAGGCATCAGGTCACCGCCTTTTTACGGCTGGAGGGGACGGGCTAGCAGTTGCTAGCGCCCCAACCGACCGACAACTCGCCATCCCACCGGGCACCAACTCGCCATCTCATGAGCACAGTCCGAGTTGCAAAACTACGACGTGGAGGCTGCACCGGGAGTTGACGACACGAGCGGTGCGGTGGTGAACATATCGGCCGAGATGCTGGCGGTAATGGATGCTGTTCCAACTGGCTTGCCAGCCGAGGATGCGATCACGGACGAACCGCTTGACGAGCTGGAAAGGCTCAGACTGTTGATGACCATGATTCGAGGCAACGAGTACAAATCTTCGAGAAACAGATAGACATTCGGATAAGTGCCAGTTAGGCTGAGCGACACCGGTATCGTTAGGTACGGAGGCACGCCAGTGGTACTTCCGCTAATTACAGGCTGCGCAACTGCCGTGCTTGGCGTGATCGAAGTCAGCGTCACGCCCGTCTTATTGGCAAGACTGGACATCTGCGTGAGGAACTGCGCCTCGTCTGGTTGTGACGGTACCGCCTGCTGCAGCATCGAGTACAGGTTCAGACCAGCCGCCGAGTTCTCCCATGCAGCAAGGCGCCTGAGAGAGGTCAGCTGCATCTCCAGCGGGACTTTCTGTGCGTCCAAATTACTCTGACGCTGCCTCAAGGTGCCCAAATGACTTCCCTCAGGCAAGAAAAAGGCGAAGAGCCAAGCCACCACTCCGGCAACTATCACAGCTCCTGTTATCAAGCCGATAATGCTTGTGCGTTTCATAAAGCAGCCTCACGTCCTCTCGTGGAATGCCGACTGATCAAGGTATCGGTTGAATGAAGGTACTAAGCCTCGTCGAGTGTGCGCTGCCTGTGATAGAGAAGGCAGACGTGAACGAGACAGCCTGTACCGGCGATCCTGCGGTCGCTGGCCCAGAGTTCGAGATCGAGCTCACCGTAACGTTGGTAAAGACAGGCGACGCGCTCATGCTGTCGATCCACCCCGACACGTTGGCTATCGTTCCTGTGTCAGCCGATATGCTCACCGCGCCTAGAACGGCACTGGGTGGCGGAAGTGCCGTCACAGCGCTTGGAATGCACCCGGGCGTGTTGATCGTCTTTGTCTTTGCCTGCGTCACCGGGCACGCACCGGCCGTTGTAGCGTTCGCCGAGAACGAGCTAATACCAACCGCATGCGATGCGCCGGGAAGTTGGGCGCCGATAGACGCTAGCACCGTGATCCAGTTGACTTCGTGAGCCACAGCCGTCTGCGCGCGCACTTGAGCTGCCAAGATCTGGTCCTTCTTTTGAACATACGGGTTGTACTTTGGTATGGCCTGTTGCAGCGCGTTAAGGTTCTTCTGGGCGGTGTCGACGGCTGATTGCGCGTGGTTGACCTCGACCACTCGCCAAGCGGAGAGTCCCGCCAGCGCGAGTATCACCACGGCCGCTACCGCAACGATAGCCCTAAGCACGACCTTCTCAGAACCCTCGGCAAGAAGCTCCGGTGGTATCAGATTGAAGCCCTTCCCTGCGCTTGGCGCACCGCCCAACGCCATCCCCACTGCGGCCGGAAGAACCGGCTCCCACTTGGCCGCCTCATCCGCATCGACGAGCGACGGCCTCGTCTTGGACGCGTCAACCTTGTCCAGGACCGAACCCCTCTCGATTGGAAGACCGAGCTCACTCTCAATTCTCTGTAGCAGGCCAGGAATGTCCAATTCTGAGCCAACCACCACCACGCGCGAGACCTCGCCGCGTCCAGACATCGACGAGTAGTAACGCAACGACGTCTGGATCTCCGAGATCAGATCCGTGATGACGGGTTCGACAGCCCGAGCCGCGCGGGCAAGCTGTGAGTCTTGAGCTCCTCCCTCGGCAGTCGCTTGAGGTAGGCCCAGCTGAGCCTTGAGCGACTCAGCATCGATCGGCGGAATGTCGAGCGCTCCAGCGATTGCGGCCGAAACAGCATTTCCACCCTGTCCGATCGTTCGAAGGAACTGCTGGTTGCCCTGCTCGTGAATGGCTACCAGCGTGACCCCCCCACCGATCGACACAATGGCCTCTGCTTGCCCCGTCGATGTCGACGTCGCCAAAGTCGCCACAAGCGCGGACGAGGCGAGGTCGATACTCACCGGTGTCAGCCGGGCCTGGTTTACGGCGGCGAGAACACTATCTACCAGATCCCTGTGCGCGGCAGCCACCAAGACCCGGCGCATCGCGCGACCATCATTGCCCGTATAGTCAAATAGGACTTTGGATGAGAGCAGGGCTTTTTCTGGTGGAAAGGGGATCACCTCTTCCGCCTGGAAGCGTATCGCCGAGTCGATCTCCTCATCGGGAATGAACGGCAGGTCGATCTCCCTCAGAATGGCCCGCAAACCGGCAACGCCAATGCGTACCTTCTTGCTAGAGAAACCACCATCGCGCCATAACGTCTGGAGTGCGCTCGCGACAGCGGCGACATCCACGATCTCTCCATCTTGGACGGCGCCCCTGGGCAAGCCCACTTGGCCAACGGCCGCCAGTATTGGCTGCCTCCCGGCCGCGAGATCTACCTCGGCAGCACGCACCGCGTTAGTGCCGATGTCTAAGCCGACAACTCTATTCGCCATCCGCTCTCCCTGTATCCACCTCGGCCCCGTTCGGGTACCGATGTCTCGTCAATATATGCCACACCCATGCACCCCGTCCGCAACATTACCGTTTCTCACTGTTCCACGCACGCATACACGATCGATGTATCCGACTGACCTGGTTGGGACGGTCCCCTACGGCTGCTCCGACTCTAGTACACGACCGCCAGGTGACCGCAAGTGCAACGCGCTCTTTCTCTTCACGCGCTATCGGGCGTCGCACGACCCAACATCGCGCTCGGCATCACAACAGGTCCTCCGCATCCCCTTGGGGTCCGCCCCCCGGGGAGCTGGCAGCCCTGCACAGGCGCTCCCACTACGTGAGGAGCCGTCAGCGGAAGCGGTTCTCGGACCGCAGGTCCAGCCCCACGCCCAAGCTTCCGCGTGGGGGTCACGACTGGCCTGCAGGCTGATCGGATCATACCCTCACGTCCGATTCCCACTTTCATCGAGATCAACGCGGCGTGAGGTCGCGAGGCGAGGGAACCCATGACCAGTGCACATTTTCGCGCGATCCCACCCGTCCCACGGACCCTCCGGAGGACCGTCCCGACAGCTCGAGAGTCACACCAGCTGGGTACTGCGCCAGGGGCTCATGGCTGGCCCGGCCGAAGGTGTTGTGGTCGGCGTCGTGCTTCACGGCGAGGACCGTGCACGTGTCGGAGGACTCGGAGGACATGGTGCACCGCTACGTCTAAGAAGGCACGTACACGTCCACGGAGGTGGTGGACGGCCACGCATGCGGTGGGGCCTCCTGGCGCGCCCCAGACCCCACCACTTGGGGGACTCACACACCCTCCTGACTTGCACCTGGATCTCAGGGTCCAGCAGGCATCGACGGCATCCGCGGCGAATAAGGCGAAGGTCAAAGAAGCAGCGACCAGCATCATCGTGGTGTGATCCCTTGGTCTCGACCCTGAGCTCGACACAGGACTCACAACGATACAAGCTTTTCGACGGCTGGCGACGGCTGACTGACGCGTACAGGTAGGTCATCAAGTGGCCTTCGGATGCAGGTCATGTAGTGATGCGCTCCGATGCACCATGGCGCAGGACATGAAGCGCCAAGCACCGAGCCCGTAACACGCGTCGTGCGACAATGACCGCGCCCACGCATGGCGTCCTCGTCGAGGTAGCCGAACTACCAGGCGCCGACGGAGAGCTCACCTGGCTCGTCTGGGTCACCTTCACTTGGCCCGTCTGGGCAAACCTGGGCCACTTGCTGCAAACAAGAACCTT
>JAJYWA010000137.1 GCA_021791755.1 Actinomycetes bacterium | reverse complement strand
ACCAGCAAGTGCCGTCTGTGGAGGCATCTCCGAGGAGTAGCGCGTGCGGATCTGGTGTAGGGAGGCTCCGCTGGACAACGATGACGGTGTTTGGCGTGTACGAGTTGCCATTGCCTGGCCGGAAGGCTATCTGTGGCTCGGCTCTCGCGAGAACAGCGAACAAGCGCGCGTTGGTGGCGTATGTGTACCCGCCTTGTGTGTACTGCGTCTTTGCGGTCGTGAGCGCATTTACGAGCGTGGCTTGCGCGTCCTCGAATGCATGCTGGCGGGGACTGAGGTGAGGGCCCGTACCTATATAGGCTGCTAAGGCGAGCATGAGGATGGGCAGGTTGAGCACAAGGAACCCCAAGAGAGTCCCTGTGGTAGCTATGCCCGAGCCTTTCGCGGCGCCCGGTGATCTGCGGAAGCTTGAACGGGCCATCAGGCCGAGGACGATCGCGAGGATTGTTGTGGCTATCCAGACAAGTACAACGATCAGCGATGAGTACACGCCGATGACTGCAAATGGAAATGGGGATGGATATGGGATCGCCTGGGCAAGAACGAGCGTGAGTAGAGGTGGGGCGATCAAGAACAGGAGTGCGGCGATCGACAGCACAAGGGAGGCAGTCGCGAGCGTCCTGGCGGAAGAGATGAAATCGCTTGCCATCGCCATGCTGTCGGACTTGGCGGTATCCAACCTCTGGCTATCATTCACCGAGCTATGCCTGCGCAACCTGATCCTTCCTTTTAGCCTTGGAGTTGTCCTCGGCTGATCGCTGATGGCGGCAGATTAGCGGCAACGTTCCCGCATCCACATGCTCTCCCGGATTCCACCTGGATACGCTCTCGCACCACCTTCTCTGGAGCACACGTAGATCGTATGCCAAGCGCAGATCATGGCTCGTTCTCAGACGTTCCTATTCATGGAGAGAATTGGGCCCAACCGTCCGGATGTCGTGTTGAGTACAGGCGACGTGGAGCACCGGCGGCGGTGCAGTAGTTGTGTGTCGGTGAGCTATGTCCGTAGTACACGCCTGGCAAGCTAACTCCCAGCTCTTGTTCACCGACGGGCAGCGCTGACTCAATGTCCAGAATATACCGGCAAGTGCCGTTGGTGTAGGACCCAAGGAGCACCGCGTTCGCGTCTGGCGTAGGGAGGCTGCGCTGGACAACTATGATGGTATTAGGCGTGCGTGAGCTCCCATTTCCTGGTTGGAATGAGATCTGTGGAATGTAGCTTTGAAAAGCAACATCCAAACGTTGTGTTCTAGTGGAATAAGTTTGGTATCGCGCATAATAAGCTTGTGCAGTAATGAGCGTATCTTGGATCGCGCTTATGTTTGCAGGGCCTCCTGGATTGATTATATGAGTTGTTGTCTGGCGGAAGCCAAGAAAGGTTGGAATGGCAACGGCGAAGATTGCAAGCACCACGCCAAGGAACCCGAGGACAATCCCCGTTGTGGCTAGTCCTTTCCCCTTGATCATGTTCTGCGACTGGCGAATTTTCGAGTGGGCCACGAAGCCGAGGATGATCGCGAGAATTGACGTGATCACGAAGAAGAACAGCAGCGACAACACGAAGGACGTGATAGCGAGGCCGCTGGTCGTCTGCTGCGCGTAGGATGGCGTGCCGTATAACTGTCCCGGTGGGCTATACCAGGAGCTGCCAGTTGTTGGCGTTGATCCGATCGCTACGGGCTGGTACCAATTGCCGTCTGCCCCCTGCCACGTGGTCGTGTGCACCCGTGCTGCCTCGGCAGCATTGGCAGGCGGCGGGAACCACTTGCCATCGGGCGCTCGCCACCACCCAGCCGCTCCAGAGCTCCCGGCTTCGGCGTTGCCCGGATCATTCACCTGCTCGGCCATGGCTCCTCCTGGAATGTCACCCGTACGCCTGTGTTCCAATAAGCATACGTCGGCCCGGTCACGTTTCGCCGGGTGTTCGACTCTGGCGAGCGCTCATTGGTCTGCAGGCGCCTAGGAGGCACTGCTCGTGCGAGCCGGCGACCGACATCTCTTGCTACCGCGCTAGCTCACGGGCTATGCCACCGGATGCGACCACGACGCCGCCACGATGTGACTGCGATGTGACTGCGATGCCGCCGATAGTCATAGCTGTCGGATAGCGTGGTGGAAGATGAGCGCGCATGGGCTGGAGAGCATGGACGAGGAGCAGGTCGGGGCGGTCCAATCCGATGCGGAGCCCTTGTGCGTCGTCGCGCCGGCGGGCTCCGGCAAGACGAGGGTTCTCACACTGCGCATAGCCAGGCGGATCATGGACCATACAGCGGATCCACGCCATACGCTTGCGCTCACCTTCACCCGCAAGGCGGCCGGCGAGCTCCGAAGCAGACTGGCGACCCTCGGCGTTCCTGCGGACGTGACTGCCGGTACGTTCCATTCAGTTGCGTTCGCCGATCTCAGGCGCTACTGGGCCGACAACTGGCTGAGGCCGTCCCGCGTGCTCAAGTCAAGGACCAGGTTGCTGGGCTCCGTGATGCAGGAGACGGCTCTTCGTTCGGCCCCGATCGTTGGACTGGCTCAGGAGGTGGCTCACGAGATCGGATGGGCGAAGGCGCGTTCGGTGCCTGCCAGCGAGTACGCAGAGCGGGCGCGGGCAGCAGGGCGCCGTCCAATGGTGGCCGTCACGGATGTCGCGGAGGTGTTCGATCTTTACGAGGTGGCCAAGCGCCGTCGCGGCGTCATCGATCTGGATGATCTCGTGGAGCTGTGCGCCATCGCCATGGAGCGCGACCCTGAGCTCGCGACGGCAAGACGCTGGCGTTACCAGCATTTCTTTGTGGACGAGTTCCAAGATATCAACCCCGCGCAGTTCCGGCTGCTGCGTGCCTGGCTCGGTGACCGCACGGATCTGTTCGTGGTCGGCGATCCGAACCAGGCGATATACGCGTGGAACGGATCCGACCCTGAGCTCATGAGCCGATTCCACGACCACTTCCCGGGCGCTGCTGTGCTCCGCCTTCGCCGGAACTATAGGTCATCTCCGCAGGTCGTGGCGGCGGCTGAAGGAGTATTGGCCGTAGCGGGAGGCAACGGCGACGCGAGCCACGAGACCGGGTCCACGAGCGATGACTGTGGTGCAAGCATTCTGATGCGCGACAGCGCGCGGGTGCCCGCCGCCGAGCCCGCCCGCGTCTACTCGACGCGGCCGGATGGCCCGCAGCCGACAGTCACCGCGTACGAGAACGACGAGGATGAGGTTCTCGGGGTCGCCCAGGCTCTGCGCCGGGCGCATAACCGCGGCGTTCCCTGGTCGCGCCTCGCGGTGCTTGCAAGGACGAACGCTCTAGTGCTGAACATGAAGGAGGCGCTTCGGAGCTCTGCGGTGCCGACGAGCACGCCGGACTCCGGAGCGGCAGCCGCCTTTGCGGAGCTGGACCGGGTCATGCGGATCACCGGCCAGTCCGGGCGCTCCGCCGGCGCCAAGCCGTTCCATGTTCTGGTTTCTCGCTTGACGGACCTTGTGGGCTCAGCCACTCCTGCCTCGGGCGACCATACCGAACCCGTGCTCGCCATGCCCGTGCCTGGAGATGTCAGCGAAGAGTCCATGAGGACGCTGCTGTCGTGCGCCCGTGAGTACAGATCTGAAGATCCGTCGTCGACCCTGGACGGCTTCAGAGATTGGCTGGCCGCTGCCACGACGCGGTCTCCGATCTCTGATGAGCCGCAAGCCTCTGTGGCGCTGATGAGCTTTCATCGATCGAAAGGACTCGAGTGGGAAGAGGTGTTCCTGATCGGACTGGAGGACGGGTTGGTCCCGATGAGGAGGGCGAGCTCTGCGCAGGGCGCAATAGCCGAGGAGCGCAGGCTTCTCCATGTGGCCATGACGCGTGCCGAACGCGGCCTGCACTGTTCCTGGGCGCGGGCCCGCACGGTAGGTGAGCGGAAGGTGAAGAGGTCGATGTCTCCCTATCTTGCAGCGATCGTGAGCGCTGCAACGACAGAAGGCGTCGATGGTCGGCCGCTCAGGGGGTTGAAGGATCTCATCGCGACCGAGCGTGCGCGCTTGGCTACCATCAGCGTGCCGGATCTCGACTTCGGCGGGTGATATCGGATGCGTGCCTGATGACAGTTGACGGACGCTGCCTTTTCCCCGCGCACCGATGATCATGCAAACGAGGCAGAGCGATTGATCGTCAGCTGAGCGAGCGCAGCTCCTCGAGCACCTTCTCGGCATGTCCGTCAGCCCGGACATTGTACCAGGAGCGCAGGATCACGCCGTTCGCCCCGATGAGGAACGTCGATCTGATGATCCCTGTTGACGTCTTTCCGTAGAGAGTTTTCGTGCCCCATGCGCCGTAGAGGGCGGCAACCGAATGGTCGGGATCGCTCAGCAGGGTGAACGATATTGCGTACTTGTCCTTGAACTGGCGATGACTTTGAACGCCGTCGGGCGAGATGCCGATCACATCGGCGTGCGAGGCTGCGAACGCTGCCAGGTTCTCGCTGAACTGGCATGCTTCCTTGGTGCACCCGGGGGTGTCGTCTGCCGGGTAGAAGTAAACGACTAGGTTTGTTGCCTTTCCGAGGTGATCAGAGAGGCGGATCCGCTCTCCGTCATGGCTCTCGAGAGTGAACGTGGGGGCCTTGTCTCCCGGGCCAAGCCTTACGTTGTCCACGTTGGCTTTCGCCGGTCCCGCTGGCGCTTCGTCAATTGGTTTCTTCACCATGGACCTACACTATCCGTTATCACGCGCCCGGCTGTCGCTTGTGGCCGAAGCTGCAGGTTCCCGAGAAAACCGCTAGTACGCCGAGTGTTCAGCATCGCAGGGGGGCGATGCCGTAGGAGTCGAAGACCCGATCCCGGGTCACGAGCGTCAGGTGCTCGATCTCGGTCTGGGCCGCGAGCATGCGGTCGAAGGGGTCATGGCGGTGGGGTGGAAGCGAACCGGCCCTCTATGCGTGGGCGAGGCTGAGCAGCAGTGGCTCGAAAGCCGTTCGTTCCGTGGTCTCGAGGATCGAACCGTCGCCTCTCAGCTTGCCGGCGGGGGTCATGATCGCGACTTCCCATATCGAGGCCGAGCTCACAAGCACGGTGTTCGAAGGTTCCTCGACCACGGCCGAAGCGGCGGCACTGATCGACTCTCCATCCAACCACCAGAGGAGGGCGTGGGTGTCGAGGAGGAGGTTCACGGCGCCGGGCAATCGTCTTCATCAGAGTCCCATGCGCGGTGGCGGTCATCGACCTGGTTCGCAGCTTCTCGAACACGACGAGGCCGTGGTTCTTGGCCAGGTCGTTCGAGGTCTGCTCGATGAAGTCCTTGGACCGTCTCCGTTTGCGGGCATGGACAGCGGCGATTGCTCGTTCGTTCCTCTCTTGGCGTCGTGACTTGTACTGGTGTTGCTCTGCTCCAATCTTTCGGAGCCGGTTGTTCTCCCTTCCTCGTGCGTTCTTCTGGCGTTCCCTGGCCTGCTCCAAGCGGCGGAGGCGTTCTGCCTCCTTTGGTCCCAGGGT
>JAJYWA010000136.1:3598-5477 GCA_021791755.1 Actinomycetes bacterium | reverse complement strand
CGGCCACGCAATCCACAGCCCCTTCGGACTGCTCGTTCGCGCCGCGCGAGAGAGCTGGCCCGAGTACTTCCCACCCGGATCTGCATCCGCATCGGTGCTGTCGAGCGAGACGGTGTCTGGCGGGACGTCTACGGCACCAGCCGATCGCGCCGAGGAGATCGTGACCGAGCTCGAGGCGGCCGACGACCCCTACCTCGCAACCCTTGATGCCGCCATCGCCACGTGGGACTCAGACTTGCCGCCGGAGCTGCGGAAGCGTCTTGAGAGGTTCGCGCCGGCTCGGACGAAAGACCGACACGCGAGCCGCGTTGAAGCGTGGCGCTACCTCGAACAGCAGCGACAGCTCTGATCAGCGATCAGCGGAGGAGCCGGTCGATGTGGCGCTCGACAGCCAGGTACGCGATCGCGTTCGTCGCGTCGCTGCGATCAGATACCTGACGAACCGTGAGAGCGAGGCTTGCGAGCCTTCGGTAGGTGGGTTCGGGGATGGTGCCGACGAGCATGACGGTGTGACCCATGTCGATGACTGCCGGGACACTCTCGAGGGCGGCAAGAATCTGCTCGACGTCGTCGGGCAGTGCGACGATGGCATCGGCGACAAGGCGGGAGCGGTTGAGCGAGAAGCCGGTCGACTCGAGCGCGTGGTGTGCCAACGCGTCCACTTGGCGACGTAGCGCCTCGTCGATCTTGATCGAGACGTTGCGCTGTCGCTCGATGCTGGTGCGAGAGCGAGTTGCCCGACGGAGGGGCAGAGCAGGTCGTGCCGCGAGGACCTCGACGGCAGACGAGGCATTCGTGCTGGTGGTCGCAGCGTTAGCCGCGGTCGGCTCCTGGTGGTTGGCGGCCTCGTCGTCGGCCTCGTCGTCGGAGCTGCCAGGAGCACCTGGGAGTGGGGTCGAGGCGTGATCCGACGGGTCGTGCTCGTCGCCGTCGGTGGGTTGAGCTTCATCAGCGAGGACATCTGCCTGGGCGCCAGGTGTCGCGCCCGGGTCCGCTAGAGACGGGCGGTCATCGACATGGTCGAGGGATATGTCCGAGGGTGATGCTCCTCTCTGTTCCGACGGGTCAGTGGAGACAAGGAGGTCCTCCGTGTCGTTGACGTCGCTCGGATCAGGCACGCTCTGGAGGATGCGCGTCCGTACGGCATCCGACATGGGCTGGAAGCGCTTGGGCATCATTTCACCCCCGGTGTTGCGGCCAGACGGTTGTCGATCTCGTTGACGAGCTCGCCGTAGAGGATGCTGAGTCGGTGGTTGGGCTCGTGCGCAGCCAGAGGTATCCCGAGGCTGTACGCCCCCGCGACGTCGACGCTGCGCGGCAACTCGGTGCGGAACTGCTGGCCGGTCTTGTCGAGGTCGTCGTGCAGAGCCGCAAGGTCGGCCCGGACGGACTGCGTGACGCCCCGGCGATTGTCCACAGCGTTGAGGATGTAGCCGAGATAGCGCAACCGGCGGTTGAGCTTGCGAGCGGTGAGTTCTGCCTGGCGCCGAAAGACAAGCGGTCCCTCGACTCCTTGAGGTTCGGGTACCGCGACGGCGATCGCCGCGTCGGCAGCGACGAGGGACGCGGTGGTCAGCGGGCCGATGCTGGGGCGGGTGTCGATGAGGATGCGATCCCAGTGGTGGGCTTGCACCGCGAGGATCTCAGCAAGGCGATCAGAGCGCATCGGATCAAGGAGGGCACGCTCGGCGTGCTCCATATCGCGTTGGCGGCCAAATAGGACGCCGAGATTAGGTATGTCGTCGCGGGAAACGACCTCGCCGGAGGCCGCACCGTCGTCCTGGAGAAGTAGACCGAGGTTGGGCTCCCCGGCGTCGAGCTCGCGAGCGAGGAAGGACTTTGATGCTTGTGCCTGGGGGTCTACGTCGACAACTAGGAC
>JAJYWA010000136.1:0-3588 GCA_021791755.1 Actinomycetes bacterium | reverse complement strand
GTAGGTAAACGCCGGCAATGTTGACAAGTGTTGTCGTCTTGCCAGTGCCGCCCTTCTGGTTGCCAAAGACAAGTGTCGCGGCCACGGGATAGAAGGTAGCACGGGTAACGGAGGGTGCGGACGGAGGTAAGCGGGTCCGACACGAAGGCGCAGGTCAGGGCTCCGGGCTGTTTGAAGGAGGAGCGAGTGCCATACGGTGCAAAACGCCTTAATGGGTTAATGGGTTGGACTCTCGCCCGGAAGCTCAGCGCGTCCTGCCCGCGGACCTAGCCAGCGTCGCGTCGCGCGGCGCAGTCGCACGCACATCGGCCACGCAGGCACCGCGCTAGAACAGTCCGCCACAACGCAGAACACGGTTCGCACACTGCCCACCACCGACTAGTCATCGTGACCACATGCATACGTGCGTGCGCACGACGATTAGAACGTCGAAGCCGGCGCTGACAAGTCGCTTCACTCCACAAGCAACCGCATAGCTGCAACACCGGTGCGGCCCTACGAGCTATATGGTGACCTCGCCAGCCGTACCTGATCGCGGCCGAGGCTCGATGCAGCAGCTCGCAGGTCATCGTCAGTAGCCCTGCCTCACCTATCTGATCGACCTTGAGACAATAGAGGCGGTCGAACTCGACATTGCCGCCCAACAGCACACGGACCCGTTGACTTCGCCGATGATGCGGCCGCGGCACAGCAACGCTTCCTGCAAGGTAGACGTCGTGCCCGCTTCACAAGGTCGCTAAGGGACCGCGCGCGAACTATTTGCGCTGTGGCGGCGTAAGGTTGTAGTTCCAGTCGGGGTGCCAGTCGTGCCCGCTCAAGGGCAGGGTGGCAAGCTCGGCATCGGAGACCTCGACGCCGATCGGATAGTAGCCCTGGTCCCATTCGGCGAGGATCCGCAGCCCGGTCTCGGTGGTGGTCCGAGCGACGAGCTCGACGATGACCCGGTAGGAGGTGAGCGGCTTGCCACGCCAGTTCTTGGTGATGAAGCTGAACATCTTGTGCTCGACCTTGTTCCACTTCGACGTGCCTGGCGGGTAGTGACAGACCGTGATCGAAAGGCCGGTCTCGGCCGCGAGGGCTGCCAGCTCTTTCTTCCAGAGCCTGTTGCGGTAGCCGTTGGAGCCTCCGGCATCGACGGTGACCATCAAGGTGGTGGCGTCTGGGTAGCGCGCTGATCCCATCGTCTGCCACCAGCGTCTGATGGCGTTGACCGCAAAGGCCCCGGTATCGTCGTCGCCGCCGACGCTCATCCAGCCTTCGTTTCCGCCGAGGTCGTAGACGCCGCAGGGGACCGCCTTTGGGACGTCTTTGTCCGGGACGTCGTGCACGTCGTCCCGCTCGGGCCGGCCCTTCGGCTGCCACTCGCACCCGGCGTTCGCCTTTGTGCCGTTGACCAGCTCCTTCTTCTTGCAGTCGCAGCTGATCACCGGCTCGCCGGCAGCGAGGCGCTTTGCGGCCAGGGCGTTGATGTACTCGAACTGGCGGTTCCGGTCGGGGTGCTGGGCTCCCTCGACGGTCTTGGCCGTCGCCTGGAGGCTGTAGCCCATGTCGTGCAGCAGGTAGGCTACGGAGCGCTCGCCGATCCGGTGGCCCATCTCCTGAAGGGTCCGGGCCAGCTGGCGAGTCGACTTGAGCGTCCAGCGAAGCGGCGACATCGGATCGTCCCGGGCGTCGGGCTCCACCAGGTCATCGAGGTCCAAGAGCAGCGTCTCGTCGACGTCCTCGAGGCGGGGCCGCCCACCACCCTCGGCCCGCACCCGCCCCGTCGGAGCTTCCCTCGCATCGAAGGCTTTTGCTCCTGCGATCACCGTGTTCCGGCTCATGCCGGAGGTCTCGGCCACCACCGTCGGGCCGCCCCGACCGATCAGACGTGCCATCCCGCCGGCCAGCAGGCGACGCTGCTTCTCGTCGAGATGCTCGAAGATGAACTCGAAGAAGCCGCTCAGCTCCTCCGAGTCGATCTCCACGGCAGAACTCTACGTCAGCGGATACCTTGACGCGCGGATAGTGGATGCGCGATCCCCTACCTCCCTAAACGCCATCGGGCATCCTCCCGAGCTCGTCGGACGGTGCCCAGCCCAACTGCTGTCAGGCTGGCGGTGGTGGATCCTCAGGTGGTCCCATGACTGGCAACGGGGGTGGTCCCATGCCGTTGGCAGAACCAGCGGTCAGGTGGTCCCATGTGGCTGGCAGGCCACACCGAGGGCGAGACGCCAGCGCGCCTATGTCCCCACGCTCCGCGGAAGACCTCTTGACACTGAAGCGGTTCAGTGGTTCACTGCGGCTGGGGATGTAGGGGAATTGGCTCTCAAGCACGACCGAGTCGATGGGGGGTTGTTGTGGTGATTCAGGTCACTGGCGAGCCGTGGATTGGAGTAAATTTTTGGTCGCGCAGCGGAGGTCCACGGATGTGGACGTCCTACGATCCTGTTGTTGTGCGAGAAGAGCTCCGTGTGCTCGCTGAGCACGGTTGTAACACGACTCGTTCATTTTGTTATTGGCCGGATTTTGTCCCGGCTCCGGAGACGCTGGACGACGTGGTAGTGGAGTGTTTCAGGGACTTTCTTGATGCCCATGAAGCTCTCGGGTTGGGAACTATCCCGACCTTCTTGGTGGGACACATGTCAGGCGAGAATTGGGATCCGACATGGCGAGCGGGTCGAGATTTACACCGCGATGTATGGATGGTCTCACAAGAAGCCTGGTTTGCCGCAGAAATCGCCCAGCGATTTGGTAGTCATCCGAGCATAGTGGGATGGCTAGTCTCTAACGAAATGCCTCTGTATGGGGGTCCAGCCACTGTTGAGGAGATCACCGCGTGGGCTCGACTGATCGTGCAAGCGGTGAGGTCAACAGGCGCTGCTCAGCCAATCTCTCTCGGTGATGGAGCATGGGGCGTAGAGATTACCGGTAGGGACAATGGATATTCATTGAGGGCTCTATCTGACCTTGTCGACTTCGTCGGACCACATGTTTACCCGATGCAAGATGATCAGGTACGACAATTTCTCACCGCCGCATTTGTCTGTCAGCTGGCTGGAGGCTTCGACCTTCCGGTCATTTTGGAGGAATTTGGTCTTACCTCAGATTTCGCGTCAGATGAGAATGCCACGGCCTATTACCGTCAAGTTCTTTATTCTACTTTAGTTGCTGGCGCCAGCGGATGGATAGCGTGGAACAACTGCGATTACGATGATCTCCTGGAGCAAGATCCATATCGTCATCACATGTTTGAGCTCCACTTTGGCGTGACGGATAGTCTTGGCAAGCCCAAGCCGCAGTTGCAGGAGATTGCTAAGTTTTCTCGCCTTATAAAGTTGCTGTCTGAGACAGGCTGGCGCCCAGTAAGCTCAGAAGCACTCTTAGTAGTTCCTGAGCATTTCGATAGTGTCTTGCCCTTCACTGTCCCAGAGTTCCGAGAAGATCTACGGCGCAACCTATTTCAATCCTACATAGCTGCCCGGGAAGCAGATTTGCCTCTGGGGATTGTGCGTGAGAGAGATGGATTGTCCACTGCGGTTCAGCTCTACCTCGTTCCATGCGCCAAACAGCTTACTGCTCCAGGGCTACGCCGTTTGCAATCACTTG
>JAJYWA010000135.1 GCA_021791755.1 Actinomycetes bacterium | reverse complement strand
GCCTCTGTGCCTATGGCGCGGATCTCCCGCACAACTTCCTCACGGAGAGCTCGTGATCCACGAGACCCCGGGAAAACCGGAAGAGCCGGTTTCTCGCGCGTTTTTCTCGGGGCTTGCTCAGCGTGCCGTACGCATGCCTACGCAGGGTGTGCGCGAGGTGGGCGGCCGGTGAGCTGGGGTTTCATGGCGACAGGCGGGTCGGCGGCCTCCTCCGAGGGGCTCCTGCGTGTGCACGCATAGGGCATACGTACGCACTGCACTGATCAACGAGATCTCGACGGGGACCGCGCCCGAAGCGGTCTTCAGGGTGCTGCCGCGGCATCGCGTCGGGCGATCTGGGCGTGCGTTCGGCGCTCCTGGTGCCGCTCGCGGTCCTGCGCCATGCGATCCAGAGCCGTCGATCTGGCTTCGTCGACCACTCGATGATCCTGCGGCGTCGGGCACCAGAACGATCATTCGGAGCGTGCGACCTGGTGCCGTCTCGACTGGCGCGACCGGACGCGAGAGATGCAGCGGATAGCCCCCCGTCACCGGGCAGATCACCGGGCGGGTCTTGCGGACGCTCTCCGATCGACAGTGCCGCCGACCTGGACCACCGTATTGCCTCACGTCAAATCCTCCGGGAAGCTCCCAACGTTGCCTCACGAAGAACCTCCGGCTAGAGACTGGCGTTGAAGGCCTTGTTCACCCGGGGCTTGACCGGTGCTGGCGCCTTGGAGAGGGCCAGGCGCTCGAGCTGCTCGGTGAGGGCCAGGATCTGGTGGTAGAGGTCACCGGGACGGACCCCGGCCATGGTCGCCTTCATCTTCCTGGCGGCGGCCGGGCTGATCTCCTTGGAGGCCAACGCCCGTGCGTAGGGAGTCTGGGCCCGGTCGTAGCGCTTGGTGACCTTGGCCCCGTCGCGCTGCTTGAAGACGAGCTTCTGGTTGGCCAAGAGGTGGTTCGTGTAGATCATGTCGAGGGCCCAGATCTCCTTCAGCACCGACAGCTCCTTGTCGGTGTCAAAGCGCAGGTAGCCGACGAGCCCGCGCACGTGGGTCCAGTTCTTCTGCTCGACGTGGGCCCCGTCGTTCTTGTTGCCCGATCTCGAGCGGGTGAAGGTGATCTTATGTTCCTTGCAGTACTCGAAGAGGTGGTGGTTGATGAACTCGGATCCGTTGTCCGAGTCGATGCCCAGGATCGGGAAGGGGAACTGGGCGATGACGTGCTCGATGGCCTCGAAGACCCAGACGGCCGCCTTGTTCTTGACCGAGCGATTGATGGTCCAGCCAGTGGCGATGTCAGTCGCCGTCAAAGTGAAGCAGAACTCACCGGTCGAGTTGCCCCCTTCGTGGCCGACCAGGTCGATCTCCAAGAAGCCCGGCCGCTCGTCGTCCCAGTCGGCCCAGGTGCGGATCGGGATCCGGGACTTGAGCAGCGTGCCGGGCTTCGTATGCGAGCGGCCCCGGAGCCCGAGGACGGCCCGCAGCGGAAGCGAGGCGGCGGTCGATGGTCGCCGCGCTCATTGAGACGAGCAGCGCCGCCTCGTCGTCGCTCAGCACGATGTCGCCGTCGCGGCGCAACAAGGGCACCACGGTGGCGAGCATCGGCGCCAGGCGCTTTCCCGCCGGCATACGGGTCAGGCTCCAGCAGACGACAAGGCAGGCGACCACATGGGCCCCGTAGAGGGGCGCACGGGGCCGGCGCTCCTTGACCACCTTGAGCTCGAGGGCGTGGCGCAGGGCGGCTCGTGCGTAGTCACGGTGCCACCCGGTGAGCGCCACCAGCTCGTCGAGGATCTTTCCCTTCTCCGCTCTCGAGCCTCGCTTGTAGGCCAGGGCCTTCATCTTGGTGACTGCTTTGCGCTGACTCATCGAGAGCTCCATCGCTGAGGCGTATCCCAGCGCCACTGCACCTGTCGATTCGCGCTCTCAGGCGGAGATCTCAGGTGAGGCAACGTACGGGGCTACGCGGAGGTTTCTCGTGAGTCAACTCGGTTGACTTGCTCTTCGGGGGGAGGGGGGGTAAACTTGCGCGGCATTCAGTAGGTTAGGGAATGCAGATGCCGGGAGGCAGCAATGGGCTTGGTTTGGCGCATGGGCACGATCAGGGGCTCGCGGGGCAGGGAGATCGCCGCGGGAGACAGACGACACAGCGCCACAAGCGCTGACCGGCAGCTTCGGGTGGCGTGCTCCGGGCTCGGCGTGCTGGCTGGAGGTGCGATGCTCATGATCGGCGCCGGCTTCGGCGCGGTCGCAGCGCTCACAGCCTCGCCCGCTGGAGCGAACACCGCTCACTCCTCGCTCCCCCCGGTGAACGTCTCCGTCTCGAACACCCCGACGGTGAACGTAGGGAACCTCCCGATCAACTCGGCTGGCCGTGTTCAGGTACAGAACGAGTCCGCGAGCTCGCAGGGTGTATTCTACGGGCCGTGGACGAACGTTCCGCAGGGCCAGTGGTACACCCTGGTCAATGTGAGCGGCGCGGGCGAGCTGACCGGCATGCAGGTCGCGAACTCGGTGCCCGGAGGAAGCTGCGGCTACGTCGGGGACACCTTGGTCATCGTCATTGCCGATGGGAACTTGGCCTTTCGCAGCTGGGTGAGCTGGGCGACATACTGGAGCCAGAACACGGGTGGTGGTTCCGTGTATGGAGGTTCATCACCGTGCCAAGGTGATGGACCGTGGTTCTCGCTGCACTACTTCCCTCGGAGTGGCATACAGTTCGAGCACTCGCTGGTAGTGGAAACGAACTCCAGCGGGAACGGCAACGGTCCCATGCAGCTATGGGCCAACATCTTCTACACCGTCCAGGAGGCTCGGTAAGGCCAGCTGCCGTCGTCAGGTGCGCCTTTGTGGTCGTGCCAGCTCCTTCTCGGAGCGGAGGCCTCTGACCCAACAGGGTCGGGTACGTGATCCCGACGCCTTCGCTTGAACGAAGAACCTCGTCCTGTCCACGGCGTTACTGGCCCTGCTCGCGTCATGCGGAACCCTGCTTCCTGCGTCCAACCCCTACATGGCTATTCATCCGGGGCATCTGTCCAGGAGCCAGTACAGCCCGCGGGCCGGGACGCCATACGATCTGGGGTCTAAGCATCTTCTAGATCACCCACAGGTCAACGGTGATCAGTGCCGTCTACTGCAGCCAGGCAGGCTTCATCGGCTTGCACCTGAACAGGGGAGCAACCCAAGGCCGCTGTGCAGCGGTCGGAACGTCTCCAAGCTACCGGGCGGTAGCTTTCACCAGCCGGGATGGCGGCATCAGCTGGTTAGCCGCGCGCCTTTCCCCTGGCACTTGCCTGCTACGTCGGAGCCTGCGGCGTTTCCGAGCCCGGGAGGAGACTCGAACTCCTGGCCTGCTCATTACGAGTGAGCTGCTCTGCCTCTGAGCTACCCGGGCTGGACAAAGGGGCTGTCGTCCGATCCTACTACCGTTGATGGCGCACCTCCGCTTAGAGCCAGGGGTGACAGCGGATCCAGGCCGCTCAGACGAAGCCGCCCTGGGCCGAAGGTCAGGTCCCTGCCAGTCCGCTCAGTTTTATGAGGAGCGCTTGGAGCAGCAACGTCTCATTCGGGTTGCGAACCAGCGAACGGGACGCTGCGCTGATGCTGTCTATCGACGCAAGGAGCCCGGACGCCCCGGTGCCTGCTGCGAAGTCGCGGCCCGCGAGGATCTCGAGCAGCCGATCCCTGCACGCGCCGGAGAGAGCTGCCAGTCCAGCTCGGAGCTCGTCGGTCCGCCACCTTCGCTCCTCCCTGTGGTGACGCTCCTCCAGCTGCTTGCGTCCCCGAGACGCAGGCTCACCGGTCACAGCGTTCATCTTCGCGAGCGCTTCCACGTCTGCGGCCTGCTGGCCCCGCAGCACCTCAGAGGACTCGTCACAAGCCGCCAGCAACCGGTCCACAAGATCAGCCACAGTGCTCCCACTGTCGTCAAGTGTGCCCAACACTGATCGCCACATGTCGTACCTGACTACGGCCCCCGGATCCTCTAACAAGGTGAGTGCACGAACAGAGCTTCCCTGAGCCATTATCGAAAGTTTCTCCGCAGCTCCCGGATCGGCCCCGAGCGAGACCAGCCGCTCAGAGATGGTCGCTGGGGAAACGAGACGAAAGCTCACCCTGACACACCTGCTCGCAAGGGTCTCGAGAGATGGTGGAAGCGGCTCGGCGGTGAGGATGAACACGGTGCCTCGCGACGGCTCCTCGAGGGTCTTCAGCAATGCGGGACCCGTCGCCGAAGCCAGGTGAGCATCAACGACGACCACTACCTGGCGCTGGCCTTCTGGTGGGGGGATCGAGGCTATCCGGACAACCTCACGAACCTCGTCCATCTCCAGCGATGCGCCCCGGCGCTCCACCACGAGCAGGCCTGCGTGCCTCTCGGCAAGTGCCTGCCGACAATCGATGCAGTCGCCACAGCCTCCGTTGCGACACAAGAGCGCGGCGGCAAAGGAGACGGCAGCGGCACGTTTACCGGTTCCGGCTGGACCCACCAAGAGGTAAGCATGCACCGGAGCCGCGACGGCAAGCTCGAGCTCCCTGATCGCAGCGTCCTGGCCGACGAGACCGGCGTACAGCTTGCTCATCGGCCCGTCTCGTCGTCAACAGAGACATCTACGGCCATTGCTCACCACCGGGTAGCTCACCACCGGGCGCCACCCCAATGCGCTCTACGACCAGAGCAAGTATGACAGCCGCTACCTCTTCGATCGGCCCTGCACCGTCAACCACAACCCAGTGCTCAGGATCCGCACGCGCCATCTCCCGGTAGCCTTCCAGAACTCGGTCGTGAAAGTCACGGTCCTCGCTCTCGAAGCGATCCAGCGGCCCCCCTCGCCCGGCGGCGCGCGAGCCGAGCAACTCCAGAGAGATGTCGATCAGCACCGTCAGATCCGGAGCGACACCGTCGACGGCCCACTCCGAAACTCTCGCGAGCTGTGCCAAGTCGAGACCCGCCCCGTATCCCTGATAGGCAAGTGTCGAGCCAGCAAACCTGTCCACCACCACCCATCTGCCAGCAGCCAGCGCCGGCTGGATCACCTCTGCAACGTGCTGGGCGCGGGCAGCAAGGAACAGCAACGCTTCCGCGCGGCCGGCGATCTTCCTTCCAGGCGCCTCGAGCACGATGCTCCTGATACGCTCACCCAGCTCGCAGCCACCCGGTTCCCTGGTGAGCATCGCGCTCAGCCGAGATGCAAGCAGCGCCGCCTGCGTGGACTTTCCAGACCCCTCTCCGCCCTCGAGCGCAATGAGACGCCCCGCTCGACAAGGATCGAGACGACCTGCGGGTCTCTGTGCCGGAAGACTAGAGATTGTCACCGCTGGTCGGCGCCGCCTTCTTGGCTGGCGCTTTCTTCGGCGCCGCTTTCTTGGTCGCCGCTTTCCTGGCTGGCGCCTTCTTCGGCGCCGCCTTCTTCGGCGCCGCCTTCTTCGAGACGAGCTTCGCCTTGGAGGCAGGCGGACCCGATGAACGCTTCTCAGCAAGCAGTTCGCTTGCACGCTCC
>JAJYWA010000134.1 GCA_021791755.1 Actinomycetes bacterium | reverse complement strand
CACCTCTCGACGACGGACCGGGGCCTGCTACCGGGCTCTCCGGCGTTTACCCGGACGGGACTCTCACCCGCAGGGCTGGTCCAGTTTTCAGGACGCAACAGGCAAGGTGTTGTACATCAAATGTACAAGTTTGAACGAGCCGCCTACGGGAGACCGAAATAGCCAGTCAGCGATCGACGACTATGTTGACAAGCCTAGGAGGCCTCGCAACTATACGCCGAGGAGCCACCCCGCCAAGGGCCTCCTGCACCTTCGCCGACGCGAGTGCCTCGCGGACGACATCCTCTTCTGCGGCGGAGGCATTGACTTCGAGGCGATCACGAACCTTGCCATTGACCTGGACCACCATTGTCACTCGTTCATCTGTCAAGAGCTCAGGGTCGCAGATGGGCCAGCTCTCGCGGTGGACCATCGCTCCCGGTCCGTGACGGCGCTCCCAGACCTCGGAAGCGAGGTGCGGCGCCATGGGGGCAAGCAGCAGGACCAGCGCGTCGATGGCCTTTCCGATCTCCCGAGCGGCAGCGCCATCCCGCCTGTACCGGGAGATCGCATTCGCCAGTTCCATACAGGCTGCGACGGCGGTATTGTACGACCATCTATCGAGATCGTCGGTCACCTTCGCTATCGCCCGGTGAACCGCCCTCTTCAACTGATCGTCGACGCCCGGCTGGCCCGCGCTCCCCACCGGGTCCGGCTGGCCCGCGCTCCCCACCCCCGCTCCTGCCCCTGGCGCTGTCGCCGGGACCTCTTCCAGAGCAAGCCGCCACACCCTGTCCAGGAACCTGGCGCAGCCTTCGATCAACTCGCCGGTCTGCTCGGACCAGTCGACGTCATCTGCCGGTGGCCCCACGAAGAGATGGTAGAGACGCAAGGCATCTGCCCCGACCGTCCGAAAGTACTCCTGGGGCGCCACGAGGTTTCCCTTGGACTTGGACATCTTCGTCCCTCCAAGCCGTATCATGCCCTGCGTGAACAGGCGTGAGAACGGCTCCCTCAGCCCTGATGGCGCGATCCCGACGTCAGCGAGCGCCTTCGTAAAGAACCTCGCGTACAGAAGGTGGAGTATCGCATGCTCGATCCCCCCTATGTACTGGTCTACCGGCATCCACCGCTCGACGGCCTCCTGGTCGAAGGGCTTGTCGATGGACCATGGGTCGCAGAAGCGAAGAAAGTACCAGGAGGAGTCGACGAACGTGTCCATCGTGTCCGTCTCTCGCCGCGCCGGAGCCGAGCACTTCGGACATGTCGTGTGCACAAAACCCTGGTGCGACGCGAGAGGTGACTCTCCGGTCTGGAGCAACTGGACATCGTCAGGAGCGATGATCGGTAGCTCTTCGTCTGGCGCCGGGACAATGCCGCAGGAGCCGCAGTAGACTACCGGGATCGGGCAGCCCCAGTAGCGCTGGCGGCTTACGAGCCAGTCGCGGAGACGGTACTTGACAGAGCGCTTTCCAACACCATGCTCTTCGAGCCAGGCGATCGCGCGCTGGATCGCCTCATCGGTCCTCAGCCCGTTCAGCCACTCACTGTTGATCTTGATCCCGTCACCCGTCCATGCCCCCCCGTCGAATGAGCTCGGCGCCTCGACTGTCCGGACTATTTCGAGGCCGTGAAGTTGGGCAAACTCCCAGTCACGCTCGTCTTCGGCAGGGACCGCCATGATGGCTCCCGTGCCGTAGGACATGAGGACGTAGTCCGCTATGAACAGCGGCACGGGCTTTCCCGTGACAGGGTTCAGGACCATGCTGCCGGTGAAAGCTCCACGTTTTTCCAGACCCGACCCCACAGAGGTGCGCTCCATCTCTGAAGAGCGACGTGCGCTTTCGCGCAACGCGTCCACCACGCCACGATTCTCAGGAGTCGTCAGCTCGTCGACCATCGGGTGCTCAGGCGCAAGCACCGCGTATGTCATTCCGAACAATGTATCCGGTCGCGTAGTGAACACCCTGACGGCTTTCCCCGGGTGCTCGTACACCTCGAGGTCCAGCTCCGCGCCTTCAGAGCGTCCGATCCAGTTCCGCTGCATCACCTTGACCCTCTCCGGCCAGTCAAGTGCGTCGAGATCTCTCAAGAGCTCATCCGCGTACGCCGTGATGCGAAAGAACCACTGCTCCAAGCTTCGCTTCTCCACCTCGTCGCCCGAGCGCTCGCACGAGCCGTCGGCAAGGACCTGCTCATTGGCCAGCACCGTCTGGCATCCGGGGCACCAGTTCACCAGCGCGGCGCCTCGGTAGGCGAGCCCAGCCTCCAAGAATCGCTTGAAGATGAACTGGGTCCAGCGGATGTAAGCCGGATCATGGCTACGGACCTCCCTCCTCCAGTCATAGACGGCGCCCAGCGACACGAGGCTCTCCCTTAGCTCTTCGATCCGCTGGTCCGTGAAGGTTCGAGGGTGGATCCCGGTGGCGATGGCCGCGTTCTCGGCCGGCAGCCCGAAGGAGTCGAAGCCTATAGGCGAGAGGACTGCATACCCTTTCATAGTCCGGTACCGGACCATGAGGTCTCCGAAGGTGTAGTTGCGAACGTGGCCCTGATGAGCGGGCCCGCTCGGGTACGGGTACATGCAGAGCACGTAGTAGTGGGGGCGCGGATCGTCGTCGTCAACCTCGTAGTCGGCGCTCTCCCGCCATCGCCCCTGCCACTTACGCTCTATCTCTTGAACGTCATAAGCTCTTGCCACCTAGGGCATGCTATCCGAGCGCTTCACAGGCGCGGATCACAGAGCCCGCGCCGCCTCGTCGCTTCGGCGCGGCCTCAGCGAGGGGGCCTCCTCACGATCGACCTCTGAACGCTCTCCGAATGCGCCAGCGCGATCTCAGCGCGATCGGACACCTGCACGATAGGAGCCACGAGCAAGTACTGCGTAGTTCCTGATCCAGCGGCTGAGAACCAAGCCCTGGTGCGCGCTAGGCTTCGCTCAAATGAGCACTGGCGACCCAAGACGACGCGCCCTGGAACACCGGGAGCAGTCGGGAAGTTGATCACAGAGACCGTCGAGCTGACGGGGCACGTCATCGACTCACCGACGCTCGCGATGATCCTCGACCGCATCCTCGCGAGCGGCGCCGACTATCGCATCACAGATATCACCATCGGCCGTACGAACCTGGACAAGAGCCACGTGGTCATCGACGTCTCCGCATCAGACGCTCAGAGACTCGAAGACCTCCTCAGCGATCTCCACGCCTACGGGGTCAACAAGACTGCTGCTGTCGAAAACGCAACCCTGGTCACGTGCAAGCACGACGGCGTGCTGCCAGAGGGGTTTTACTCCACGACCAACCTTCCCACCATGGCCTTGATCGAGGGACGATGGTTCGATGTGGCGATGCCTGAGATGGACTGCGGGCTCGTCTTCGATACCGAGACAAGCACACTGCGTGCAGTGCCGATGCACAGGGTGAGAGCGGGCGACCTCGCCGTCGTGGGAGAGACGGGCGTACGCGTCGGGACCCCAGAGCGGCCTCGTGACACAACCGCCTTCGAATTCATGAGCTCAGAGGCGTCTTCGGAGAAGCCCAAGGAGATGATCGTGGCGCACATAGCGGAACGGGTTCGCGCCGCTCGAGCCGCGAGCCCTGCTGGGCGAACGCTGGCCGTCTGCGGACCTGCCGTGATCCACACCGGCGCAGGCCCGGCGCTTGCTCGCTTGGTCAAAGATGGGTGGATCGACTTGATCTTCGCGGGAAACGGCTTCGCCGCCCACGACATCGAGTCCAACGTGCTGGGTACGTCCCTCGGGGTAGGAGTGGGCGACGGCGCCCAACACAGGGGAGGTCATGCAAACCACCTACGGGTGATCAACGCAGTACGCAGGTACGGCTCCATATCAGCAGCGGTAGACGCCGGCTATCTGCGATCAGGCGTCATGTACGAGTTGGTGCGGAAGGCGGTACCGTTCGTCCTGGCCGGATCACTGCGCGACGATGGCCCTCTCCCTGACGTCATCACCGACACGGTCCTCGCTGCCGACACCATGAGATCCCACCTCGATGGCGTAAAGGTGGCCATCATCCTCGCATCTACGTTGCACGCGATAGCAACCGGGAACCTCCTGCCATCGTGGGTCGAGACCTACTGCGTCGACATCAACCACGCAGTGGTCACCAAGCTCGCTGACCGAGGCAGCCACCAAGCCCTTGGAGTGGTCACCGACGCAGGACTCTTCACCTCTGCATTGGCAAGGACCCTTTGCGGTTGATCATCACTGAGCGCTCCACTGATCGCGAGCCTTGACCAACTACCGGCTCGTCAGCTGCCGGTGCTCGCAATGCCTGCTGCGCTACGCAGCCTGCCTCCCATCGAGCCGTAGAACTGAGCGTCGCCGAAGCTGAAGATCCCCCCGTCGGAGGCCACCAGCCAGTAGCCCCTGCCATCGGGGGTGGCTGCGATGCCTACGATCGGCTTGTTGATACGCCTCCCACCCATCGAGCCGTAGAACTGAGCGTCGCCGAAGCTGAAGATCCCCCCGTCGGAGGCCACCAGCCAGTAGCCAAGCGCATACGGTCCCTTTGCGATACCGATCACCGGCGACTGCCCGCCAGGAGCGCCGCCGGGCTCGAGGACGCGGTCAGCCGAGCCATAGAAGTACCCATTGCCGAAGCCGATCACCGATCCAGCAGAGCTGGCCATCCAGTACCCCTGCACACCTGGGGAGCCAGAGCGCTCGACCCAGGTCTGGCGTACCGTGCCGTTGAAGATACCACGAGTGCCTACGCTCACACAGGATGCCACAGCCGCACATGACGTCCCCCAGAGCGTGTCCCAAGAGGAGGTTGAGCTGTCAGGGCTGGCGGTGATCCTCCAGGCGCCCCGGTCGAAGGTCTCGATCAACCCATGGGTGACATGCGCACCGGCCGCGATGCAATAGGCCGGTGACGCGCATGAGACGCTGTACAAGTAGTCGTCCTCCGGCGCAGGTGTGTCGGGCGTCGGGGTGATCGACCAGGCCGAGCCGTCCCATGTGTCGACGAGCGTCTGCCAGAGCGCGCCGTTCCAGTAGGAGCCGGCCGCGACACAGTAAGACGTGCCGGGACAGGAGACACCCCGTAGGACGTTCGCCTCGGTCGTGGCGGTATCGCCTACGGTGACCGCCGACCAGCTGGCGCCCGAGTAGGACGCTGCAAGCGCCTGCCATGCGGCGAGCCCGACCCGATCACCGACTGCCATGCAACTGGTCGCACTAGCGCACGACACGGCATAAAGCACCCCCTGGTGCCCCGGAGACACGGACCAAGCACTGGACGTGTACACACCTTCCAGCACCCGCCAGACACCGTTGGCCGCTTGGTCGCCGACCAGGCCGCAGACGCCGGAGGCAACACAGGAAACTCCGTACAACTTCTCCGAGCCGGCAGCCAGAGAGCCGCCTGGCGCCTCGGCCACGAAAGCCGTGCCCCTGAGCACCTCCAGCAACGGCCGGTTGACGAGGCCGTTGAAGAAGTAGCCGACCGCGACGCAGAAGCTCGTCGTCGCGCAAGAGACGCTACGCAGGTGGTTGCTCTGCAGCGGCGAGGTGTCCATGCTCGGGACGCTGCGCCACGCGACTGTGGGC
>JAJYWA010000020.1 GCA_021791755.1 Actinomycetes bacterium | reverse complement strand
AGACGATCTGGGCACGAAGGTCGGCAACTGCGGTGCGGCTCAGGTCCCGCTCGAGGTCGTCTCCGTGCTCGAGACGGCGGCGCCCGGCCAGCGGATCCTCGTCGCGGGCTATGGGGATGGCGCGGACGTGCTGGTGTTGCGGGTGACCGACGCGATCCGGCGCTGGAAGCGCCGGCGTGGCGTAGCAGGTCATGTAGCCTCGTCGAGGCAGCTTGCCAACTATGCGGCGTACATCGGCACGAAGCAGCTGATGGAGACCGAGGCCGCGAGCCGCAGGTTGGAGTACGCGTCTCCGCCGCAGATGCGCCGTGATCGAGCGTCGGTTCTCGGGCGCTACGGCCAGCGATGCCGGGCGTGCCAGACGGTGCAGTTTCCCTTCCAGAGAGTGTGCGCGGTCTGCTCTGCGAAGGACGACTTCGAGGTACAGAGGGTGGCGGCGAAGGGCGTCCTGTTCACCTTCACGATCGACATCCTGATGCCGAGCCCGGTACCACCCACGATCATGGGGATCGTCGACCTCGAAGACGGCGCCCGGATGTTCATCCCAGTCACCGACATAGGCGTCGAGGAGGCGAAGCTCGGTTTGCCGCTGGAGCTGTGCGTTCGAAAGCTTCATGATGCCCAGGGCATACACCACTACTACTGGAAGGCTCGACCGAGCCGCGACGAAGACCCTAAGGAGCCACAGTGAGCACGAGCACGAGCAGGGGTGACGGTATCAGAGACAAGGTGGCGGTCATCGGGATGGGCTGCACCCCGTTCGGGGAGCACTGGAACCTATCGGGCGAGGACATGGTGGTAGATGCGGCGTTCGAGGCGTACGAGGACGCGGGCATCGAGCCGAAGGACGTGGAGGCTGCCTGGGTTGGAACGCTCTCGTCGTCGATGTCTGGCTTTGCGGCGTCACGCCCGCTGAAGCTTGATCTGATGCCGGTGACGAGGATCGAGAACGCATGCACTACCGGAATGGACACCTTTCGCAACGCATGCTTCGCGGTCGCGGCCGGCATGTACGACATAGTGCTTGCAGTCGGGTTCGAGAAGCTGAAGGACCGGGACCAGCGCGGCCTCGCCGGCACCTTCACAACGGGTCACCCGGTGTTCTACGCCGGCACAGGCGGCCCGGGAGCATTCGCCCTCGCGGCTACACGCTACTTCGAGGCTTACGGAGCGACGAAGGAGCACCTCGGAAAGATCGCGGTGAAGAACCACCACAACGGCACGCTCAACCCGAAGGCGCACTTCCACCGGGAGGTCACCTGCGAGCAGGTGGTGGGCTCCTTCCCGATCGCCTACCCGCTGGGGTTGCTGGACTGCGCGCCGACGACGGATGGAGCCGCGGCGGCTATCATTTGTAGGGCGGACATTGCCCCAAAGATCACTGATGAGTACGTTCTTGTCAAGGGTCTTGGGCTCGCCGTGTCGGCCGGCACGGGTCAGGCCCGCTCTGACTACGACTATACGCACTTCCCGGAGGCGACCGCGTCGGCGAAGCAGGCATATGAGCAGGCGGGGATAACGGACCCGCTGCACGAGCTTGGCACGCTCGAGGTGCACGACTGCTTCACCATCACCGAGCTGATCATCTACGAAGATGTGGGCCTCTGCGCGAAGGGGGAGGCGAAGGACCACGTGGACGCGGGGACCTTCGAGATTGGCGGCGAGCTCCCGGTCAACACGAGCGGCGGTCTCAAGGCGTCGGGGCATCCTGTCGGCGCCACGGGCCTCAGGATGATCTACGAGGGGTACTCGCAGATCCTCGGACGTGCCGGCAAGCGCCAGGTCTCCGGGGTCGACCTCGCGATGGGCCTCACGCTCGGCGGGATACCGGGCATGTTCACCTGCGGCACCGCAATAGTCGGGAGGCCATAGGCCGGGCCGAGCCGTAGGCTGGCTTTGGGCCGGGCCCCGGGCCGGCAGGGACTGCGAGGGTCGAGGGTTGGGGGCGCGTAGGGGGTCGAGGCCCAGCGTCGAGGGTTGGGGGCTTGGCAGACTGCGTTCGCTTTATTTCAGTTGACAAGACTTCGGAGGGGGGGGGTACGCTCCTTCTTGAGCCAGCGTACGCTGGAGGTCATCTCGAGGTTATGCTTCGAGAGAAACGGGAGTAGACGGGGAAAGGGGTTCGATGCGATGAGCCGGGTGCGCGTCATGCGACGGGAGGCCTGTAGGCTTCGCGAGCAGGATGAGCTGTGCAGCGAACGCACAGGGCCGGAGCTTGGTGGTGGGCCGACCGGTAGAGCAGCGATCGGCAAGGCTGGCTCGAGCGGGGTGGAAGTCGGCGATGGCGCGAGGTACTCCGCCCGCTTGATTCGTCTTCCTGGCCTGCGTAGTAGCCTCAAGCTTGTAGCGTCAGGCATGTTGGGCGCCGCAGGCGCAGGGGCAGGGGCGGCTGGCGCCGTGGCGAGCATTGGCGCCGGTGCGCCGGCGTCCATTCATGCGCAACGCCGACCGGGCGCGATTAGCCGTGGGATGTCGCCGCATTATTGCGTCTTGGGATTGGGCTGCGGATACGGACAGCCATGGCCGGGGGACACCTCGAGCGAGTACGTCACCGTTTTCACGCAGGACGGCGAGATGACAGTGACTGTTGGCGTCACCTCGTACACGCTGACCGGCTTCGAGGTTCTCGGCTGTCGTGACGCTCAGGGAGCCCAGTCGGCAATTCGTGTGATCGGCTCGAGCGAGCCCATGTACGAGATCTTGGACTTCGGTATGCAGTACGCGATCGACGGGACTAGAGGTGCCGTGATGCCGGGGGATTCACCCTCAACGCCGGGAGCGTTCCTGTCAGACCAGCAGATCGTGGGCGACGCCGAGGAGTACCTGTATGGTTGGTCTATCTGTGGCGGAGTTCCCACCAATCCAGTGGTGTTCGCAATCGGCACCAGCAACTACGGCACGTTCGTCAACTCAAGTTCATCGGCGAGCGCCTGGGCCGGCGCCGACTGGGCGACACATGTCATTGTTCCGCTCAATCTATATGCGGATGACAATTTCTACGTAACATTCGGGGCGCCGATTCTGGGGGCGAACGATATCGAGTCATGGAGCTCGTCTACAGACTCCTATGCCAACGCGGGAGCGTGGGCTGGTGGCTATCATCTTTTCGCGACGGACCCCAGTCTCGGTTTGACGCCACAGCAGCAACCGTACATCGACTACGGCGCGGCGGACTGCTCACCAAACGCTATGGCGAGCCTGAGCACGTTGTGCGGCCTGGGATGGACAGTCGGCGACTACTACAACATTGCTTGGGGCAACGGATGGGCAAGGGCGATACCCGAGATGTACGACAATACATGGGCAGCCCAGTGGAAGGGGATCTCTTGGGCTGGACGCCTCGCGCCGGCCGGCCCCATTGACTTCAGCGGCGTCTTGTGGTCGCCGGGCGCCGGCAACGGCACCGTGCCCTCGACCCAGAGTGCCTGGAACGACCTCGAGAACCAGTACATGGGCGTGTTCTGGACCAGCGATTATCAAATTGGCCTGACGGCGCCGTCCTGGCTCGCTGCGTCGTGTATCCCGGCCGATGGCGCCGCGAGCGACGTGGTGACTTCGACAAATCCATATCCAGGGCAGCCGGTGTGCTTCTAGGACCGTGGGGCTCGAGTTGTCCAGCATCGGCATCGCATCGGTGCGGTGATGGGCAGGTAGGCATTCAGAGAGGCGTGAGAAAGACCAAGGGAATAGGGCGAGAAAGGTGAACAGGACGGGGATATGACATGAGTAAAGCTATCGACATTCGACAGTTGAGACAATTGAGCAGCCGGAAGCTCAAGGTGGCTGTTGGCGTGCTCGCGTGCGTTGCAGCAGCGAGCGCACTGACACTGTGGCTCACCTCCGGATCGAGCACTGCGGCGACGCTAAAGGCGCCGACGTGGACAGTGGCGCAGTTGTGTCCGCACTGGCAGCCGTTGCCTCCAGCAATGCTGGCCAAGTGCAAGAAGGAGGTGGCAAGCCAGGACCGCTGGGGCCGGCTGTTCGCAGAGGGCAGGCTGCCGTGGCAACATGGCAGGATCCCGTATAAGCATCCCCTCCTCCCCCCGCCCGGTCCGGTGTACAAGCCAGGCCAGCTGGAACCTGCCTTTGCGAACTTCACCGGTGTTTATTCGCCGCCCGGCTATACGGGCAACGACGTTGGCTTGCTTCGCCAAGAGCTAGCCCGCCAGTACGGGATCAATGACTTGACGGCTTCGGGTTTTGGCTCTACGGCTACTATCAACTTCAACTTCTACGCTGGCGGCCTGCAGGCGAACGGACTTGGGAAAGGGATCCTTGTTGTGAATTGGGGGAGCCGGAGGATCCAGGTTGTCCATGCGGTGTTGCGAGATGGGCATCTTGTGACGCTTCCTTTTCATAATAAATATCCAGGTAGCAGCGGCACGACGTACATCACTGCCCTGCCGGATGGAGCCCTAACCCCGACGAGCGTTGCAGGAGGCATCGTGACGCTGAAGGCTGTAGACGGTGCGATCTATACGTTCAACGTGAACACGTTGACCTCTTCTCGCCAGAGCCCGTAGGGGAGGGGAGGTTGGCTATGAGCGCTACCTGTCCGCATGCGATCTCGATCTCTCCCTGGCGCAATGAACTCTCTGTGGCTGCTCGCGAAGGACCGGAGCCGGTCTAGTGGCCGATCCTAGGGAGAGCGTTCGGGTCCTGGACTTCGACGAGTTCGCAGGGTTCCTTGCGAAGTGTCTGGATGAAGATCCTGAGCTCATCGAGCACGACACGAGCCTCGTGGACGACCTCGGTGTGAGGTCGATCCAGATGGTGGAGCTGGCCGTAAGCCTGTGCGACCTACTTGGACTCGACATTGACGACGCAATGCAGATCACAGACGGCACTGAGTTCGTAGAGGCGTCTGAGACCGTTGGTTCCCTGCACCGCTACTACTGCGAGCTCTCACAGCGTCCACTTGCTCGATCGAGCCGGACAGGCACAGAAGGCACAGACGACACGGCGCACGACAGCGCTAATGAAGCCTCTGCTGAGGGTGTGTCTTCGAAGAAGGCAGCCTTCTCACCGAGCAGGCTCCGTATGGCAGGAGGACGGGTGTGGCTGCGCCCGATCATGCCAATGGACCACCAGCGGCTCTACATGCTCCAGACGTCGGAGGAGACGGGGTTTCGCTGGCGCTACGGCGGGGTCGTGCCGCCGTTCGAGGTGTTCGTCCGCGAGATCCACTCCGGAGTCCATGCGCAGTTCGTCGTCTCTACGCTTCGCAAGGCTGACGTGCTCGGTCTTGTCGTCGCATACCAGGCGAACCCCAGGAGCGGCACGGTCTATGCCGGGGTCGTCATGGCGCCCGAGCTGGTGGGCTCTGGCATCGGGATCGAAGCAGTTGGGCTCTTCATCAACTACCTCTTTTCCACCTGGAGCTTTCGCAAGGTCTACTTCGAGGCGCTCGAGTTCACCTACGAGACAATCGCTGACGCGGTCCCTGATCTCATCGAGGTCGAAGGCGTCCTCAAGGAGCATCACTTCTACCAGGGCAGGTACTTCGATCAGTACATACTGTCCATCTCGCGTGAGAAGTTCACCCGCTACTACGAAGATCTGACTGGGGCTGTAAGCGAGGACGGCGTCGAGATGGCGGGCGCCGTCGGTCACGGTGGAGCCTGATGAACCAGGCGCGCTCGACAGGCCGCAGCTTGCTGGCCGTAGCCCTGCTCGCCGTGCTGCTCGCTTCGGTGATGGCCCTTTCTTCATCTCGTGCGGCGTCGGCAGCAGGCAAGTCGGCAGCAGGCTCGCCTTGGTCCGTCAAACAAGTGCCGGGCACCGTGGGGCTCCAGAACGACTACCTGGCGTCGGTCTCCTGCGTGTCGAGCAGCTTCTGCGTTGCGGTCGGCTACTACAACAACGGCAGCATTAACCAGAACCTGATCCTAACCTGGAACGGCGCCAAGTGGAACGTCGATGCGTCGCCGTCACTGTCGGACCCCATCGACGAGAACAACCGGCTCACCTCTGTCTCGTGTGTGTCCACGACTTATTGCGTTGCCGTCGGCTACTACGACCCAGAGGGCATCGAGCGTCTGGGGCTGCTCGTGATGTGGAACGGCTTCGGCTGGAGCCTTCAGGACTCGCCTTCCCTGTCGCCCCCATCGGTGATCGAGCCGTTCAGCGTGCTCACCTCCGTCTCGTGTGCGAGCAATCGCTATTGTGTTGCTGGTGGCTATTTCTCGGGCCCTGCGTCGTTGGGCCAGGTTTACCTTCTCACCTGGAATGCCAGCACGTGGACCATTGACGATTCACCGTCACTTTCGGTATCGGGGACGAGCGCGACCACGAGCCACGACTTCATCAGCCATGTCCAGTCCATATCGTGTGTGAGCGGCACTTTCTGTGTCGCGGCAGGCAGTTACTTCTCTCAAGCGACAAGCCAACGGTATTACCAGGTTTTCGTTCTGACCTGGAACGGGACCACCTGGTCGCTTGACTCCTCGGCGTCGCTGTCTACCTCTTCTTCGGTGAGCAACATGGTCATGGGGATCTCGTGCACTGGTCCAGGCTTTTGTGTCGTGGTGGGATATACGTACACGTACGTCGTGACCACAGTCGTCGAGCAACTCTACCGGGATTTCATCCTCACCTGGAACGGGAGCGCCTGGAGCATGGATGACGCCTCATCGCTGTCTGTGTCGGGAAACGCCGAGAGCAGCCTCGCGTCGGTCTCGTGTGCGAGCCCGAGCTTCTGCGCCGCCGCCGGGTATAGCTGGCCATCAGGGTCCAATGGGCCGTACGTAGGCCTGGTTCTTACCTGGAACGGGAGCACCTGGACGCTTTACTCCCCGCCACCGCTGTCGACATTGACATCTGAGGCCAACGTGTTGAACGCGGTGTCGTGTGCGAGCCCGATCTTCTGCGTCGCGGTCGGGTCTTACGAGAGCTCGAATGGGATATTGAACCTGATTCTTGTCTGGAATGGAAGCGCCTGGAGCCTGGACGACTCCGCATCGCTGGCTACTTCGGGTCCCCAGCAGGACTACCTCTACTCGATCTCGTGCGTGTCGCAGAGCTATTGCGTAGCAGTAGGGAGCTACCAACCGACGGATGCCGCTTCCGAGAACCTCATTCTCACCTGGAACGGGGCCGTCTGGTCTGTCGATGACTCTGCGTCGCTTTCGCCAGCGGCGTCCGACGGCGCGTCGCTGGATGGCGTATCGTGTGCGAGCCCGAGCTTCTGTGTCGCGGTCGGGTACTACGAGAGCTCGGCGAACACCTTCCAGAACCTCGTCCTCACCTGGAACGGGAGCACCTGGTCGCTTGACGACTCCGCTTCGCTCTCGCCATCGAATTCGCAGGGAGCCCATCTGACCGGCGTGTCGTGTGCAAGCACGAGCTTCTGCGTCGCAGTTGGCGCCTACGCGCTCCCTCCAGCGTCCAGCCAGAGCATGAGCATGGACCAGGACCTTGTCCTCACCTGGAACGGGAGCACGTGGTCGCTTGACTCCTCGCCATCGCTGTCGACGTCGACATCGCAGGGCAACAATATGAACGCTGTGTCGTGTGCGAGCGCGAGCTACTGCGTCGCTGTCGGCTACTACGCGCTTCCTCCCGCATCCAGCCAGAGCCCGAGCATCGACCAGAACCTAGTCCTCACTTGGGACGGGACCACATGGTCGCTTGACTCTTCGCCGTCGCTCTCTTCATCGGTAACGCAGACCAACGCGCTGAACGCTGTGTCGTGTGCGAGCCCGAGCTTCTGCGTGGCGGTGGGGTACTACGAGAATTCGGATGGGATGTGGAACGTCGTCCTCACCTGGAACGGCGCCGCATGGTCACGTGACGGATCGGAGTCGCTTTCCGTCCCGGAACCGCCCGCGACAGGCTTTTCCGGAGGGGCGGACCAGCTGAACGGAGTGTCATGCGCCGCGGCCGATTACTGCGTGGCGGTTGGGTCGATAGAGCTTGGAACCAGCACGTATCAGAACGTCATCGTGGTGTGGAACGGCGCGTCGTGGTCGGTCGACCGTCCTGCGGCGCTCTCTGCTCCTGGATCTCAGAGCAATTACCTTGACTCCGTATCGTGTCCGAGCGTGACGTTCTGCGCGGCGGCGGGCTACTTCTTCAACGGCGCCGTGAACCAGCCGCTTGTGCTCTCAGGCACAGTGCCGCAGGCGCCGCATGGCTACTGGTTCGTAGCACGAGACGGCGGCATCTTCAGCTTCGGGGATGCGAAGTTCTATGGCTCGATGGGTGGAAAGCACCTGAACAAGCCGATAGTCGGCATGGCCTCCACCCCAGACGGTGGAGGCTACTGGTTCGTAGCAAGTGACGGCGGCATCTTCAGCTTCGGGGATGCGAAGTTCTACGGCTCCATGGGCAACAAGCACTTGAACGCGCCGATAGTAGGCATGGCATCTACCCCAGATGGTGGGGGCTACTGGTTCGTAGCATCAGATGGCGGCATCTTCAGCTTCGGGGATGCGAAGTTCTATGGCTCCATGGGTAACAGGCGCCTCAACGCGCCGATAGTCGGCATGGCGGCAACCCCAGGCGGTGGGGGTTACTGGTTCGTAGCCTCTGATGGCGGCATCTTCAGCTTCGGGGATGCGAAGTTCTACGGCTCGATGGGCAACAAGCATCTGAACGCGCCGATAGTCGGCATGGCCTCTACCCCAGATGGTGGAGGTTACTGGTTCGTAGCCTCTGATGGCGGCATATTCAGCTTCGGGGATGCGAAGTTCTACGGCTCGATGGGTGGCAGGCGCCTCAACGCGCCGATAGTCGGGATGGCCTCTACCCCTGATGGCATGGGCTACTGGTTCGTAGCCTCTGATGGCGGCATCTTCAGCTTCGGGGATGCGAAGTTCTACGGCTCGATGGGGAACAAGCATCTCAACGCGCCGATAGTCGGGATGGCTAGCCCGTAGCCTATGTACCACCTGGCTCCCCGGTACCACACGTCCTCTGCACCACGTGTTCTCGGTGTCGTGGACGCCGAGAGGGCCCGTTAGTAGCGGCGCCCCGGCGTTCCCGAGGTTTGGTGTTCGAGGGACCGGTGATGGCGATGGTGTTGCTGAGAGGGGCGTCAGGACGTGCAGGACTGCGGTGGTGGGCGCGCGCGAGAGGCCACTTGGACATCTTGTGCTGGATCCCCTCGCGTTGAGCTGCAGGCGGCGCATCTTCAGCCGTCGCAGCGTCCGGGCTCTGGTCTCGCAGGGCGCCTTGACCAGACGCTCAGGGAAAAGGAATTGGCCTTGTCGTTGACGTGGTAGCGGCGCACTACGCGCAGTGTGGCGACGAACGAGATGCGGTCCGGGCCGAGATCTCCCGGCTCTGCGCCAGCCGTGGCGAGCGCTCGGATCGCGTGCTGGACGACGAGGTGGGCTAGATCTCCAGGAGCACCGTCTCCGGCGACTTCGGTGGTCGACGCCCGCCAGGAGGAGTGCCTGCGCGCCATTGGCTTCAAGTAACCGGCGGGCGGTCTCGCGCGACCTCGCCTGAGCCCACGTCGGTCCACAGGCACATCGCCACGGTGGAATAGACCACCACCCGGGCTGCACGGGTTGGGCAGCCCGTCGCTCCAGGGCAGCCTGATGTCGAGCCGAACGGAACCGGCGCTGAGGCCGGCAGGAGGGATGCAGCAAGCACGCCCCGGCAGTCGCGACGCTGGGGCTGGCGTGCTTGGCGCCAACACGCAAGAGCGAGCCTGCGAGGGCTTGCCAGATGAGTCAAGGTACTGACCTATGGCCGAGGTTCTTGCGATTTCTGAGGTGAAGGCCCATCTCTCAGAGCTTGCCGAACGGGTCGAGCGGGAACATGAGTGGATTCTGGTGACTCGAAATGGCAGGCCGTCCTTTGTGCTCGTTAGCTCCGACGACCTTGAGTCGCTCGAAGAGACCCTGGACATAATGCGAGACGCAGAGCTCGTGGCCTCGCTGGCGAGGTCGAGACGGGAGCAGGAGTGGGGTGAGTCTGTGCCCCTGGCCGAGGGATGACCGGGTTTACGAGGTTCGGATCACCCCTGAGGGTCGTCATCTGAACCAACTCCCCGCAAAGATCCGAGATGCCGCCTTGGCAGCGCTTCGCGGCCCCATTGTCGAAAACCCTCGCCAGCTGGGCAAACCGTTAGCGCGAGAGCTCGCCGGGCTGTTTTCGACGCGGCGTGGCGATTAGCGGATCATCTACAGCGTTGATGACGCTACGAAGACGGTCACTGTTCATCGTGTTCAACACCGACACTCGGCCTACCGACGGCGTTGAGCAGCCCACTTAATCCTCGTGTTGGGTCATGACACTCGAGTGCCGGACGGCGCGAACGTGTCAATTTCGGTGGTGGCGTCACGGTGGTCGGCGAGACTGGGCAGGCTGCCGTGATCGTGCCGCAATCCGCACGCTCGGCTCTTGGCGCCTTCGCCCGACCTGAGGCGCGATGGCCCGCAAGTGAACGATGCCACGGTTATCTGATGGCTGCGGCCAGGCGCCGTTCGGACGGGCCCACGGCATCTCGTCATTTCGCAACATAATTGGTCAATGTCCACCATTCGACACATGCGCGTGCTCGGACGACAGCTGAACAAGAGGATGGCCTTAAGGCGCCTCCGGTTGAGCTAGCGCATGCCGCTATGGCATAAAATCCCAATGGATCATATGTACTGGTCCTGGTCCCGTACGCCACTACCGGGGACCTGACCGCCACGCTTACATAGGCTGCATGCACAGAGATAAGGTACCGACGAGGCACACCCGGCCGAGCGGGCTCTGCTCGTAACAGGTGTAGCACGCGCCCAAGTAGGTGCTACACTAACTGCTATGCCGACAACCCGTCCGCGCCACTTCGTAACCGAGACCGACGAGCTCGCGGCGGCCTTGGACGCGGCCGCGCTGCGATGGCCCACACTGAGTCGCGCTCAACTACTGGCTCGCTTGGCAATCGAGGGCCACCACGCAGCTCAACAAGCCAGCGATGAGCGCCGGCAGTCCCGGCTGGCGGCCGTCCGACGCAACAGTGGCGTGCTCACGGGCGCCTACGGACCGGACTATCTACGTGAGCTACGCCAGGAGTGGCCAGCTTGATCGTTTTTGACGCGAGTGTCCTCATCGCCTACCTCGATGCTGACGACGAGCTACATGCGAGGGCCGAGGCGCTTCTGAGCGCCGCGGTCGATGATGATTTCGGTGCCAACTCTCTGACGCTGGGGGAGGTTCTGGTCGCGCCGGCTCGGACCGGCCAGCTGGATGCGGCGCAGTCCGCCCTGCGAGAGCTTGAAGTCGACGAGCTGACGTTCCCCGCAAATGCCGCCATTCCCCTTGCCCGCCTGCGCGCCAGCACTGGCTTGAAGATGCCGGATTGCTGTGTTCTGCTTGCCGCCGAAGATCGACACGCGACCGTCGGGTCGTTCGACGACCAACTGGCCAGAGCAGCCGAAGCCCGCGATCTCCTTGTCATTCGAAGCTGACGACGGTCGGCTCGGTTGCACAGTGAGGCCGAGCACCCCGAGCTAAGCCGGAGTCTCGACAACGGTCTCCGGCGAAATGCCAATGCCGTAGTGGCCCCTGGGTGACATGGACGCCACTGAGCGGCGGCGGGTACTTCTTCAACGGCGCTGTGAACCAGCCGCTTGTACTTTCAGGTGCAGTGCCGAAGGGGCGCTTTGCGCCGCACGGCTACTGGTTCGTAGCCTCAGAGAGAGCATCTTCAGCTTCAGGGATGCGAAGTTCTACGGATGCGAAGTTCTACGGATCGATGGGTGGAAAGCACCTGAACGCTCCAATAGTCGGCATGACGAGGACTTAGTCCAGCACTCCCAGCACCACTTGGCCTTGGTCGTGAACACGGAAAGACCAAGTGACCACGAGACGTCCCGCCTCGAACGGTGGCTACACCTCTGTGGCGAGAAGAAGGAGGAAGCTTGTGGTCTCAGCCGTCCGGTCTCAGCCGCCAGTTCTCAGCCGCCGTCATGGCCTGACCCAGGCGCCGCTGTGCCGTTTGCATGGCGAAACAGCAGGTAAACTTGGAGGATTGCCTGTTTCTGGTCTTCGGTAAGGAACCTGTCTGTCAAGATGCTCCTCGCGAGGTCGACATCGTGCTCGGCGCCAGCCTCTCGTGGCTCCAGGATCCCGGCACGGACGTACAAGGTCTCAGCGGATATTCGCAACGCCTTCGCTATCTGCTGCAAGATCTCGGCCGACGGGCGCCGCAGGCCTCTTTCGATCTGGCTCAGATAAGGGTTCGATATTCCCGCCAGCTCAGACAGCCGCCTGAGAGACATGCTTGCCGTACTTCGCTGCTCCCTGATGAAGGTTCCAACATCACCCCAACGATCCGGCAAGTCGGCCATTCGCTTCACCACGAGCAATCCAATCTCGTCAATGTCTCGTCAATCTGTTGGAGGGCATCTTCTAGCCGAACCGTCTAGCCGAACCGTCTAACGAAGCAGGGCGTCGACGTTTGCCAGCCCGCCTCGGTACCGGTTCACGACCTCCATCTGCAAGGTGTCGATCCTGTGATGGAGCTGTCGACGCTGAGAAGAGATACGTGACTCGGTGACCTTCAACGACGCGATCAGCCTGTCGAGGTCCTCGGAACCGAGCGAGTCCAAGTCGTCAACCGTCCTCATGGTCGTGGCGACCTTACCTCGGAGCTCGTCCGGGTAAACATCGGCGGGTTCATCTGACTCGGTGTCCGGTGACATGTACACCGGCAGCCTGCCCGGGCCTGGAGGGCGAGCAGGGACAGCAAGTATCTCCGGCATGTGCTCCAGCAGGAGCGCTATGTCTCCACCGCGTCCCTCCGCTCTCTGGTCTGCATATCGTTGGAGGATATCCAGCTTTGCGTGCAGCAGGCGGCGTATGTATGACAGGGTCACCTCGATCTCCTGGCACTCCCTTCGCATTTCCCTCAGCCGCTCCATTGAGAGCTGTGAGAGGTCGTCCAGGTAGTCCTCCGCCAGGATACGCTCAAGTCTCGCGTCGTCAGGCATCGCTACGATGGTAGCCGGATAACAGTAGTAACACCGCACTCGAGCCGCGATTGGTCCCTGGGTTCGCCCGGGCAGTTGGGTGCTGGCAACTGAGGCTCATGCCGTGCGCCCCGGCTCGGTCGCCGCGCTCATGGCGTTGGAAGAGTGGAACGGATTGCCCCCATGCGGTCGACGGGAGCATAACGCCACACCGCGACCCACCATGGCGCACGGATGCGGACAGGTCCGAAGTGCCTGCTGTCGGTGCTTTCGTCTGCGTTGTCGCCCGTAACCCAGGCCTGGTCTCGAGCGGAGCTGACGAGCCGTTTGACCAGCACGCGCTCCGGATAGCGGGGATCGGGAAGCAGCACGACGCTACCCGGGCGCGCATGTGGCGCCGGCACTGCCAGGAGCCGGTCACCGTTCTGTAGTGCAGGTGCCATGCTGTTGCCAGAGACGCGCACTCTCCGCGTACAGAGGAGGCCAAAGCTCGCCACGGCGAGCAGGCCCAGCGATAAGCGACGGCACACATGAGCCAGCCGAGATGAGCCAATCACGTCAGGTGCGCGGTTTGGTATATGTGCAGCCATCGCCAATGATGCGAATGCTCTGCCAATGTGCCCTCCTCACGTGCGAATCGTCGTGGTCCTCTCAGCTGTTGCGTTGCCAGCCCCCATCGCCAGCCCCCATCGCGTTCATCGACATGTCCCCACTGTGATTGCTCGGTCGGAGCCGTATGGCCGATGCAGCCTTGCATATTGGTAAGATAGCGTGATCTCGAGCCGATGACGGAGGTTGTGATGCGATGCGTAGCGGTGCGAAGCGCGTTAGTGGTGTTGACGGTGCTGAGCGATTTGGGAGCATGAGGGGGGCAACCGTTGCGCGGCTTGCAGTTTTCGTATGCTGTGCGATAGGGCTGGCCGCGTGCGGCGGTGGAGCGAGCCCCGCATCGACGCCCAGCGCCGCCAACCGCAATATCGGCGCTGCCAGCCACGTCGGCGGAAGTGTGTCGGGGTCTCATGGTAACTACGTCGTAAAGGGCGCTCATGGCACGACCAAGTTCAATTTGAACTCCAGCAGCCTGCCGAAGGGGTTCCCGAGTAGCGTGCCGCTCCCGTCCGGAAGCTCGATTGTCTCCTCCGTGACAAGCAATCAGGCCGGAGTAGCGGGCTGGCAAGTCACACTTGGAGCTCCCGGCCCTGTACAGGTCGCGTCCAGCGAGTACGAGACGCAGTTGAGCAACGCAGGCTTTGCATCCCTGGGGACCTATCAGACGCAGCAGGCGTATGGGATCCAGGCGACCAAGGGTAAGTGGAAGGTTGTCGTCTCGATAACGCCTAGCACGACTGGCGCGTCCGGACTTGGCCTTCCGTCGAATGACGTAGTCATCGTGCTCATGGTGTCCAGCACGTCCGCTAGCGCGCCGCCGGGCAGTTAGCACGTCCTACTGCTACTTCGCCGCCGGGGAAGCCAGCACGTCGGCTACTGCGCCGCCGGGCAGCTAGCGCATCGACGAGAGCATGTCGATCGCTTCGGCCTGCCTGGTAGTGAAACGCATCGGAGGCAGCCCTTCTCGGAGAGTGCGCCCGTAGCCGGCGGTGGCGAGGCGCTTGTCCAGCACGGCCACCACGCCCTGGTCGGTCGCGCCGCGGATCAATCGTCCGGCGCCCTGTGCGAGCAGGACGCCTGCCCGTGCGAGGTCGATTGACCGGAAGCCCGCCGGGCCTGCTGCCTCGCGGCGCGCCTGCATTAGGGGCTCATCGGGGCGTGGGAAGGGAATCCGGTCGATGACGACGAGCGACAGCGACCTGCCGGGAACGTCGACCCCCTGCCAGAACCCCATCGTTGCGAAGAGGCAGGAGGTCTCGTCTTCGGAGAATGCCTTGACGAGAGCGGGGTTCGGGAGCTCCGACTGCACGAGGACTCGGTAGGGGAGCCGGGGTGAGAGCGCCCTCGCTGCTGACAGCATGGCCCTACGGCTCGTGAACAGCGCCAGAGTACGGCCGCCGGCGGCGTCGACGAGGGTGGCGAGCTCCTCGTGGACTGCAGCCTCTGCGAGGGAGCTGCGGGGATCGGGCAGGTGCGCGGCGCAGTACAGGAGCGCATGCTCTTTGTAGTTGAAGGGACTCCCCACGTCGAGGTGCTTGACTGAGTCAGCAGCGAGGCCAAGGCGATCGGCGAGGCCTGAGGGGATCGTGGCGCTGCACATGACCCCCGTGACGGCGTCCCAGAGCCGTTCCGGGAGTAGCGAGGCGATCTCGATGGGAGCAGATCGGAGCGTCGGCGATCCACCGAGGTCCTCGACCCACTCCACCGACCCGTCATCGGGGTCGCTGACGATCCGGAGGTCGTCCATGAGATAGCCGCCTGCGAGCTGCGCCCTCGCCCGGATCGTTGCGAGCTTGTCATTGCCGTATCCGTCGTAGCCTGTCGCCTCGAGGAGCGTTCCCAGCCGTTCGCCTGCCACGGCCAATGTTCTCCTGATCTCCTCCCTTGCCCCACTGGCGGCGCCCGTCTCCCCGCCCTCGCCGGCGACCGTAGAAGCGGGGATGCGCTTGCCGACCAGAGGCCTCAATGCCTGTTCGAGCATCCCTGCAGCATCCACGAGCGAGGCAAGCGCATCTGGCTTATCTTCGTGCGGATCCTCTGGCGACGATGATCGCCGCCGCCGCGATTGCCTTCTCCTCGGAGCGAGGAGCGGTCTGCAGCTTGCGGCGAAGGATCGGAGGCGCGAAGGGCTGACCTCGGTGGCGAGGCTGCTGGTGAGGACGTCTTCGAGGTCGTGGACCTCATCGAAGACGACGACGTCGTGCTTGCAGAGCACGCCGCCTTCCCCGGCCAGGTGGGCTCCGTAGAGGTGGCTGTTGACGATGACGACATCGCTGGCGGAGGCGCGGCGCCTAGCTGCCTCGGCGAAGCAGGCGCCGCCGGACGGGCAGGCCGTGGCCCCGGGGCACTCACGCCACCCTACGCTGAGCAGCGACCACGCCCCCGGTGACGGTTCGAAGTCGAGGTCGGACCTCTCGCCGGTGGCGGAGGTCTCCGCCCAGTCGAGCAGGCGACGCATCTCGTCGGGTTCCGAGCTGGTCTCGGCAGCGGCGTCCGAGATCGCAAAGGTCATCTGCTGGCCTTGGTCGCGCAGCTCCGCAACCCGTTGGCGGCATATGTAGTTGGAGCGACCCTTGAGAACCGAGAAGGTGAAGAGCCGTCCGAGCGCGCTCTGCACGAGCGGCAGGTCCTTGTTCGCCAGCTGGTCCTGGAGCGCCTTGGTGGTCGTCGATACGACGGTCTTCTGCCCCGATACGATGCACGCGACGAGATAGGCGAGCGACTTGCCTGTTCCCGTGCCAGCTTGGACGACCAGGTGGCGACCGGTGGTGATGGCGTCGTGAGCGGCGAGCGCCATTGCGACCTGGCCAGGGCGTTTCTCGCCGCCGCCGGGAAGAGCTGACTTGATGACATCGAGCGCGGCCAGAAGATCGGGCGACCGCGGGTGGTGCTCAGGCGCCGGGTCCTGCTGGAGGTCGCCAGGCGCCGGTTGCTCGACCTCGGCTGTCACCCCAACCCCAACCCCAGCCTCAGCCCCAGACCCAGCCTCAGCCCCAGTCGGCGGCGCTAGCGCTTGCTCGGGCACCACGGGTTTGCCGGGACGTTCTTGCACGGGTCCGGCATCGTCGGCTGGAGGGCTGGGTAGGCGGCCGATGCCTGAGTTAGCGACGGGTAGTTGACTGGCTCCGTCGATGTTCCCGGCGCGTTGAGGCTCAAGGTAGAGGCGTGGAGGAGCTCCAGCAGGGTTGTGAGCTGAGCGAGGACGTTGGCGGCTCCGATCCCGCTGCAAGGGCCGAGCAGCTGTGTCGCGCAGGCGAGTTGGAAGCCGAGCGGCGAGCTCAGTGCGCCCTGCTCTGGCTTGCCGCTGCAGGTGCCGTGGCTGAGCTGGAGGCCGGCCGGGGCCGTGGTGAGCGCTCCGGTCCCAGGGATGGCGGTGCTCTGAGTCCAGCAGTTTCCCGGGTTGGAGTCGAGGGTCGCCTCCGCGAGGTCGGAGTTTCCCGGATTGCCGAAGCTGCCGTTCGACGCAAGGAGGTTGGCGGCGACCTCGTTTCCCGCAGCCGGGAAGAAGCATATGTGCGACGGGAGGGTGATCCCTTTCTGGCAGTGCGCATGCCGAGGAGGCTTTCCCTGGTAGGCGATGTCAAGCATCAAAATGCCCCAGGAGCCGTTGCCGGCTACGACGTTACGGTAGACGAGGTCGTTGCGCCCGCCGGCGATCACTATGCCGGAACCGATGACCGCGTAGGCGCCGGCGTCCGAGCCCCCCGGGACGTTCGGGTTGTTGTTCGACAGGACGAGGTCGTGGGAGATGATCGTGCACGAGTGGGTGCCTCGAGGTCCCAAGCGACCGTGGGGACAGGCGCCGTTCTGCGGCGGTGGTGGATCGGCGTTGTTCGCGCTCGTGAGCAGAACGCCGGTCTTGTCCTGCTCGAACAGGGAGTCGGTGACGGCCAGGTGTCCTCCTGCATTGGTTGCGGAGAAGCCGAGGACGCTTGTCTCGCCGACTACGTGGTCGAGGACCAGGTTGCAGCTGGAGCACCCGCCGGCGTAGAAGGCGGCCGTGGCCATGTTGGACGAGAACGAGTAGGAGAGCATTCCCGGGCCGCGCGCGTTTCGTACCGCGACGCCGGCCTCGGCAAGGTGCGCCAAGGCGCCTGGAGCGGAGCCGGTGAAGGTGGACGTCGCGGTCAGGTAGCTCGCGGCGAAGGCGCCGAGCCCGGTGCGGCCGCTGCCGGCTCCGCCGTCGAAGTAGATCTGGTCTCCGTTGGAAGCGCCCCTCGGACCCGAGAGGAAGTTGCAGGCGGTGAGGTTCTGGATGCTCACGCCCGCAGCCTTGTAAACGACAATCCCATTGCGGCCGCGCCCCCCCGGACCAAGATCCTGGTAGCGAGCGGCGCCCGGGCACGGGCTCGTCGCGGACGGCAGCGTGCCATCGACGATGACGGTGTTGCGGTTCATGCCGCGAAGGTGGATGTCGGGCTTCGTGATCACGACGCCGGCAAGGGCGGATGGCGGCGTGTGGTAGTCGCCGGGGCCGACGAGGATCCAGTCGCCGGGCTCAGCGGCGTTCACGGCGGCCTGGATGCTGTTGAACGCGCCTTTCTTGCCGTGGTAGGAGCCGACAAGGAGGACCGGGCCGCTGCCGCCGGGCTTGCTCGCTGAAGGCGCCGCAGGAGCGCAGGCCGCAAGTAGCAGAGCGAGCGCCAGCGCCCAAGGGGCGAGGAGCGCTTCACCCGCATGCGTGACCTTGCGGATACGCCTGGTTGATGCGCCGGGCGCTCCGGGGCGCGTGTCGCCGGGTAGATGGCGCTTGGCTCGTACCAGCTGGCGTAACATACCGAACCTACCGTACAGCGCGGCGGGCCTTGCCCGGAAGCACGAGCGTGTCTCAGCTGCGCTAGGTTCGATCCGTGCAGGATCCCTTGCTCGGCATAGACCTATCTCGCGTCCCGGCCCATGTAGGCTGTGTGATGGATGGCAACGGGCGCTGGGCGCAGCGCCGTGGCCTGCCGAGGACGGAGGGTCACGCTGCGGGTGAGGCTGCGTTGCTCGACACCGTTGAGGGCGCCCTCGAGCTCGGTATCTCCTGGCTGACGATGTTCGCGTTCTCGACGGAGAACTGGCGCCGTCCTGCTGACGAGGTCCGGTACCTGATGGGGTTCAACGAGAGCCTGCTGGTAAGGCGCCGCGACGAGCTCTGTGACAAAGGGGTGCGTATCCGCTTCGCCGGGCGGCGCGACTGGAGGGTGCCGAAGCGCGTTCTTCGCCGTATGGACGAGTCCGAGGCGCTGACTGCCGGCAACCATAGGATGACCTTGACGATGGCGTTCAACTACGGCGGGCGCGCCGAGATCCTCGACGCTGTGCGCGAGATGGTCTCCGAGGGCATCCCGGCGTCGCGGATCACCGAGGCGGCGCTGCGGCGCCACTTCTATATCCCGGAGATGCCGGACCCGGACATGGTCATCCGGACCTCTGGAGAGCACAGGGTGTCGAACTTCCTCGTCTGGCAGAACGCCTACAGCGAGCTCGTGTTCACCGACGTCCTCTGGCCGGACTTTCGTAGGGAAGACCTATTCAGCGCGGTGTGCGAGTTCCAGGGACGGAGCAGGCGTTACGGCGGTCTTCGCCGGTGACTGCTCTGGTGATCACCGGCGTGGCGCTGGTCCTCCTGATCGCTCTGGGCGGGATGTGGTCCAAGAGGCCTGGATGACCGGGAGAAGATGACCACCTACAAAGACGAAGGCGTCGTGATAAAGACGATGCGTCTCGGTGAAGCAGATCGGATCATCACGCTTCTCACCTCCGAGCACGGCAAGGTGCGCGCCGTAGCTAAGGGGGTCCGCAAGACGAAGAGCCGCTTTGGCGCCCGGCTCGAGCCGACCAACAACCTTGCTCTGATGTGCTGGCAGGGCAGGGAGCTGGACATCGTTACCCAAGTCGAGGTGCTGGACCATTTCAAGGGCATACGCCGCGATCTCGATCGTCTGGAGCAGGCCATGGTCGCGCTCGAGGCGGTCGATCAGATCGCTCAGGAGCGGCACCCGAGCGCCGCTATGCACCGGATGCTGGTCGGCGCGCTGAGGGTGCTCGACGAGCGCGGCTCGCCGCTCACGATCACCGCATTCCTCTTGAAGCTGCTGGTGCTGGACGGGTCTATGCCGGTGCTCGACTCGTGCGCTAGTTGCGGCGCAAAGGAGCACCTGGTCGCGTTCGACATCCTGGAGGGCGGGCTTCTGTGCAGCGATTGCCGTAGCGGGATGCCGGTAAGCCAAGGCGCTGTGTCGCTGCTGCGGATGGTGCTCGGGGGCCGTCTCGCAGCTGCGCTCGACGAACCCGCTTCGGACATCACGAGAGAGCTGTCGCGGCTTGCAACTCGCACGATGGAGTCCCACATCGAGCGCAGGCTCCGTACTGTGAGCGGCTTCAAGACCCAGCTTGGATGAAGGCTGGCACGCTCCGGTCGTCTTCGAGGACGTTCGTCGGGCCCGCCGGAGCGGCGACGCTCACCGCGGTCACGAGAGCGAGGTTGCGGAGTAGCTCTCTCAGGTCCGGTGGAGGTGGAAAGTACTCATCTTCCACCGTCGTCGCGATCTCTTCGATCCCATCAACCGGGTCGAGCGCAGTAAGAACCTCCTCGACTAGCTGTTGCGGCGCGGACGCACCAGCCGTCACTCCGACTATGCCGGAGAGCTCTGGCGGCAACTCGCGAGGCGAGTCGACCCGCTTCACGAGCTGGCAGCCGGAGCTCCGGGCAACTTTCTCGAGCGCGAGGGTGTTGGATGAGCTCGCCGAGCCTATTACGATGATCGCGTCGGACCGTCCTGCAATTGCCTTCAGCGCCGCCTGCCGGTTGGTCGTCGCGAAGCACAGGTCGCCGCGGGCAGGCATCCACAGGTCGTCAAAGCGTTCCCTTGCCTTGCTCGCTAGATGCTGCCACTCGTCGTGGCTGAGAGTTGTCTGCGCGACCAGCGCAGTGGGAGATCCGGAGAGCTGTACGGCGTCGAGATCGCCCTCGGTCTCGATCAGGTGAGTGGCGTCGGGGGCGACCGCGGTCGCCCCGATCGCCTCCTCGTGCCCGTGGTGGCCGACGTAGAGGATCTCGTAGCCTCTCTCGGCCCGGACCTTGATCTCGCGGTGCACCTTCGTGACCAAGGGGCAGACGGCGTTGACGAGAGCGCCAGATCGCTCGCGGGCTGCTGCGACGACGCTCGGCGCTGCGCCATGGGCGCTGAGCACGAGAGGGGCGCCGTCCGGCACCTGGGCGAGGTCGTCGACGAAGACGACTCCGAGCTGTTCGAAACGGCTGACGACCTGCTCATTGTGCACGATCTGGTGGTAGCAGTAGACGGGTGGCTCGAAGATCCTCACAACCCACTCGAGGGCCTTGATGGCCATCTCTACCCCGGCGCAGAAGCCTCGCGGCTCAGCAAGGAGCACTTTCTGCACTTTCACGTGCACCAGGCTACCAGCGGGCGGCATGACGCGGTGCTCGCCTCTGGGAGGCCGGCCGGTGCGCTCCGGAAGCGCCGCGCGGATCTCTTGGTAGCGTGATGGGCGTGATGGGCATGAAGAGCTCGCGTTCCGAGCCTGTGGTGGTCGAGGTCGCAGAGGGGTCTGCCGGTGAGAGGGCGGGAGTGAAAACGGGGGACATTGTCCGGCTTATGAACGCGAAGAGGCCTCGGGACGTCATAGAGTACAGCTTGCTCGCGGACCAGGCAGTAGTCGATCTCGTCGTGAGCCGGGGATCGCGTGACGTGACGCTCAAGGTGGAGAAGCAGGAGGGCGAGCCACTGGGCATAGAGGTTTCCTCGGCTCTTTTCGATAGGGTGACGACCTGCGACAACCACTGCGCGTTCTGCTTCATCCACCAGCTACCCAAGGGCATGCGCCGGAGCCTCTACCTGAAGGACGACGATTACCGGCTGTCGTTCCTGTACGGCAACTTCACAACGCTGACCCGTTTCAGCGAGATGGATCTCGAGCGGGTGCTGGAGGAGAGGTTGTCGCCGCTGTACGTGAGCATCCACGCGACGGACCCCGAGGTGAGGGCCAGGCTGCTGCGCAACCCGCGCGGGGCGACCAGCTTGAGGTGGCTGCGAGCGCTCCTCGACGCAGGAATCGAGGTTCATGGCCAGATCGTGGTATGTCCCGGCGTGAACGATGGCAGCATCCTCGAGGACTCGTTTGCCGGCATCCTGGACATGTACCCTGAGCTGGCCAGCGTTGCGGTGGTGCCTCTTGGCCTGTCACGGGAGTCCACTGACGCCTCCATGAGGCCGCATACGCTTGCAGACGCAGAGCGAGTGCTCTCTACGATCGGTGCGCACCAGGAGGTGTTCCTCGAGGCTCTCGGCCGGCGGATGGTGTTCGCCGCAGACGAGTACTATCTCATGTCCGGCAGGCCGTTCCCGCCTTCTGGTGAGTACGAGGGCTTTCCCCAGCACGAGAACGGCGTCGGCATTGCAAGGGCGTTTCACGACTCTTTCTTCGGCGACCACGACCTTGCTCGCGGCGCTAGGTCAGGGTTCTTCTCCTCGGTTGACGGCGCGCCCGCAAGCGGATACCGGGCCGTCCGTGCTCCGCAGGCGACCGGCAAGTCTCCGACCGCTCCGTGCACGTGTTGTGCGAGCTCACCCTGCGCTCGTTCGGTGAGCCCCGATCCCTCGGTTCTCCACAGCAGGGCGAGTGACGGCAGCTGCCGGACAGCTCGCGACGGTCGTGAGACCATTGTGGTCACCGGTGGCTACGGTGGGGACGTGCTCAGGCCACTGCTGGACGAGGCGAATTTGTGCGAGGTCAAGCTGCTGGTCGTCGAGAACAGCTTCTTCGGCGGCAACATAGCCGTTGCGGGCCTGATGGCGGGCTGCGACGTTGCGAGAGCGCTGTCTGGCGTCTCCGACGGGGCCAACCCCCGACCCAACCCGGCGGCGAACCGTGAGGTGAACCCCAGAGCTGACCCCGGATCCGACCCTGGAGCCAACCCCGGGGTCCGTGTGCTCCTGCCGGACGTGTGCCTCTCTGGCGGCCGGTTCCTCGATGGACTGACGGTCGACGACCTGCCGTGCGCGGTCGAGGTCGTACCGTCAGACGGTGAGTCCTTGAGGCGCGCGCTGCTCGGCGGCCAACCGGGCGGCCAGCTGGAGTCGCCTGCCGTCGAAGTCTCGATCTCCGAGAAGATGTCTACGGCGGTGCGCTCTGTTGGCTAGACGGCGATCGCACGAGCCCAAGCGATCCCGGCCGGGATCAAGGCTTGCAATGGAGCCCGCAGGAGGGTCATTGCTCGCTGGGGTGGACCCGGCTGGGGACGAAGGCACGAGTTGGCTTGGAGAGCAAGAGTTTGCGGACGATGACGCCGAAGATCGTCTCGCCAGCCATCCGCCAGCGGCGGGGACGGTTGTCGTCGCCGGGCGGCCGAACGTCGGCAAGTCGTCCCTTGTCAACCGGATCGTCGGTCGTAGGGCGGCCATCGTCGAGGAGCTCCCCGGCGTCACCCGTGATCGCAACGAGCTCGAGGCCGATTGGGCTGGCACGTGGTTCAGGGTCGTTGACACAGGTGGCTGGTTGGAGGACATTCCAGCCAGCGGAGCAGGGCAAGAAGACGGGCAAAGACAAATTTCACGGCTGGTGAGCGCTCAGACGGAACGTGCGCTCGATGGAGCGTCGGTGGTGTTGCTCGTAGTCGATGTCATTACGGGAATGACTCGTGAAGACGAGGCGCTGGCGAGGCTTCTGCGCAGGCACGGATGCGAGGTCATGGTGATAGCGAACAAAGTCGACTCGGTAGAGCGCGAGGCCGATGCGTGGCAGTTCGTGCGACTTGGGCTCGGTGATCCATGGATGGTGAGCGCGCTCCATGGCAGGTGCGTTGGCGACATGCTCGATGAGGTGGTGCGCCGGCTCGTCGCGGAGCGCCACGATGTGCCCGGGACACCAGAGCGCCACGATGTGCCCGGGACACCAGAGCGCCACGATGTGCGCGCGGAGCCGAGCAACAGCGTCCCCGGCGTCGCCATCGTGGGCCGGCCGAACGTTGGCAAGTCGACCTTGTTCAACCGCCTTGCTGGCAGCGAACGTGCAGTGACCTCCCCGCAGCCTGGCACCACCCGCGATGCGATCGACACAGTGGTCGCCACCACTGGTGGCGATGTCCGCTACATCGACACCGCTGGTATGCGCAGGCGGTCTCATGTCAACTCCACGACAGAGCTCTACTCCGTGGTGCGTTCTCTTAGGGCGCTGGAGCGCGCTGACATAGCGCTCCTGGTTATCGATGCCAGCGCAGGCGTTGCCCATCAAGACCAGCGGATCGCGGAGCGTATCGAAGCGATGGGTCGCGCTTGTGTCGTGGTGCTGAACAAATGGGACCAGATTGGGGCCGATGCTCGCCAGGACGTGTTGGCGGCGGTTGGCGAGAAGCTTGCGTTCATCGACTATGCAAACGTCATCAAGGTGAGCGCGCTGACGGGGAAAGGCATTCGTTCCGTAGTTCCGGCAATCTGGGATGCCTGGACGGAGTACTGCAAGAGAGTGAGCACGGGGGAGCTCAACCGGGCCCTTCGTTCGATGCAGGAGGCGCATCCACCTCCCGACGGCCGCGTCCTTTACGGAGTGCAGGCCGTATCGAGGCCACCTACTTTTACGCTCTTCGCGTCACGGCGGTTGCCGGAGCAGTACCTGCGGTACATGAGTCGGAGGCTTCGGCGTGATTTCGGCTTCGGGGCGACGCCGTTGAAGTTCAGGGTGCGCGTGCGAACGCGCAAGTAGCCCGGCTCGGGGGACGGTGCCTGGCAGTGCGCTCAGCGGAAAGCCGGACGGACCGAGCGACTGGCCAGGCGCGCCCAGCTCCGCAGGGAGCCGAGCTCAGTAGGGAGCCCGGTGGAGGCCCGAAGGACCGACCGGCAGGGCGCCTGCGCCGCTGCGGTCACTCGAGCAATGCTGGCCGTGAGGTGCGCTACGATCATGGCCACGGGCTGTGGCGCAGCTTGGTTAGCGCGCTTGACTGGGGGTCAAGAGGTCCCGGGTTCAAATCCCGGCAGCCCGACCGAGGAACATCAGGCCAAGGGCAAAGTGTTCTGGCGGCGGCTTCTGGGTTCTGGGTTCTGGGTTCTCTCCGGAATCCTTGACCTGCAGCCGTGCAACTTGCGATCTGCTTGACTCTCCTGGGATTTCTGTGGATAGGCGAGCGCTGGTGGCTCAGGCGCCTCCCCGGTTGCACATCGGCGCCCCAGCACGTCGGCTTGCTGCACATGTGGTGCAGCGCGAATGGCTCTTCCTGCATCAGCGTCGGCCTCTCGGCCGGTCGTCGGCCAGTGGCATCGTATCGATGGCTGGGCAATATATCAGTCGCATCTGCAACCACGAGCCAGCTGTCAAGTGGTGGATGGTGTATGTCACCGAGGGGCGGCTGACGTCAGGCTGCTCAGTCGCTCGGACCGTTAATTGCGCGAAAGTCAACTAAGGAGCGTAGGTGTACTATGGGTGTGTGAACAGCAGTTCCACTGATAATGAGGCAACTCGCCGTTACACACCACGGGGGACAGAGGAGTCAAGAGCGCACTATCGCAAGGTAGCCGAGTTATGGCGGAAGGCTGCCGAGGATGATTGGCGTGGGCCTGTACTGGTCGAAGATGGTTGGCAGGAACGAGCCATAGAAGCGCTGGAACGTGCTTTTCATGAACACGGTTTGGCTTAGTTGCCGAAATCGGTTCATGAGCTCACGCCGCAGTTATGACAAGTTGAACTCGCCTCGCTAAGATACGCTGATACCTTAAAAAACAAAGACCAACCAGCACGTCTATACAATACCTCCAGGCGAAGTGGGTGCTCTTATTCAGGAGGCATCCACAATCACCTATCACTTCCTTGATGCAACCTCGTAGATAAGCTGCCTATAGTTGTCCAAGAGGACCACCCGTTGTGGAGTAACTTCCCAAAATACAGGAACGCCAAATCTGCCATAATAAATTCCTATCCTTCTAATGGGCCATCCCAAGTCAAGCGCAAATGAAGCGTATCCACATAGTTGCGCCCAGTCCTTCGAACGCCAGACCAGTTTATTTTGAGTCTTAAAGTCTATAAGCGTCTCGTCACAGATAACGTCAGCGTCGGCTCCGCCGACGACGTTACTATGCTTACCGAAAACCGGGTTACAACAAATGTTGGCAATTGCCCAACTACTTATCGCTCGTTGAAATACTTCGGATAGGGCGACTAGATTTTGAACAAGTTGTTCTTCACTTAGAGTAGCATTTTGCGAGAAGAAGAGAGCGCCTGGTGAATGTCTACCAGACTGAATATGCTTAAATGCTACGTCAAGAACGTCTACGGACCGTGAGCGCCAGACAACCTCGAGCGAGGCAAGGAATAACGCGGAATGAGCGTATTGCTCGACGCTTGCGTTACCGAGAACGAATCTGTCATGCATGTCAACTGCTTCGCGCCAATTCTTTACTAAAACCTCATATATTGCGGAGTTGTGTTGACACGCCAGCTTCCAGCCATCTCTACGCTCCTGAATAAGTGCATGGTTGCTAGTTTTCGCGTCCGTCACTTCGACTGGTCGAAAGACTGTCCCTGCCCTCTTCCACTGGGCGAGCAACATGGTGGCTGAGGGCGAAGGGCTGTTAGCCGCGACAGGTGTCACAGCCACTCCTTGCTCTATCAGATCATCTGCAATTCCAAGGGCGTGAAGCAGTAAAACAAGTCCCTGTTTTGCAACCCATGGCCCGCGGTGAGCATGGACAGTTCCAACCTTGTTTTCTAGTATCGCGCGCGCAAGGTAGTCGAAGGCAGTACCAAGTCTGCTTGTCTCGGGTGGATTGCCGATTGAAGGCACGCGAATGGATTGTTTCCACCAATTACTCGTAACCTGGCGTCCATTGATATCGACGAGCTCTGATTTGGCAATTGGAATTTGATGAGTTAAGAGTGTATTCGCAGAAAGTAGTTTTGTCAGCGACATTAGTGTTTTACAGTCTCCCGTTTTTGTAGTGGCTCTTCATCTGCTATGGGGGGCAAGCATATCCTACTGCGAGCAATAGCCCTATTGCCACCGGCCCACTGCTTGAAGTGTGGCACATGGGCGGCTTAGGACGCAACGCCAATGTGCCTGAGCGGCGCTGGTGAATTGCGGTGGCGCGTGATCCTGAAATGCTTTATTGCCGACAACGTAAGAACATGGTCTTAGCTTGTCTTCGTAGGGAGCTGGCGGTCCCGGTAGCCTGGTGCCGGGACGGTGTACTTCCACGGGATTCTTGGCATGCGAATCGGTTCACCCGGGGAGGTGGACACCTGGCATGGTGCTGGTGTGGTCTTCGATGGTTGCTGGTTGTCAGCGCGGTAGGGTGATCGGTCGAGTTGCACAGGTGTAGTTGAGATGTCAGGGACCTCGAGGGGTTGGCGCGGCCTCACGGCGGCGTGTCGTGAACGAGTCAGGCATTTAGCTGTGTCTCGTGGCCGCTCGACCGGGGGGTGGAGGAGGTCGCAAGGCGCGCGAGGTCTTCATTCGCGCTGTGAACTGGGGTCCGGGAAGAGCTGTTAGAGCCGGAGCAGTCGGAGCCCCGGGTGTAGTCTTACGCAACGTAGCGAGTCCCTGGGGGTGACGCGGATGCGGGTAGTAGCTGAACCATCAGGACGCGAAACTATTGCGCTGATTTGCTTGATCGGATTATTTATTGAGCCGGTAGGTCCGTTCGCAGCGAGGGCGGTGTGGGATGCGAGGATCTGGCGTCGGCAGCGCTTGAGCGTGCTACCGAGCGATCGGACCTCTTGGGGTATGTCGTGGCCGGGGAGGCCGGTGATCAGCCTGTTGAAGCAGCTGGCAGCGACGGGCGTCTGCGCTCTCGTTAGTACTCCGACGTATTGCTGTTCAGCTCGTGAGCTCTCCTGCTTGGTGTCGATCCAGGCGTAGGTGGGGCCTCGGCCACCGGCCCCGCGACCTCGGCGGGCTTGGCCTCGTAGGCAATGCCGCCGACGCCTGCGACCGAGGTTGCCCTTTGCGCTCGGTGATGCCCTCCTCGCCGGACGAACGGCGTTACCGATCGATCCTGTCGGACGGATGTACCGCGTCGACGAATCCTCGGTCATCAGGTGACCCCGCCCAAATCGTGAGGCCCGGTCACATGGCTAGTGGGGACCACCAGGACAGGCACGACGAGCGTGATATCCTCACATCAAGTCCCGACTGAAAGGCGCTCTTCCTGCGTTGCGGCGTGGGCAGGCGCCCAGGGAGCGCACGAGGCCGCTTACGGGCAGATCGGAGATCGTGACCACCACGGAGCCATGAGCATGGACACCATCCAGACGACGAACCCGGCGACGGGGGAGCCGATCGCGGTCTACCCGTTCGATTCGGAATCGAAGATCAATCAATCATTGGCCGGATGTACGGCCGCGGCGGCTACCTGGGCCGCGGTCGCAGCGAGCGAGCGAGCCGTGGTGCTGGCGGAGATTGCGACGGCCTTGCTGGAGCGCAAGGAAGAGCTGGCGACGCTCGTGACTACGGAGATGGGGAAGCCACTGGCCGAGGCACGCGCCGAGGTGGACAAGTGCGCCTGGACCTTTGAGTGGTACGCGGATCACCTCGTGA
>JAJYWA010000133.1 GCA_021791755.1 Actinomycetes bacterium | reverse complement strand
GGAGCCGGGTACAAGCGACCCCCAGGGGTCGAATGCCCCCAGAGCCGGTTGATGATCTCTGCAAGGTCATGGATCGTTCGTGCGGCATCAGGCGGCATTCTCAGGTTGTAGGTTTGGTGAGCAACGTGATTCCGGATGCGCCGATATATCTCCTCGGTTGCCCTATTGCGTTGGCCGTGGAGCAAGCCCTCTGCCCTCGCCCACTTCATGAGATGGGAAAACGTCGTCCGAAACTCCATCGGCTGCCCGGTCGAGCGAAGCTTGAGACACCACTCCGGTATCGCACGAGAGCCGCCGCAAGTGAGCGCTTAGAAGGCGTCCTCGAAGGACTGCACGGTGATGGAGTCTTCCTCCCCGGTCTTGGAGTTGACGAAGGAGACCGTTCCGGCAAAGTAGGTCACGAAGCGCTCCCGGAACGCCTGCTCCATTACGTGCCGTAGCTGTCGAGCATCCGCACCCGCTCGAACCTGTTGCGCGTGTGTCGGGAACGTCGGGATGGAGTCCGCAGCTTGCGATCACCTGTTGCTGGAACTCAGCGGCATACTTCGGCTTCAAAACGCCCCCGGTGCTCACTCCGAGTGGCATGAACCCAAGGGTGCGCAAAAACGGAGTGAGCAACTCTTCAAAGGTCTTGATCTCTGCCATTGCTTGAAGTGTCCCAAATCATGATCACACGACGTACGAGTCCAGCCAGCCGGGACCAGCAGATGGCCGAGGGCGTCCATTCCCAGCTCGCTGAGGTACCGATTCGCGATCGTTGGGGCGGATTTGATGTCGGCGACCTTGCGAATCTTGCTCTTTATCTGTGGGTGCCGTGAACCCCGTCAGCCCGGCCCAGGCGGCTATGTGGTATTGGTGGGTGACGCCGCCTTGCCGGTCGGCTCTTCGTGGCCTGGCGATGTCAACGTCGCCGATGGCCGGGAGCGTCACATCAGATGCAGCCGGGGGGCGTTGTCTGAGGGAGCGGTGTGGTCGGTGCGAGTTGTGATGCTCGACGTACTCGCCAAGGACTGCTTGGAGGTGACGGCGTCCGAGGATGAGCGTCCGGTCCAGGCGCTTGCGCTGTATGGCGCCGATGACACGTTAGCGGATGGCGTTCGCCCGGGGTGCCTGGACTGGGGTCTTGATTATCCTGGTGCTCTCGGCGGCGAAGACGGCGTCGAAAGACGCGGCGAACTTCGCGTCACGATCTCGGATGAGGAACTTGACCGGATTTGTCTGCGCGGCCAGCTCCATCGAGATGTTGCGGGCACACTGAGTCACCCACGGGGCCACCGGGTTGGCCGTGATCCCGGCGATGCGGCGGGTCGGTGTCGTGGCGTTTGAGGATCGCCCAGACGCTCGAAGGGGCGATGACGGTGCCAATGGTGGTTAGCTCACCGTGGATGCGGCGGTAGCCCCACTGGGGGTTCTCATTTGCTAAGCGGAGCACCACGGCCATGGTCTCCTTCGGGATAGCCGGTTGACCTGGCGTGGCGTGCGGGTAGGTCCAGTGCTCGGCGGCGAGGTCGCGGTGCCAGCGCAGCGGGGTTGCCGGCTGGACGAAGATGTGTCCGTGACGCCAGTGGGAGGAGTCGTGCTAGTCCGGCCCGCACAGCTCGATCGGCCGGCTCGAGCGCCGGTCGGTGCACCTGGCGTCGCAGGACCACTACCTCGTGGCGCAGGATCACGACTTCGGTGGCGAGGTCCGTATCACTGCGATAGATGAGGCGGACAAGCCGCAGCACCCGGCGGAACGCCCGGGACAGGAACGAAAAGACTATCGGTCGATGCTCGCCGGGCCCTGCACCAGCCGTCAACGTGTTGGTGCAGGCCATGGATTACATTCTCGCCACTGACAGGGGATTGTCCACGACCCGATCAGAGGGCGCGTCCCCGTTGATCGTGCGATGGTTGCGAGACCACGTCACGCCGGTGTCGCCGAGGTGGTTCGCAGTTTGCATTAGCTCCCGCTCCCGCTCCCCATCACCGTTCGCCCGCTCCGGCACTCCTCCACCATGCCCGTGCCTCTGCCTGGGACAGCGGGGTAGGGTAGGAGTCCTGCCGAGCCTGTTGCATCGTCCAGCCGACCGCCTGGACCTCTAGCACCGCTGGTACCGCATTCCATCGATGGGACCATCATTGCTCCGGGCACCGCGGCAGCGGCAGCTGGCGCAGTGGAACTCGTTGCTGTCGATGAGGGCGCCTTCCATGGCGACAGAGAGCAGGGCAGAGAAGCGCGACCCGGAACCCGTGCTGCGACTCCCGGCTCCCGGGCATCCTCACCTTCGTGTCGTCTTGACGCTGGTTTGGAGACTCGGTGCATGCTAAGAATGTGTCGAGTCTGGTAGGAGGAGGGCTACTGCGCCGTGTTCGCAGCATTCAGTCGAGCGGGTCGAGCTCGCCACGACCTCGGGGTTCTGCCTTTCGCGCCTCGGCGCTGAGTCTGGGTCGCTCGCCCGGCGGAGGTTTGCGCGTGTCTTGCCGCAGGCTGTCTGGACAGCAAGCAGGCTGGTTCCACTTGGCGTTGTCGCCGATCAGCTCCGGGTGTTACGGTCGACGCTCATTTCTCGTCGGAGACGTGCTCTAATGGATGTGCGGCCAGAAGACCATCGCCAGTGCCAGTACGCCTTGTCTAGAACGAGCGGCTGCCATGGTCTTGCCCGATGATCTCGACTGACCACTGGAGGAGGACCGATGAAGCGTGGCGGACGGCACCGTTGGTACTACCTGATCGCGGTGGTTGTCTTCGCTGTCGCAGCGACGACGCTCGGGTTGCTCGGGGCAATGCATCGGCGGCATCTAGAGGTTGCGCCATCGCCGCAGACTCCTGTCCGTCCAAGCCCGAGCCAGAGTACGGCTCCGAAGAAGCGGCTCGTGTTCTATGTCAACGATGCCGAGAACGCTCACTGCGATGATCGTGGTCCCGGCACGTCACCTCGCGAGCCGTGGTGCGGTTTTGCGCCGATCAACAAGATCTCGACAGGCGCAGGTTTCCGTCCGGGGACCACGATCGAGCTCCGTGCGGGCGACGTCTGGCATGATCAGGAGCTCGTCCTTTCGGGCAGTGGGGCCCCGTCGGAATGGATCTCGGTCACGTCGTACGGCAACGGCCCGCCACCGCAGGTGGTCGGCCCGGGCATTAACACAAGCTCTGTCGACATCCTACTCACGAATCCTGACTACTGGTCGTTCTCGGACCTCGCTGTGCGCAGCGCCGGCGAAGGGATCCTCGTGTGGTTTACCACGGCAGACCATCAAGGGTTAAGATTCTCGAATATCAGCTCCAGCGCGATAGGCGGAACAGAGATCAATGGCAGGTTCGGTGTCCGAACCGCACTGACAGACCAATACCACGTCCACCGCTCTTCGGCCATCATGATCATGGCCGATGCCGTTTACGGGGCTTCGAACGCAATCGACGAGAACATCGTAGTCGACCGGGTCACTGGCATCGACAACGAAGACACCGTCGCGTTCGAGTTCCGGGCGGCCGTCGCTGCGCCCGCCGAAAGCGCAGTGATCAAGACCACGAGGAAGTACGCTTATCACAACGTCGTGATCCGCGGCCTGGACCTACAGCACGGCGCGACAGATCTGAGCGGTGGCTCGAGCGACGCGTTGTTCCTGACGTCCATCGAGGGCGGTGAGATCGTCGATTCGACGATCAATGACCAGTGCGCCACGCACACGCGAACGGGAACTGCGGCGATCATCGTCGGGGGCGACGAGGATGTCCTCTTCGCCAACGATGTCATCACTAACGTAGTCAACACTCGCTCGCCCAATCAAACCGGGTTTGACTACGAGTCTACCAACGACCACGTCGACATACTGAACAGCTATTTCGGGCACAATCCGGCTGCGGGGGTACAGATCCTGTCGATCCACGGCGGCGCAACGGAGAGCAGCAATATTGCGATCATCGGGAACGCCTTCGTAGACAATGGCTGGGTCACCCACGGAGAGCAGGGGGCCCTGCAACAGGTGGAGAGCCGAAGCACGATCTTCCCGAACGGGAGCCTCGCCAACAACATCTATTCGGAGCCGAACGGGTTCCTGAGCACGGGGAACCACGGATCGTGGGCAAGATTTGCACTAACCAACAACGTCTCGGCAGGAGCGGTTGCCAGCAGCGCTCACGACTTCTCGGCGACCCAGGGACAGGGCAACTGGTATTACGCGATCAGCAGGGACGGGCAACAGTGGACCATGATCCCGAGCGGAGACTTCGTCGTGGCCCAACAGAAGTGGATCGATGCTGGCAACCAGATCGGGGCCTACACGGTCGATCCTGCGCAGGGGTATGCCGTGTCGAGGGCGTGGCGCGTGCCGAGGACCGGTACGATCACGATAACCGGGGGCTTGGTCTATCCGGGTGCTGGGGGCGTGTTGCCGCAGGCGCTGCGCGGGCAGGCTCCGGTGGCGGCCCGCATCACGGTGGACAACAGACAGGTTTGGCCGAAGCCGGCGAACGGAGGCCAGGCCAGTTGGCAAGCGATCCCTTATGGCGGGGGGAGAGGCATCGAGATCGCTTTAGACAACCTGAGTGTCGTGAAGGGGGACAGCGTTCGCTTCGAAGTCGAAGAGACCGCTGCGGGGACGAGCAGCCCAGGCGCAGGCAGCGTTAGCTGGATGGCATCGATCGGGTATTGAGACGTTGGCTCGGTCGCACCCATTCAGGTGCCTTCACCAACCGAACGGCGCAGTTCCGCCGACGCCTGACGAGCTTTGAAGCACTGCCGTGGCGGATACTGCGCCGAGGACTTTGCAACTTGACGCGCGACCAGCGCGTTTGCTTTGCTGACCTGCTCGCGATTCGCGAGCAGGTCAGCTTCACTGATATGCGTGGCACGCGCAAGTGCAAGCGACGATCGAATCGGCGAGCTCAAGTAGGAGAACACGCGGCTGCACGCGGAAAACGAGGCGCCTCGCACACCACTTGTTTGACCGTGACACCCGCGTCGCTGCGCTCGAGTCGCGTATAGCCGAGCGGCTGAACGTTAGGCGGCGAAGAAGCGGACTGAGGCCAAACGATCCTGCGGCAAGCAGCCGGGCGCCCCCGACGCTATCCTTATGCGCCGGAGCGATCCCTCCCGAAGCCCGTGCCCCCGCCTCCTACGTTCTCTTGGGCTCGTCTGGAGTATCCGTCACATCCCGGCGGAGCCTCTCGGTAGCTGTGGTGGGCGTCGTCCGTGGCGTTGACCGTCACATCCGGAACGTATGTTCGAGCTCATGGAGTTCTGGGCTCAACGAACGGTCTCGCCTGCGGACGGTCGGGCCGGTCATCGAGGAGCGCCTACCGCAGCGGCTTACCATGACCGTCGAGGAGGCTGCGGTCGTGCTCGGCGCCTCCCGAGCGACCGCCTACGACAACGTGAGCCGGGGCGAGATTCCTTGCATCCGCATCAGCAGGCGCATCCTCATTCCGAAAGTCGCCTTGGAGCGGTTGCTGGAGGGGAGCGGAAAGACTGGAGTGTAACCACCTCCACGGACGTTCTTCACTGGATTTGATGCGCCAATTTCAAATAAGCGCAATCCATGTCTAAGGTTTTGAGACGCCGTTGGCTCAGCAGCGTCAGTGGTTCCGGGCTACCTAGCCGGTAAACGCGGCCCTGCGACTACGAAGCCTACGTGCGCGACCCCCTCGTTGACCGTCGGATCACGCTCGACGCAGACGTCGCTGCTGACGTTGCCGATGCGGAGACGGTGATCACTCGCCGTGACGTTGACGGCTGCA
>JAJYWA010000132.1 GCA_021791755.1 Actinomycetes bacterium | reverse complement strand
GCGCCGGAGTTCAGTGACCAGCTGTGGCTTTGAGGCGGCATCGAGCTCTCGTCTTGCCTGGTCGACGTTCGACGTCACCTCAAGGAGCCCGATTGGCTGGCCAGCGAGGTCGCGAAGCTCGAAGTCCGTGACCGAGTTCTTCTTCCCGTCGTCCAAGCGATGACACCGCATGTTGGTACGCTCGGCTACCATCCGGGCGGCGCGGTCCTCGTGTTCACGGTTAGCCATGCTCCATGCTCGCCTCCATCGTTCGGCCCCAGGTGAGACCCTTGTCGAGCTTCTGGAGGAAGCTCGAGTCGACGGCGATCAGGCGGGGCCGTCCACCGCCATCGCAGCGCACACGGTCCGAGGGTCCCGCTCTGGCCTCGACCTCTTTCGTCCCCCCGGGTACCGCTCTTTGGCCACCCCGACCAGGTGCTCCTGACATCGCGCCGGCCAGCCGCCGACGCTCACGCTCCTCGATCAGTGGCCTCATGAACGAAAACAACGAGCCCAGCCTTGGTGCTTAGTTCCACATGCCCAGGCCGTCTCAGCCCAATCCCTCGGTCGCTCGCAGGTAGTTGTCTTGTGACCTCAAGATAGCAGTACCAACCTTCAGCGATCACGGGTCACCAACCGAGCCAGGCTTGCCCCAACACTCGCAACCACTCCCCAGAACACTATCGGATCGATGAGCCTCACAACTCGGACTAACAGCCCCCAAAGATTCGTGTCATTGGATCTCCACGCCGTCACTCCCGGCAGCCGTAGAAATGGGAGCACAATGGACCCGAGCGCGTAGTACCACCCGGAGAACGCAGGGTAGCTGCTGCTGGGCTCAAGGGGGGTCGGATCCAAACGGCCTGGTACACTGATAGCGGCAACAATACCCCCATGGTGCGCTCCCAACCAAAACACGCCCCAACTACTCACGAACACTCCCAGCACCCAGAGGAGCGGCAGCAACGGTCGATAGCCGTAACCCACGAACAGATCGAGTAGCACGCCCCCAAGCCTTCGTCTCACCTTCTTCTTGCTGCGCTCATAGCGCTCGCGCTCGAGCGCCAGCTCCAAGGCTAGCTCTGTCCTACCCGCAGAGCGGAGAGCGCCGATCACAACCCCAAACGTCTCAGGCTGTCCCTCTCTCCGGCCTCCACCACCACCATCACGACCCAACGAGCCAGAACCGCGTCGCGATCGCGCTAGCCCGCGGTATCTCGCGCGCGGCCCGATAGGCCACCCCCAGTCTTCCTGACCCTCAAGAAGCAGAACATAGACGAAGCCCTCAAGGCTTGCCCGAGCAGCTATTTGTCGTGGCCGCCGACCGCTAACGTCCGTCAGACACAGGTCTGGCGGAACAGCGAGTAGACTATTGCCCAAGATCGCACCTCTCACAGAGCTGAGCCTAGGCCGCGAGTGCAGTTGCTGCCGACGAGTCAGCCTTTTCAGCTGGCTGCGTTTCCCTTCTCTCTCCCGTCTCCGTTGTGTCGAGTCGCTCGATCGACTCGGCCCGCGTGACTTTTTGCGGGGGAGCAGATCAATCGAGTTCAACTGGACGTCAGTAAGACGAAGGCGACTTACTGAGCTTCCAGTCTGAGCGGCCGGCGAGCACACTGCGGTCCGTGCAAAGTCCTCACACTGACTGAACTCTACCCTATCGAAGCGTGAGTTCGTAAGATCCACTTCAAGAATTCTAGCGTCATCAGTTGCTTGCTCATCAGTCCCCGTAGTCCCTGGGTCCTTCTTCACTTCCGTGATCAAGGGCAGCAAGAACGTTGAACCAATTGTTGCACTTATGCAGCGGATCACCCCCCTGCTTGCTTGTAACCCTTCGAGGATAACACCGCCTGCAATGTGCGCCTGATCTAGGATGAGCAACTCTTCTCGCTCACGACCGCCCGGAGCTCCACCGCTTGCGACATCTAGCGTACTATCCCGCATGGTGAGCTCACCACCGAGCTGAGCCCCGAACATGCGCACGGTTCCCATAACCTTTGCCTTGTTCAGAAACACTGGCCCACCGATTTGAGCCCGATCAAACCTCATCGCAGTTTTGATTGGTGCGGGGGCTCGTGAGACTTGAACCGAGATGAGCGCACAGTTGACCGAGCCATGTATCACCGCACGCGTGAGGTCAATAGTCGCTTCTGGTTCGCCAAGGTCCTCCTCCTGACCATTTGCTCGGGAAGATTCAACGTCAGCAGGCGCTTCTTGCACGTCTGCTGCGCTTGGACCGGACTTCGTACACTGGTGCTGGTACTGCGGGCAAGAATCTGGATTCCCCAGAGCCGCTCCAATCCTCGCCCTTTTCATAACTAGGGACCCGTGGATCTTAGCGTAGGAAAGATCCACGAGCGTTAGCTCTCCGTCGTGAGTCGCTACCAGGGAGGTTGACGGTTCCGATGAGGTGATGGTCAGTTCATCCATCAATAGATCGTGAGTGACCTCAGCGTGCTCCAGTTTAAGTGGTCCAATTAGCTCACAGTGAGGCCCCTTCTGTTCCTGCGCCACCGAGGTACTCATGTGAATAGTACCGCCAACATAGAGCCCGATGCCGGAGATTGAGCTACCGCCAAGGCCGTCGACTCTTACCCCTCCGAGGTGAAGGGACTTGTAGAGGCGCGCATAGTTGAGGTTCATTGTGCCGACGAACCTCGAGCGCCTAAGAAAGGTGCCCTTTGCTACTGCTGCTCCATTGAGAACGAGTGAGTCGCTACGCAGAGCGGCGGCGGCGTCGGGCCTACTTGTACCCCCGGAGGTGGCCAGGTCTTCACAACCAACTCGAGCGTCCTCGATCAGAAGTTGTTCACCTATGTCTGCGTTGATTAGGCACACGCCGCCGCATACGGTAGCCCTGTTCAGAATTAGGTAACCGTCAATCTGGGCACTTCTTCCGTGGATGGTCGACTTGCCAGTTCTGAACGTGCTCACTCCCTCACTCGGGTCATCTCTCCCCTCGTGCGGCCCAAAGGTTGCATCTGTCATGTCTATGTCAAACAACACCTGGACCTCTTCAAGGTCCAGTGCCGGGAGATGGGAGCGGCGAAGGTCGAGTGAGTGTAGATGGCTGTATTCGAAACATACCGGATCCAAGAACACGCAGTCAGCTAGGGTGATCGGTCCCGCTAGTCGGAGTACGCTCGCGTCGAGTTGCCCCACAACAATTCTATTGTTAAAGGTTATGCCTGCCCGGTCGTCCGCGTGTCTGTGCATGGCGGCAAGGATTTGCCGTGCCTGGATGCGCCTCCTCGACCCCCGGTTATGCAGCATGTATAGATCATACAACCAGCCAAGGGACGTAACGCGCCCTCGGCCGAGTCCCCGCGCCGTCCTACGGCTCCGTCGGACAAGCGCGAGGCGCGAGATAGCTCTGGCGGGGAGGACGCTCAACCTCGAGCGTTCACATCGCCGCGTGAGCCGACCGGCCCGGGTCTGCGGAACGGCCCTCCCAGGAAGGGAAGTTGTCGGAGTTCGAGGCGGCAGCTCCCCAGTCGGAAGGGCCCCTCGAAGCTGAAGGCGAACGCACGGCGCGGGTGGTGGCGGAACCGGGGGGAGCTGGTGTCGTCGGCCTACACGCAGGTAGGTGCTCTGCCGAGCACCTGGGGCGCGGCGTTTCGCTGTTGGCTCGCATCCCCTGGACCGGGGAGCGCAGGCCATTGCATGATCGGGGCGAGATCCTCGTCCAGGTGGCGCTGGTCCTGGCCGGTAGTGGGGCGAGCTGTGCAGAGGTCGAGCATCCGCGCTTCCAGCCCGACCTGTTCGGGCGGGTGCCCTCGAGCTCGACGGTGGTCCGCAGCTTCCACGAGATCACCAAGAACCCGTGCTGCTCTCGGGGCCGCCATGGCCGAGGTGCCGGCGAATGCGGGGTGTCAACGGCCATTCCGGGAACAAGGAACGGGCGGCCCCCACCTTCAAGGGTGGTGACGGCTTCCACCCGATGTTCGCTGCTCTCTTCGCCGAAAACAGGGGAGACGCTCGCCGGGGTGCCGAACGGGCAACGCCGGGGCCAACACCGTGCCGATCACGTCACCGTCCGAGACCGGGCCATAGCCCAGCTGCCCGAGGAGATCGCCCGGGGACACCGGGTGGGCGACGATCCGAAGATCCGCAGAAGGGAGGTCGTCGTGCGGGCCGACTCGGCCGGCTCCACCGAGGGACTCCTCTCGGCCTGCCGATCGCGCAATGTCACCTTCTTCGTCACCGCACGACAGCACCTCCAGGTCATGCCGGCGGTCTCCGACGCCGTCGGGCTGGAGAGCGTCTGGGGGCCCGCCCTCGGCCGGGACTGGGACCTGCGGGAGGCCCTCGGCGTGCGAGCTCACCTCGCTCATCGGTGTCCCCAAGCTGCCTTCGGGCACCCGGCTTCGTCCGGCGCGAGCCGCTTCGCCCCGGTGCTCAACGGAGCCTCTTCCGGGGCATAGAGTTCAGGTACTGGCGCTCCTACGCCGACGTCGAGAGCACCCCGGCCGAGGTCGACGCCACGATGCGGGCCTACGCCGACGTCGAGCGACACATCGCCCGGCTCGCGGCTCGGGCCTCTGCCGGTTCCCCTTCACCAGCTCCTCGGGCAACGAGAACCGGATGATGACCGTCGCCCTCGCCGCCGACCTGTGCGGTGGTTCCGCCTCCTCTGAATGGACGGCCCCTGAGTCTCGGCCCGGCCGACCGCAATGCGCTGGGGGATCCGGCACGTCCCCGGGCGGCTCGCAGCCACCGGCCGCCGACGCGTCGTGCGAGTCATCGACGGCTGGCTCGGCGCCGATACCGTGCCCGGCGCCTACCACCGCATCACCGCCCTCAGCTGACGCCCACCAGTTCCCCGCCAGGTGGCACTAGGTCGCCGACGCGCGCCCCGAAACGCTCACCAGGTCATCTTCGACTCCTCGACTGGATGGGAATGGCGCATGCACCACGTCGACTCGCTCGGGCTCGCCTACCGACCCGGCTATCGGACGCGAGCTATGGCCCCCTGCGCAACGCCCACATTCCCATGAACGATTCTGGCTAACGCTCCTCCGACTCGCCAATCTTCAAAGGCTGGCGTACGCCCTCCCCGGCAACACCTCGGGAGTCCCTCCGACCGATCCCCCTGCAACGACTCGCTGCCCGCGCACCCTCTCCAGCAGCGAGGCTCGCAAGTGTCACCCCGAACTCGTCCCGGTCATCCTCGCATCCGTATCGAACAGCTCCAGCTCCCCAGCCGTGCAGAGGTGCCGCACCACGAACGCCCGCTCGTTCACGCGCCAGAGCCCCTCCCCCTGCGCGAGCTCGGGGAGCTGGCGCACCTCCGTATCCGAGAGCCCGAGGACACGTCCCGCGGCGATCGCCTCGCTCGTCGGTTCGTTGTAGAGGATCCGGGTGGCGGTGTCCCCGAGCAGGCCCTGGGCGAGCCCTCGCGCCTCCGATCCCCGTTCCCCGACGGCGTCGAGGTCCGAGACGCGATGCACGATCATGAGGTTGGCGAGGCCCCATGCGCGCGAGAGCTTCCAGTTCGCCTGCATCCGGGCGAGCAACGACGGCTGCGCGAGGAGCCGCCAGGCCTCGTCGTACACGACGAGGCGCTGACCGCCGCGGGGGTCTCGGAGCGAGGCCTCGAGCCACGAGGCGGCACAGGTCATGACGAGGCCGATCAAGATGTCCGAGCCGGCGATGTGGGAGAGGTCGACCGAGAGGATCGGCAGACTCGGGTCGAAGCGCACGGTCGACGGACCGTCGAACAGCCCCGCCAGGTCACCCCGCACGAGTCGGAGGAGCGCGTGCGCTGCCTCGCGGCCGTCGTC
>JAJYWA010000131.1 GCA_021791755.1 Actinomycetes bacterium | reverse complement strand
GATGAAGCCGGGACGGACCACGTCCTGGTCTTCCATTTCGGCATGGCTGGCAATATTGGGAGCAGTGACGCTCGCAGTCATGGCCGTCGTGCCGGCAGCGGGAGCTTCAGGCCCTGCGCAAGCAATGATCCGTGTCGGATCGGCGCCGAGGATCCCCGCGGGCGCCACCCCGTTGGCGACGCCTGCGGCGAGCCAAACGCTCAATCTGCTGGTCATGGTCGCGCCCCGCGACCCTGCAGCTCTCGCCACGTTCGCCACCGAGGTGTCGACGCCTGGTTCACCCCTGTACCACCATTACCTCCAGCAAGGTGAGTTCGCCACAGTCTTCGGACCGTCCTCTGCAACGCTGAGCGCGGTACGCAGCCAGCTCAGGGGGCTCGGGCTAGTTCCCGGCAACACATGGCCAGACGGACTGGCGATCCCGGTGACTACCACCGTGTCCAAAGCGGAGTCCGCCTTCAGGACCACGCTGCGCAGCTACAAGCTCTCGAACGGCCAGGTCGGCTTCGCGAACACCACCGCTCCGCTCCTGCCCGCATCTCTGGCAAACAGCATCCAGTCGGTCGTCGGACTCGACACTCTCGTGCACCTACAGCCACTTGGCGCCAGCGCAGGACCTGCTCCAGGCTCCGCGGCCCGTACGTCGAGCGGGCACGGGCAGTCTGTAGCGCTCGAGCCAGCTGCCTCAGGGCCCGTGCCCTGCTCGCAGGCTTCCAGCTACGGTTCCTACACCGCCAACCTCCTCGCGTCCGCGTACCGGATCAACTCTTTGTACCAGGCCGGCTACACCGGCAGCGGCCAGACAGTGGCCCTGTTCGAGCTCTCTGCCTACAGCTCGAGCGACATCTCGGTGTACCAGCGCTGCTACGGCATCTCCGAGTCCATCACGAACGTGCCCGAGGCCGGCGGCGGGAGCATCGGCTATGGCACTCTCGAGGCGACGTCCGACATCGAGGACGTGGCCGGGCTCGCGCCGAACGCGAGCATTCGCGTCTACGAGGCGCCGAACACCGTTGCAGGAGATCTTGCCAACTGGGGAGGCATCGTCAACCAGGACGCTGCAAAGGTCGTGAGCACGAGCTGGGGCACGTGCGAGGCAAATGCCGCTGGCCTCGGGCTCATCTCAGGCGAGAACACCCTTTTCCAGCAGGCAGCTGCCCAAGGCCAAACTATAGTCGTCGCAGCAGGCGACACTGGTTCCGAGGCATGCTTCAACTCTTCCCAGCTGGCGGTCCAGGATCCGGTCTCCCAGCCGTTCGTGACCGGTGTCGGGGGCACTCAATTGACTGCCGTGGGACCTCCACCAACCGAGAACGTGTGGAACGGCAAATTTGGCGCAGGCGGCGGCGGCGTATCGAGTCGCTGGACGATGCCCTCCTGGCAGAAGGGTCCCGGCGTGATCGAGCCCGGCTTGTCGAGCGGCGGCCCGTGCTCCGCACCGGCTGGTCAGTACTGCCGGGAGGTGCCCGACGTGTCAGCGCTCGCCTCTGCAAGTCCCGGGTACGCCTTTTACTGCACCGCTGGTGACTGCGCGCCGAACGGCAAACCCTATGGCTGGGGGAACTTCCTTGGCACGAGCTTCGCCACCCCGCTGTGGGCAGCGATGCTCGCAGACATCAACCAGAGCTGCGCCACCCCGGTTGGCTTCATCAATCCTGCGATCTACAAAGCGGCCTCCTCGCCCGACACCAATCCCTTCAACGACATAACGGTGGGCAACAATGACTTCACGGGCACGAACTCCGGCGACTACCCTGCAGGGCCTGGGTATGACATGGCGTCCGGCCTTGGAACACCCAACGCGCACCTCCTGCAAGCGGCCCTAGGGTGTCACCCGACTGGCTATCGGTTCGTGGCCTCCGACGGGGGCATCTTCAGCTTCGGCAACGCCAACTTCTACGGCTCCATGGGTGGCAAGCGCCTGAACGCGCCGATAGTCGGCATGGCAGAGGATCCCACAACGGGTGGCTACTGGTTCGTGGCCTCCGATGGCGGCATCTTCAGCTTCAACGCCCCCTTCTACGGCTCTATGGGCGGCAAGCGCCTGAACGCGCCGATAGTCGGCATGGCAGAGGACCCGGCGACCGGAGGATATTGGTTCGTGGCCTCCGACGGCGGCATCTTCAGCTTCAACGCCCCCTTCTATGGCTCCATGGGTGGCAAGCACCTGAACGCGCCGATCGTTGGTATGGCGGCCACCGTGAACGGCAAGGGCTACTGGTTCGTGGCCTCCGACGGGGGCATCTTCAGCTTCGGCAACGCGAAGTTCTACGGCTCCATGGGCGGCAAGCGCCTGAACGCGCCGATAGTAGGCATGGCGTCGGACCCGGCGACGGGAGGATATTGGTTCGTGGCCTCCGACGGGGGCATCTTCGGCTTCAACGCCAAGTTCTACGGCTCTATGGGCGGCAAGCGCCTGAACGCAGGAATAGTCGGCATGGCAGAGGATCCCACAACGGGTGGCTACTGGTTCGTGGCCTCCGATGGGGGCATCTTCGGCTTCAACGCCCCCTTCTACGGCTCGATGGGTGGCAAGCGCCTGAACGCACCGATCGTGGGCATGGCGTCCAGCTAGAAAGCGATGGCCAACCCTGGCTGACGTTGCATCCAATGGCCGGCATTTGCGCAGCCGGTCATCGTGGCGGCTAGGGCCACGATGACCGGCTGCGCCGCAGAGCTGTGTGCCCGGAGCGGGACTCGAACCCGCACGCCCTTTCGAGCAATGGATTTTGAGTCCACCGCGTTTACCGATTACGCCATCCGGGCCAATGCTCGTGGTTGGCGCGATGTGCCAGCGCCCAGAGCCACCTGCAGGTATCCTACCCAGATCGACGGTCCCAGGTACGCCGAGGTCTGAAAGCGCAGGGCGCCTCCGCCACCAGTAGTCTTGCGTTCGTCATGATACTTGAAGCGATCGAGTTGCGACGCATCGAGCTCGAGCTCGCCAAACCGGTGCGGACCTGGGCCGGCATGCATGCAGCACGACCTGTCCTAATGATAAGAGTCGTAGGCCCAAAGAGCGAAGGCTTCGGGGAATGCGCAGCCCTTGTCGAACCCACCTATACGGAAGAGTACCTGGACGGAGCCGAACAGGTACTCGAAAAGCACCTGATCCCACGCCTTCTCGCGAGGACCAGGCTCTCGGCACGCGGTCCGTCCCACCCAGAGCCGACAAGAGGCCAGCACGCAGTGTCAGGCGATGGCGCCGGAGTCGGGCGCCCTTTCGAGATCACCGCTGCGGGGCTCGGCCGCGTCCTCAAGGACATAAGAGGGCACGCAATGGCCAAGGCAGCCCTCGAGATGGCCATCCTCGACGCCGACCTCTCACGTGACGGAGTATCGCTCGCGGCGTTTCTCGGCGGGACCCGCGAACGTGTCGACGCAGGAGCAACGGTCGGGATCGCAGAGTCGGCGGCTGCGCTGGTCGACCAGGTACAGCTCTGCGTGGAGAAGGGCTACCGGAAAGTCAAGGTGAAGATCGCTCCCGGCTGGGACACAGAGCCACTCGGCGCTGCGCGGAAGGCGTTCCCGGGATTGGCCCTGAGCGCAGACGCTAACGGGTCTTTTTCGAGCGTGGACATTGGCGCGCTCTGCCACCTTGACCAGTTCGGCTTGCTCGTCTTAGAGCAGCCCTTTGACCCAAGGGACTTGGTGAGCCACGCTGTGCTTGCAGATGCGATGGCCACGCCAGTTGGGCTCGATGAGTCGATCACTGACCTCAACACGCTCGAGACGGCGCTCAGGCTCGGGGCCTGCGATGCCATCTGCCTCAAGCCCCACCGGGTCGGCGGCTACCTCGAAGCCAAGCGGATCCACGACGCCTGCGCTTCAGCCGGCATCTCGATCTGGTGCGGCGGAATGTTCGAGACGAGCTTCGCCCGCGCGGCCGGGCTGGCTCTTGCCAGCCTTCCGGGTTTCAATATGCCAAGCGATCTAGCCGCCAGTGACCGGTACTTCACGACGGATATTGCAGCGCCTCACGCGCTGCAGAACGGAGCGATCGCTGTTCCCACCTCGGCGGGCATGGGACGCCAGATCGATGTCGGCGCCATCAGACGCCTCACCTCGAGGATCAGACACTTTTCCCAGGCCCCTTAGGGTCGTGAGCTGCTGATCCAAACATATGCACACCTCGGTCTATAGCAGTGGTGGTATTTCAAACGTGCAGTTATCCGAATGGGCGAAACAAGAAGACGTCCACCACCAGACCGCATGGAAGTGGTTCAAGGAGGGCAATCCCCCCAGCGCCGTCCAGACCCCCTCAGGGACGATCCTTGCGCAGTCCGAACGTGCTGGCACCGCCGACGACCACAGGGCCGTCGTCTATGCCCGTGTCTCCTCTCGCGATCAACGTGCAGACCTGGATCGACAAGCAGCCAGAACGGTTGAATGGGCGACTGGACAAGACATGAGCGCGCCAGAAGCGGCGACCGAGGTCGGCTCAAGTGTGAACGGCCATCGCAAGAAGCTCTTGTCGGTTGCTCTCGGGCTCTACGGCGTCAACGATCGTGGTCGAGCACCGAGATCGATTGTCACGCTTCGGGGTCGAGCACTTGGAGGCTGCGCTCTCTCGCAGTCTCACAAGATCGTCGTTGTTGACGACACCGAGGTCGAAGACGACCTGGCCATAGATATGACCGAGGCGTTTGACGAGTTTCTGCGCTCCCCTGACGCCCTGGCGCCCTGGCGCCCGGAACCGGGCCTTGAAGGCTCTCGACTGCGCCGGTCAAGCTCCGCTGTCAGACCCGCGTGCGAGTATATAGAGATGGGCAAGCTCGAAGTCCCACATGGCTGGGTATGTCAGGCGTACCGGTTCGAGGTCGCCCGCTGCTGTCGTCATCAATCAATCGCTTCTCACCAAGGCGCCAGACGATTTGCGTGGAACTGGGGGCTCTCTCTCATCGAAGAGCAACTTCACGCGCGTGGCGCCTATCGTGTCTTGGCCCTTCGCCAGGGGGCAACCGAAGAGCAGTCGGCTGCGTGGGCACGGGACATGGTTCCGATCCCCTGGTCCATGATCGCGATTCGCAGGATCTGGAACGAACAAAAGCATGAGGTCGCCCCCTGGTGGGGCGAGAACTCCAAGGAGGCATACTCATCGGCGTTCGAGGCCCTGGAACGAGCGTTCAAGAGCTACTTCAGCTCACGGGCAGGAGAACGTCGCGGCTTGCGAGTCGGATGGCCCAAGTACAAGTCAAGGTCGCAGCGTCGCTCGGTCGCCTTCACCACCGGCGCCATCGCCATCGTCGATCGCCACCATGTAAAACTCCCGGTCATCGGGGTGCTCCGAGTCAAAGAACCCACGGACAAGCTGAGACTTCGCATCGGCAATGGTTCCTCACGCATCCTGCGGGCCACGCTCACGGGTGAAGGCTCCGCCACCTTCGTCTCGTTCTCCGTGCTGGTGGAGCGGCATTCACCATCGCTCAGGCAACAGGGGGTGTGCGGGCACGATGTAGGCATCTCGACTCTCGTCACGAGCTCCGATGGCCTGGCGGTGGAAAACGACCGACCCGCTGATGCGCAACGTCTGAGGATCAGCCGCTACCAGCGCATGATGAACCGCCAGCACCGAACGGGCTCGCCCAACTGCTTCGCCGACAATGGCGCCCACATTGCCGGGCGCTGCTTGTGGAAGAACCGCTCGAAGCGGGCGAAGGAGAACCAAGCTCGCTTGGTGAAAGCCCACCAAAGAGCCGCCCGCATCCGCCATGACGCCATTCACAAGGCCAGCTACCGCACAGCGACTACGTTCAGCGTGAACATCGTCGAGGACTTGTGTGTCGCCGGCATGGTCAGGCGCGGACAGGGCAAGCGTGGGTTCAACGCCGCCCTGTCAGACGCAGCGCTCGGCG
>JAJYWA010000130.1 GCA_021791755.1 Actinomycetes bacterium | reverse complement strand
ACATGGCCAAGGGGGTCAGAAGAGCCAAGAAGATCGACCGCCTCAGCGTCGCGCTCGAGTCCAACTTCGGTCGCCACCATGCGATGTTGCGCCGCCAGATCATCGACCACCTCGACTTCTTGGACCGCCCGATCGCTGCGCTCACCGGAGACATCCGCGAGCGCCTGGTCCCTTTCGCCCCGGCGGTTACGATCCTCACCTCGATCCCGGGAGTATCGGAGCTGACCGCGCAGGTGATCGTGGCCGAGACCGGGGATGACATGAGCCGGTTCCCGACTGCGGGTCACCTGTGCGCTTGGGCTCAGGTGGCGCCGGCCAGTCACGAGTCGGCTTCCAAGCGCAGACCCGCGGGGACCTGAAAGGACGCACCACATCTACGACGCGTCCTCATCGAGGCCGCGCGGGCGGCCTCGCGGACCAAGGGCAGCTACTACTCGGCCATCTGCACCCGCATCGCACGCCGTCGCGGACCGACGAAGGCGGCGGTCGCCATCGCCCGCTAGATCCTCGAGACAGCCTGGCATCTGCTCTCAACCGGCGCCATCTACGAAGACCCCGGCGCCTGATCCTAATGATTCTCACAGCTCGTCCGTGCAGTTCAGCCCTGAAAAGCGACCGTAGATCGGGCCGTAAATTCGGGCTACTGAGCGCCTGGGTTCGCTGAGCCCGGGATGACCGTCAGGCGGGCAGTGAGCGACACCGCAGAGAAGGCTGGCGACGAATCGTCACCGCTGCGGCGGGTTGAGTCCCTTCGCCACAGGCGCCCTCAGGTTGTTCGCGATTGCATCTCTGAGATAGCGCGGGGCCAGCTTGGCAATCGTTGACTTCGCCACGTTGAGGGTAGCTGCAACCTTGGCTAACGACATGTCTGGCCGTTCGAGAGCCTCTGCGACCGCGTTCCGCCTGATCGTCGCAACATCCACAACAGCACGTTGAAGAGCTCCATGTACCTCAGCGGCTTCTCTCGCGCGCTTCAGCGGATCTGTGACCTGGCCAAGGCCACTCGTCGCTTGGTTGAGCGCCTTCTGCAGTGTGATCGTGCTCACAGCCAATGTCCCTTCGTCTCTTCGTCCATGGTCCCAGGTCGTTCACTCATAAGACGATCGTACCAGGGGGGCGTACGATCGTCAAGAACATAGACGCGCTGATGCTGCGCCAATACGCTCTTGCCTCAGCAGGACTGTGTTCTCGAAGATCGACCGTCGCTCGGATCCAGATGCCACCAACCGCCGGGGTTCGGACGCTGTGGGCTCATGTCGCAGCGGCTGCGCAGGCCGTTGCGCCTGGCAGCCGCCTCAGTCTACCTATCCAGACCGTGAAACCGACCGGGCCGCACACCGAGCCAAGCGGTTCTCGACCCCGTTGCAGAAGTACGAGAACTTCCCCCCTGGTCCCGAGGAGGAGACGGTCATCGAGGCCGTATTGCGCTGGGAGCTCACAAGACGCTCGTCATCGTCATACTTTGCGCATCACCACAAGGACCTCCCAATGTTGGTGGTATTGGGGGATCGCCCGCCTTGCCTCTTCGGATAGTCAACAGCCGCTACACCATGCTCAACTTCTCCACGAAATCTCCTCACGTTCCTCCATCGGACATCGGAGGCCAGGCGCCGAAGTTTCCAAGAACACCAATGGCGTTGGGTCGCATTGACCCAACCATCATGCCCCAAGCGTTGCGATAACCCATCCAGCGCAGCAGCGGAGTGGTCGCGGTCCGGGGATGTTCGCTACTCGTCCTCGAAGCCGTGGTCAGTGAAGTGCAGTGTTCTCGCGTTCTCCGTGACGGCGCGCACGACCGCATCGTCGAAGCCATCGGCGCTTCCCGCAGCGATCTCGACCGTGATCTCCACGTTCTCTGCTGCATCCGAGAGGTGCTGGACGACTTCCTGCACGACCCGACCGAACTCCAGGCTCAACCGCTCGGACCGGAGACCAACGCTGCCATGGAAGCGCCGTGGCTTCCTGGGCTCCAATGACGCGCTCTGTCCCCCTAGCGTCGGAGCGACGTGTTCCGCCGCTCCGAAGTCGACGCCAGCATTGGTCGACCCAACGGTTCCTGCCGATGCCTCCTCTGCTCGCACCTGCGCCATAGCCACCTCTGGTCGCACGAGCAAGGTTGACGCCGATGTCCCGCTCGATCCTTGAGGCCCCACGACAAGCCCCAGGTACCGGCCGCTTGCGGCGTCGTAGCCTTCCGCGAGGGCAAATCCCTCTTCGGCCCAGGCGAACCCAGCGGGACCGTCCTGTACGGCGCGCTGGAGCACCAGGCGATCTCTCAGGCGTGGCAGGTACGGATAGTGCGCGAGCGCCTCCCACAGCTCACCCACCGCGACATGCCCGCTCTCCCACAGCGAGGAGAGCAGCTCGTCGAGCACCAGGGTTCGCAGCAGGGAGGGGGCGTAGGCGACGTTGATGTGGCCCTTGTCGATGAGACGGCGCGCAGTGCGCTCGGCGAGCGTCCCCTGGCCCTCTATCTTGACCGGATCGAAGATGATCGGACCGGTCGGCTCGGGCTGGGTCGGCACGAGCGCCCAGATATAGGTCTCGGCGAGGCGACGTTCGACGGTGACCTCAGCCTCCTTGGCCTTGGTGGCCACCTGCGCAGCCTGCTGAGCGCCGAGGTCGAGATCCTCGGACTCCGCGGCGATCGATCCCCAGGCAAGCGCCTCGGCCATCCCCTGGCGCAGATCGTCTATCCGGCGATGGTCTGCAGCTAGGAACACCACCATGTTGCGGAAGAGACGCGGAGCGCTGCCACGGTGCTCGAGGATCTCTCTCGCCGTGTCGAGGGCCGGGGAGTCCTCGGTCTTTTCGATGTGCGCGCGCTCGGGCGCAAGCACGACGAGGCGGACCTGATCGTCGTCGTCGACGTCAGCTGAGGAGTATGGGGCAACGTGCGCTCCCGCCAGCTCACCGCGCGCCCTCTGGCGGCCTATCCGCTCGCACAGCGCCGCGTCGACCTCGACGCTACCAGTGGCAAGCAAGCGCTCGGCACGGTCACGGGCCTTGCGAGCGACGCTCGGACTGAGCCCATACCAGTAGCGGTCGCGGTCCACATAGAGGTAGGTGGCCCGGTCCGAGAGACGGGCAAGCGCGTCCCTATACGTGGCGACCGCCTCGCCTGGCGCGGCGCAGCCTAGGCGGACTCGTGCAGCCTCGATCCCGCGATGAGGCGAGTGCACCAGAGGAGCCGAGCCCAAGAACACGGCCCGAGCGACCTTGCGCGTCGCTCCGTAACGGCCGAGGTTCTGAGAAGCGGCGTCGAGCTGGGCGGGGAGCGACCCGCTGCCGTCAATGTCGGCGTCCATCACGGGCTTCCAGGAGTCCTCCAGGTTCCGGGCGAGCTCCGAGGCTACTGGTGCGTCGTCGAGAGGGATCGTCCCGGGCAGGATAAGCGGCGACTGGTCCACATCGCGCCACAGCGCTCCCACCACCTGGGCCATGAGCCGGAGCACTCCCCTCGTGCGCTGGAAGCGCTCCAGAGTCGACCAGTCCTCGTACAGCCGATCGAACAGCTCGGGGTGGATCGGGTAGGCGGCGCGCAGCCGCCGCTCGTAGGCGGCCTCGCGGCACTCGGTGGGGAACTCCGCGGCCTGGGCTCGATAGGACTCAGCGAAGGCCCGCGCCGTTGCATCACGGTGGACGAGCGCCGCGGCATCAATAGGGCGGAACAGGCGGCGGCGGACGATCTCGAAGCCTTCTTCTGCAGACGCGGGACGCCATGACGACTCCACTCGTCCAATCACACTGCGCAGCCGGCGCAGTGCCTCTGCTCCGCCCGGACCGCCGAGCTCGACGCTTGAGCCACCGCTCCCCTGGGCAGCGAAGGACGGATCGGTCGCGACCGATGCAGGCAGGCTAACAACGAGGAGAGCCCGTTCAGTGACGCGCGCCGCCTCGGTGAGCACCTGAGCGAAGCTCATATGGGCATCGAAGCTGCCGCCGACCAGATGCTCATCGGTGGCATACAGCTGGCGAGCATACGCCACCCACTCATCGACTAGGATCAGGCACGGCGCGCATGCCTGGAGCAGCTCGGCCAGGGCGTCCGCCGGGCTGGTGCCGGTCCGATCCGCGTCGGAAACAAGGTCATAGCCATCCCTGCCGGCGAGCTGCCACGCGAGCTCCCCCCAAAGGGTTGCCACCTCGGTCCCATCCGGCTTCACCGACACCTGCCCGGGAGCAATCCGGGTTCCCACAATCGCGGCGCGTGCCACTTCCGGGATGGCGTTGACCCCTGCTGCGCGAACAAGCTCTTGAACCTCGTCGGGAAGCTCAGCCAGCGGCACACCCGAGCAGAGGTGCCATAGCGCGATCAGCGTGTGGGTCTTGCCACCACCAAAGGTGGTCTGAAGATCGACCACAGGCACGCCGCCGGATCCCGTGAGACGCCTCGTGGCCTCTGAGAGCAGCTGACGGAGCCCCTCGGTAAGGTACGTCCGGCGGAAGAACTCGACTGGGTCGGCATACTCTGGTTTCCCGGCGCCGGCCGCCACCTGATGGAGGTCGGCGGCGAACTCGGCGAGGCCATAGCGACCTTCGGTCACATCGTCATGGGGAACGATGACCTCCCGCCACGGGCGAAGCCCAGCCACGGCTCCGCTCGCGGCCACCGGAGCAACGACCTTGCGAACTTCAGCCTCGTAGCGAAGCCGCATCAGATCGGTCTTGGAACTGCCCACGATGCCTGCCTCCTTGGCGTCGACAGCGACGAGGAGGCGCTCGATCGAATCAAGCGCGCGGTATGCGTCGTCCAAGGTGAACCCATCGTTGTGGGCCCAGCGGTTCCGCACGTCGCGCAGCTCGAAGACCAGGTTGCGATCCGACCGGGTGAGACCGCCACGAAAAAAGGAGTCCCACGCCTCGGCCAACACCTTCAGCAGGAACGCGGGGTCTCGAAGCGAGCCAGGCGCCGAGGGGCGCGGGCTGGAGCCGACGAAGGTCTCCAGCCAACCCTCACCGTGCACGGAGCGCATCTGGCGGTCGACGAATGGGCCGAGGCCCTCGGCAAGCGCCTCGAATGCTCGACCAACGCGTTCGCGGTTACTGGTTGCCATCTGTCCTCTCTTCCTCCAAGGCGCGGTGCGCGAGTGTGGCGACCTGCCGGGCGAGCTCGACGGTCTGGGCGGCGTCGGTGGTGGCGGCCTCGTCGAGGTCCTCGGGATACCGGCCCGCGATCGCCCAGCGGGTGAGCTCTTCGGGGTCCACCCCGAAGAGCGGGCGGGCTCGTTCTTCAGTGAGCATACGGGCGAGGCGCAGCGGATTGTGGGACTTCGGGGGGTCCACGTCGGCGGCGACGAGCAACGCCTCGATCGCCTTCTCTGCCGCCTGGCGCGCCAGACTACAGGCCACTCTCGGTGCGATCTCGGCATCCGCCGCGTTGTGCCCGGCGGCGACCAGGTCCTCGTCCGCCCAACGCAACCATCGCTGGCTCGGCTCTTCGGTCAACTCGATCTCAGCCATGCACCACCACCCCCTTCACGAAGGGCCGCCCGCACGACGCCGGGCGCCCGTAATCGCCCCTCCAGCTCGGCAGCGTCGGTGACCACGAGGTCGACCGGGACCGGCAGATCGCGCAGCGACCGCAGCATGGCGACCGCCGCGTCGTGGTGACGACCTTCGAGCTTCGCCACGACCACGAGAGGTCGATGTCCGACTCGCGCCCGACGTCTCCCCGGGCCACCGAACCAAAGAGCACGATCCGCACCGGACTGAACCGTTCAACGAGGCGCCTCACCACGTCAGGTACCCATTCGGCCAATGTCCGCCCATCGTAGGCAACCCTCTCCTCGCGCCGTACCTCGTAGCTCGGTAGGTTGGCGCTCACGGTGCGAGCTCTCCCTGGATAGCGACCGGC
>JAJYWA010000019.1 GCA_021791755.1 Actinomycetes bacterium | reverse complement strand
TTCATGATCCTCTTCGGGAACGGGACCTTCATCCACCTAACCATGAACCAGCTGTCGTGTTGGATGTCGAAGGACTCCCTGGCGCCCTTGTAATACGCCTGAGCATCTACTCCAAGTGGCCCGAGCGCCAGTGCCCCCGGATGGTTGCCAGCCATGGCCCGTCAGCCAGGCCCGGTACCATGCATACACTGTCGACATCGAAGCCGCCGTCACCACATAGAAGTTCACGTCCGCCGGGTTGGTCGAAAAGAGCAAGTGCTGTTCTGGTTGGCCACCGTTGTTGCCAAACGCCGTCGCTCCCGGGTAGACGAGGCGCGCTTCGGGCTGGGAGTCGATGAACTTGGACGTAACCGGACAGGTTGGCATGCCGTAGCGGTCTCGCCCGCAGGACGCGCTCACTCCAAGGAAACTGCAGCCGGCGGCGCTGAGGGCGAGCACCGCTAGGACAGCGAGCGCTACGAGCCGGGTGACGGTTTGCTGCTGGTGAGGTACCACCATCTCCCTTTCTCCATGACCAGCTCGATGGTCACGTGGTATGGAGCGACCTGGCCGTTCCTGCCTCGCACCTCGAGGTGCACCGCCTGGGTCCAGTACGAGAGCAGCACCGGTAGCTGTCACGTTGTTGATGTCAGTTCTTATATGGCTCGATGATGAAGATGATCGAGTACAGAGTCTCGTTGGAGAGCTTCATGATCCTCTTCGGGAACGGGACCTTAAACCACCTCACCGCGCCCCAGCTGTCGTGCTGGATGTCAAAGGACTCCCTGGTGCCCTTGTCATACGCCTGAGCATCTACTCCAAGTGGCCCGAGCGGTGCCCCGGACGCAAACTGCCAGCCGTGGCTCGTCAGCCAGGCCCGGTACCATGCATACACGGTCGGCATCGAAGCCGCCGTCACCACATACAAGTGCACGTCCGCCGGGTTGGTCGAAAAGAGCAAGTGCTGTTCTGGTTGGCCACCGTTGTTGCCAAACGCCGTCGAACCCGGGTAGACGAGGTGCGCTTCAGGCTGGGAGTCGATGAACTTGGACGTCACCGGACAGGTTGGCATGCCGTAGCGGTCTCGCCCGCAGGACGCGCTCACTCCAAGGAAGCTGCAGCCAGCGGCGCTGAGAGCGAGCACCGCGAGGACGGCGAGCGCTACGAGCCGGGTGACGGTTTGCTGCTGGTGAGGTACCACCATCTCCCTTTCTCCATGACCAGCTCGATGGTCACGTGGTATGGAGCGACCTGGCCGTTCCTGCCTCGCACCTCGAGGTGCACCGCCTGGGTCCAGTACGAGAGCGAGTTCTGGGTGCTCTCTGACCCGGGGCCAGAAAGGGATGCTGAGACGATGTCGGGCGTCTTTTGAGACTGCATCGATGAGATGAACGCCTGGCGGCTCTGGCTCTGGCGGATCTGCTCGGCGCTCAGATCGTAAAGCTCTCCCCAGTTCCGGGCGATCAACCCTGCAAGCATCTTCGAGGCCACTAGGTGCGCTGCCTTCCTTGCGGTGGCTGTCGCACGGACAGGTGACGGCGGTGCAAACGCAACCGACGGGTTGGCGCTTGGTAGACCGACGCTCGTACCTCGCTCCGTCGATCTTGTCACAGGCGTCGTCTTATGAGATGAGACGTGCACTGTGTTGTTGCCAGCCGGCGTTGTAGAACACGAAGCAAGTGCTGCTGCAGGGATCGCGAGCACCACCCCGATGAGCAGACGCCTCAGTGAGATACTCATGATTCGCAGTGCGAGCGCGCTCATGGGCAGGCATCCTCCGGATCGGAGACGATCGCCGATACCGCTGGCACTCGCCTCAGACTGCTCCATGCTTGCCTGTAGCGTCCGAGAAGCGGGGTCATCGCGGGGTAATCGCGTAACAGCCCTCACGAGCACGAGAGCGTCTTTCAGTCACAGGTTGGAGACGATGAAGGACCTGCCATTCTCAATCCTCATCGCGGTGTCGTGATCGATCCCCCCGGCGCCGTGATCGGATTTGCACCCAGGGAAAGTGTGAACACGTACGGGTTCTTCTTATACGGGCGACTGACGTCTACGTTGTTCATCGGACCCTGGTCTAGCAGCATCGTTGCCATAAATCCCCCACGGAGGAGCTTCGACCAACTCATCGTGCCCAGCAGTCCAGCGCCCAAAGGTGGTAAACCGGCGTTGTCGCTGTACCAGCCGTACTTGGACGCTGTAGCAGTGAAGAACGATGCCACCTCAGCACTTGCCTCGGCCGCATTGGCCGTGTGAGGCACCTCGAAATCCTCGATGACGATCGGTCCGGTGCTCCAGCCGCCGAAGACGCTATCCCACTGAGCAGGAGATGACTCTATTCTCAGCACCTTCGAAGCATGGGGTAGCGCCTTGAGAATCGGCTGAGCAGCCAGGGTATGAAGTCGCACGTTCCCCGGATCGCCGGTGCCAGGAGGAGGGCTCGCACAGGCTGACACAATAGCGGAGAAAAGCACGAGGCTTGCGGTAAAGACGAGGAGCTGCGATACCAGGGCTGGCTTCCCCGGCACCCGGCTCAGACGGTTCCATGCCTGCCTACGGACTGTTGGCCTCGGGGTCAGGAGCCCCGGAGTCATCGGACTCTAGACCTCACGAGCACGGAAGCGTCTTCCACCCAGCTGGTCGCCTTCCTCATCGCGGCGGTGTCATGATCGCACTAGCATCCACCATAAGGCCGAACACGTACGGGCTGTTCTCATACGGAGACCTCCAGTCCACGTTGTTCTGCGGACCCTGATAAAGCGCCATACCGACCATGAACGTACCAAACAGGCGCTTCGACCAGTCAACCCTCGGTAGCCCGTAGCCGTCTAGAATTTCTGCCTCGGTCAAGGTCTTGATGTACTGTAACACCCCTGCGTTGTTGCCACGCCAGCCGTACTTGGACGCTGTAGCAATGAAGAACGACGCCACCTGAACAGTGGTCTGGAGCGCACTGGCTGTGTCAGGCACCTCGAAGTCCTCGCTGACGTACGGCACGCTCCAGCCGCCGTAGGTGTAGTCCCACTGAGCGAGATGCGACTCGATGCTCAGCACCTTCGCACCAGCGGGTAGTGCCTTGAGAATCGGCTGAGCAGCCAGCACATGAAGTCGCACGTTCCCCGGATCACCGGTGCCAGGAGGAGGAGGGCCCACTCCGCAGGCTGAGACAATAGCTGCGAAAAGCACGAGACTTGCTGTGGACACGAGTGCTCGGCGGAACACGGCGGGCCTGGTAGACACCGAAGATGCCCGGCCCAGGCGGCTCCATGCCTGCCTACGGGTCCTGGGCCCCACGGTCATCGGATGACGGAACTCACGAGCGAGGGAGCGTCTTCCAGGCAGCGGCCTTCCTCATCGCGGCGGTGTCATGATCGCATTTGCGCCCAGGGAAAGGCCGAACACGTACAGGTTGTTCTCATACGGGGACCTGTAGTCTACGTTGTTCTGCGGACCCTGGAGCAACTCCATCATTGCCGTGAAGCCCCCACGGAGACGCTTCGACCAATTCATCGTCGGCATCAGCAAGGCCCCAGGTTGTACATCAGCCTCCGTCAGGTTCTTAACGTTCTGCAGCACCCCTGCGTTATTGCCACGCCAGCCGTACTTGGACGCTGTAGCAATGAAGAACGACGCCACCTGAACAGTGGTCTGGAGCGCACTGGCCGTGTCAGGAACCTCGAAGTCCTCGACGACGCCCGGTCCGGTCCAGCCACCGTAGGTGTAGTCCCACTGGGCAGGAGAGGACTCGATGCTCAGCACCTTTGAACCTGGTGGCAGTGCCTTCAAGATGGGCTGAGCCATGAGCGCATGCAGTCGCACGTTCCCCGGATCACCGGTGCCAGGAGGAGGGCCCGCGCAGGCTGAGACAAGAGCGGAGAAAAGCACGAGGCTTGCTGAAAGGACTAGGAGTTGCGACAGCAGAGCCGGCCTCCCCGACGACGCCCGGCTCAGACGGCTCCATGCCTGCCTACGGGTCCTGGGCCCCACGGTCATCGGGTGACATGCCTCACGAAGATGGGAGCGTCATCTATCCAGAGGTTGGGGCCGTCTTGGCCAGCAAGGGCTGAAGGACCGCTCGTGTGAAACACACTCAGCGCGTTCGAGCAGGTAGCGCTGCAGGAAGATGTCCGGGGAGCGAGCGCGAGCATCGCTACGTCATCGGCCTGGCCGGAGGTGCTGCCAGGACCTACTGCGTCGAGGAAGGCGATGCCACCAGCACGAGAAGAGCCCATGGTAATACCGCTCGCTGCAACAGGGACGTGCACGGTCGCATCTATCGAGCCCGAGCGGCTCGCTTGAACCGTCTCGATCGTGGTCTTTGCCGGCAGCACGGAGCCGGTTGCCAACGAGGTGATCGATATGTCCACCCGTGCGTCTGGGGCAAAGCCTCCTCCTGTCACCTTCAGCGCCGCGCCTGGATGGAGTGCTCCCTGGTTGCCGGATCGCAGAGAAGCAACGGATGTTCCAATATACAGGTTACCGTAAAGGGTGCTCGGCTTCGCGAGGCTGGCCTTCGCAGCTCCTGAGGGGAGCGGAAGACCGAGGCGTGAGAGCATGGCTGCTTCCGACACAGATCCCGCAGGTGTGTACGGCGTCGGGTTAAATGGAAACCCTCCAGGGTTCAATGCAACACCGGTAGCCGTCACGTTGTTGATGTAGTTCTCGAGCGCACCCGCATAGGCAGCCTGGCCAGCGCCGTTCGGGTGGAACGACCCGGAAGGGTTCAAGAAGCCGTTCCTGAAGGTGAGACCGTTGATGTAGGCCCCTTCGGACCCGCAGATGCCATGGTGCGAAAACGCAGGACGAACACCTACATAGTTCACACCGGCGTCCTTTGCGGCCGCCTGTAGGTACCCGTCGAGAAGATCTGCCATCTGATTGAAGAAGACCTGGTCGGTCGCGGTAAGGATTGGAATCCGAATAACATAAGGACCAAGACCAAGATCCGCTAGATTGATCGTTACCATAAGGGGACCACATGACGTGACCGCTGGCGGGTGAACTGGAAACAGCTGAGGGTAGCCGAGAAGGATCACCGAAGAGGTCGTTGGACCGGCATCTTTCCGCACAGTCGCCAGGGCGCTCTTCACGTTATTGAAAGCGACCGTGATAGCGTTCTCTACGCTCATGACGAATGAAAACGAGTCAGCACAGCTCGGGTCCTCAGGTTGAACCAACCCCAAGCCGATGGCACTCGAGAAGGCGAAATTATACGCCTCGGCCTCCACGGCTTGAGCAATGCAGTGCTCGATGGTTGGAGCAAATCTAGCGTCGTCTCCGCCGACGGTGAGGGTCACGAGGTCGGGACTGTTTGGCGCCTCAGGAATGCGGCTGACCTGCGACCCCTCGCCGTGCTGACCGGGTGAATGAAGCAGATCGGCGGTCGTCGCACCGCTGCATGCCGCGAAGACAGGGGTCTGCCATCCATTCCGCTCGTACCAGGTCTTCCACAGGACCACTGAGTACGCCTCCGGCGAGCGGTGGCACTGGTCGGTCGGGGTGTCGGACGCCGCGACACTGCCGTCCTGGCCTGCGCCGAGGTACGGTGGGCCGCTGCCCTCACCGGAGGAGTAGGAGTCGCCGAGCGCGTCGTAGGTGACAGCTGGCGGGGTTGGTGGTGGGGGCGGAGGACCGCCTCCCACAGTGGAGGTCAATAGCACCGTGGCCGGGTCATAGACGAACGGAACCAGCTGCCCACTCATGCCGAATCCGAGGCTGCCGTCGTAGTTAGAGCCCCAGCACTCGAGGGAACCGGTGGAAAGCGTTGCGCAGTAGCTGCCCCAGTCGCCGATGACGCTTACGGCATTCGTGATGCCCGACACCGCTACCGGGGTGCTCGAGCTCGACGAGCCCAAGTCGGCGCCGAGCTCGCCGAGGGAGTTGTCCCCCCAGCAGTACACATAACCGGTGGAGAGAACCACGCAGTAGCCGGATAGGTTCCCGCTCGAGATGCTCACCGCGTTGGACAACCTGACGAAGATACCGCCCGTGTACCAGTTCCCGACGCCAACCGGAACATCGAAAAAGCCAGTGGCCGGCACCGTTACATTGCTGCCAAGCTGGCCGGAGGCATCGGCGCCCCAGCAGTCTACAGCGCGATTCGAGAGCACTGCGCAGTAGCTGTCGTTGCTGTATGCAACGCTTATGCCGTTCGAGATGTACAGCACCGCAGCCGCAAGGTCGCCATCCGCGCCATAGGCGCCGTTTCCGAGCTGGCCGTAGCCATTCCAGCCCCAGCAGTCCACGGCGCCTGTTGAGAGCACTGCACAGTAGCCCAAGTTCCCGGCAACGACGCTCTTTACGCTTCCAAGGGGCTGCTGCGCACTGTCAAGCACTGCCGTAGGCACGTTCGAGTAGTTGCCCACGGCGCCGTTTCCGAGATCACCGTCGAAGTTCGAGCCCCAGCAGTCCAGCCCACCCGTAGAGAGAACTGCGCAGTAGCCGTAGAAGTCGGTGGAGATGCTCACCGCGTCCGTGACGCCAATAGCTGGGACAGGAACATCGGAGTAGATGACGGGGATTCCATCTCCCAAGTAACCGCCGAGGCCCGGAAATGACGAGTAGCCGCCATTGTATCCCCAGCAGTACAGGCCACCTGTAGAGAGCACTGCGCAGAAGTTCTGGTCTCCGCTCGCGATGCTGACGGCATCCGTGATGCCTGAGACCGCGACCGGGACACTCGAGTCGTTCGTCGTGCCGTTGCCGAGCTGGCCAGACGAGTTGTCTCCCCAGCAGTCCACGCCGCCGGATGAGAGAACTGCGCAGTAGCCGTAGTTTCCCCCTCCGGCGACGCTCACTGCGTTCGTGATGCCCGATACCACGACAGGGACGTCTGAGTAATCAGCTGAGCTGCCATTTCCAAGCTCGCCGAAGGAATTGGAGCCCCAGCAGTCCACAGAGCCCGTAGAGAGAACTGCACAGTAGCCATTCGCACCGCCTGTAACCTTGCCAGAGCTGGTCTGGGCTCCCGTGGGAGAACCGGAGGAGGCGACGCCGACGATACCGGAGCCAGATGAGCCAGATGAGGTGGCGCCCATCGGGACCGCGTCGGATGCGCGAGAGGACCCAGACCCTGCAGAGCCGAGGTAGGGAGCGCCGCCGAAGCTGAAGACCTGACCGTCTCGTGTGACGAGCCAGTAGCCTCCGGTTAGGGGATCTGCAGCTATGCCGATGATTGGAGCGTTCAGGCGCTTAGTGCTCGCGGAGCCAGAGAACCTCGCATCCCCGAAGCTGAACACTCCCCCGCTCGCAGAGACCTCCCAGTAACCTGCGCTGTCTTGGGCCACGGCTATTCCCACTACCGGTGCGTTCAGGCGCTTTCGTGAGATAGAGCCGAAGAAGGGGGCGTTGAAGCTGAAGATGCCCCCGTCTCTTGCTACAAGCCAATAGCCTCCGGTCATGGTATCGGTAGCGATGCCGACTATCGGAGCGTTCAGGTGCTTGTCCCCCATGGAGCCGTAGAAGGGAACGTTGAAGCTGAAGATACCCCCGTCAGATGCAACCTCCCAGTACCCTCCAGTCATGGGATCTGCAGCGATGCCGACTATTGGAGCGTTCAGGTGCTTGTCCCCCATCGAGCCGTAGAAGGGAACGTTGAAGCTGAAGATGCCGCCGTCAGATGCCACGAGCCAGTAGCCGTTGCCCATGGGATCTGATGCGATGCCGACGATAGGTGCGTTCAGGTGCTTTCCCCCCATCGAGCCGTGGAACTTGGCGCCGCCGTAGCTGAACACTCCCCCATCTGAAGAGATCTCCCAGTAGCCCTGAGGCCCTACACCAGGTCCGCTAGCCGTGTGTGTGTGTGTGTGTTGCGTCGAGGAGACCGGCTCTGTCGCAAGCGATGGAGGCCCGGTGCTTGCCAGGACGACGAACGCCGGCGCCACCGCAGTGCACGCTGTAGCAAGGAGCCGCATCAGCTTCGGAAAGCCCAAGGGACTCAGACGATGCTTCGTCCCGCTCCTGTGAGATCCAGTCTTTCCACCAGACCGCCTCATGCCATAACACCCCGCATTCCCTAGATGCTGCCCGCACTCCTGGGCTGCCCGCACTCTCAGGGCTGCCCACGCCTTTGATGGCCAGCCACTCTCATGGCCAGCCCCGTTTGAAGCTCACGGTAGCACCGCTCAGCGCGGGCTGCAACAGAAGCGATCCGGATTGGGACGTGCCGCGGCGAGCGCCGCCGGTTCGGAGGCATCGCCCGATGACACGCAATCACATCTCCACTGCATCTCTACAGCAGTGCCCTCAGTGGCCCACGATTCCCTGGCCGCCACGCGCCACTCACCTTCCCAGAGCGCCAGGACAGACCATACACACGTTCGATGTCAGACCCCGGTGAGACACTTGACGCCATGAAAGTACATATGAGCTTCGAACGTGCGACCAAGAACACCATCCGCTTCGCTGAGGACGAGGATGGCCAGCCCGATGGCCACATGGGCGCGCCAGCTCTCGTCACGTTGTATCTTCAGAAGTTCGCGTGGGCTCGTCTCGGTAAGCCCGAACGCATCACCGTTGAAGTGACCGCGAGATGAGCGCAGACCTCAACCGGGCATCATGCCTTCGCACCATCGCCAGCCCCAGCAGCCGGCATCCTTTCGCCGTACCGCAGCGATCACCTATCAAGGATGGCGTGCCTTGACGATCGTATGGATGCCGCCACGGACGAACCAGTCGGTCATAACCGTCATCCTCCGCGGCGATAACGCGCTCACCAAGTCGTTCAAGACCCGGTTGGTCACGTCCTCGTGATACGCGCCCTGGTCGCGATAGCCCCAAAGGTAAAGCTTCAGCGACTTGAGCTCGATGATCAGGCTTGCCGGCACGTAGCTGATCGTGATGGTGGCGAAGTCAGGGGCTCCGGTGACCGGGCAAACGCACGTCAACTCGGGCGTTTCACAGATAACCTCGTACTCCCTTTCAGGGTGAGGGTTCTCGAGCGTCACCAGCCTCGCTGCAAGATCGCTACCTGCGGTGCCGCTCTCCTCCTCGCTGGAGCCGGCCATGCTCTCCTCGCTGGCGCGCGCCGCCGCGCCGTTCATCCCGGCCAACTCAGCCGCCAGCCAGATCGAAGAGCTGGCGCCCCGCTCTCTTCGTCGGCTCGTAGCCGTCGCCAGCCGCTGTCACTACCAGCCCGGACCTGTCTGCGCCGAGCACGAGCACTCTCCCCGGGGCCCCCATTGCAGCCATTGCTGGCTCTACTCTTGCCGCCACCTGCGCAGCGTCGCTTGCCGCGCATATCCCTATCATCGTCGGACCAGCGCCGGACCAGCACGAGGCCAGGGCCCCCGCCCGAAGCAGCTCGGCGAGCAGCTGCGGCGCAACCGGAAAGAACGGGCTCCTAAAGTCCTGATGGATGCGGTCCTCAGTCGCCTCCCGCACCAGCACGTCGGCGTTCGCTAGTCCGGCTACGAGCAGCCCCATCCGGCCTAGGTTGAAGGACGCGCTGGCAAGGCTGACCTCGGTCGGGAGCGCCTGACGGGCCTTCGCGGTCGGGAGCTGCTGGTCAGGCACCACAGCTACGAACTTGAGCGCTGGGTCGAGGGCAAGCGGGACTGCGGCCACCTTCCCTCTCAATACTGTGGCCGCGACCAACCCGCCCAGCATCGATGCCGCCGCGTTCTCGGGGTGGCCGTCGATACGCGCCGCGACCGCGAGCGGATCGCTGGCTCCGGCCGCCGCGGCGGTGGCAAGCGCCAGCGCAGCAGAGGACCCGAGGCCCCTTCCAACCGGGATGTCCGAGTGGACATGGATCGCAAGCCTGTCATGGCCGACAACGTCCATCGCCACCATCGCCGCGAGATGTGATGAGTCCCTGGGGAGGTCAGCGCCCTCGCCCGAGGCGCTGACGCTCAGCCGATCGGCCGACGCCACCTCCACCTCTACGTAGAGATCGACCGCGACTGCGAGCACATCGAACCCTGGGCCCAGGTTCGCACTCGAAGCAGGACAACGCGCTCTCACGCACCTACCGTATACCGCGTTCGTGCCGCAGGTGACCACCGCTCCGGCGCACCCCTCCCGCGCAGCTCACAGGCGCATCACGCGCCAGGTGACCGATGGTTTCGGCAGCTTGGCATCTGAGCGCATTCCCACTGCGAGCTGCTGAGAGCCCAACCAGACCACCGCGTAGCCCACCGGCGTGTCCTTTCGCGCGCCAGGGAGGAGCTTCCGCGGCCTCGAGCGTAGGTGGACGACCTCACCCGGCCACGCAAACACGGTGGCGCCGGAGGTGAGGACCGCCCCCACGCTGTGCAAGCTGCCGCCCCAGCGGCCTTGAACGCTTCCGGCGGGATCACCAGGCGATACCACACGGTACCTGACGATCGCGCTGCGCGCCGCGTTTACAAGCAGCCCATCCGCGGCGCCCGCCGTTCCCAGCGGGTTCATTCCCAGCTGGCCGAAGACCGCTGCGTACACCAGACCCTTCGTACCGCCGATCACCGATGTCGCGGCGACCACCAGGCATCCGTCAGCCTGGGCCGTGAAGCCGGACTTGACCCCCACGATGCCGTCCTGGCCGAGCATGCTGTTGTAGTTCGACACGACGCCAGCGACCGGAAGCGTGATGGTCGCCTTGTCCACGATCCAGGCGAACACAGGGTCCTGCATCGCCGCTGCAGCAAGCAAGAGCTGATCCCCCGGGGTGCTCACGCTTCCCGGATCGTACCCGCTCGGCCCGGCGTACTGCGTCGAGCGCATACCGAGCTGTCGGGCAGTTGCGTTCATCTTCGCCACGAACGCCGCCGTCGTGCCGGCGTCCCAGGTCGCAAGAAGGTTGGCGATGTTGTTGGCCGACGGGATCAGCAGCGCTTCGAGCATTTGCAGCTCAGTCAGGGACTCCCCGACATTTACTGGAACAGATGATTCGTCTAGGCCAAGGTCGTTGCCGTAAGCGGCCACATCGCTGGCCGTGATCGTCACCGAAGGACCCTGCTGGCCTAGCTTCAGCGGATGATCACTCAGGATGATGAAGGCCGTCATCATCTTCGTCACGCTGGCGATCGGGACCGCGTGCGACCCCGGCGACGAGGCCATCGCTCCGAGCGCCGGCACGAACACTGCGGCCTCGCCAGCAGCCGGCCAGGGCATCACCGGCGCTACTCCCGGGACCACAACACTCGCTGGAAGGCTTGACCGCAGCGAGAGCGCTGGAAGGCGCCGTCCCAGCTGTATCACCACCGTGCCCGCCAAGAGGCCGGCTAGGAGGAACACTCCGAGGAGCCAACGCCACCAGCCGCGGCGTAGCCTACGCGAGCGCCGCTCCGCCCGCGACCGGCGCTCGCGACGCGACGTCGCCGGTATGCTCACCCGTGTCCGCACCAGCCTCGGCGGGGCGCCCACCTGATCTCGCAGCACGAGGCCTAGTCGACCGAGCTCAGCTCGAGTGAGTCCAGCTCCTCGGGTGTCATGAGAACCGAGCGGGCCTTGGAGCCCTCTGACGGCCCCACGACACCACGCTGTTCGAGCAGGTCCATCAACCTGCCCGCCCTTGCGAAACCTACCCGGAGCTTGCGCTGTAACATCGACGTAGACCCTAGTTGAGATCGTACGACGAGCTCCATTGCACGGTCCAGCAGATCATCCGAGTCGTCCCTGTCCCTCATGGTGGATGATCCGGTCCCCTCGCCCTCGATCGCCGCGTCGTAGTGTGGCTGGCCTTGCCGACGCCAGAACGCCGTTACGGCGTTCACCTCCGACTCGCTGACCCACGGAGCCTGGAGGCGGTTCGGAACGCTCGAAGAGGCGGTGACGAGCAGGAGGTCGCCCTTGCCGATGAGGCGCTCCGCTCCGGGCTGGTCCAGTATCACTCGGGAGTCCGCGAGCGAAGCCACCGACAGCGCCAACCTGGATGGCACGTTCGCCTTTATCACCCCGGTAATGACGTCAACAGACGGACGCTGGGTTGCCAGCACAAGGTGGATGCCCACCGCCCGGGCCATCTGGGCGATCCGGCACACCGAGTCCTCCACGTCCCGCGCCGCCACCATCATCAGGTCATGGAGCTCGTCGACGATCACGAGAATGAAGGGAAGTCGCTTGTACCGATCCTCTCCGCCCGGCGGACTCGAGCGCTCGCCATCTCCGCCAGGCGGACTCGAGCGCTGGCCCTCTCCGCCCGGCTCAGCGGACCCGCCAGGTTGGTCGGTGAACGCACCTTGCAAGACGGCGCTGTTGAACCCAGTTATATCGCGAACGCCCACCTCCGCGAGGAGGTCATAACGTCGCTCCATCTCCGCCACCGCCCACTGCAGAGCGTTTGCGGCCTTCTTCGGGTTCACGACAACCTGAGTCAGCAGATGCGGGACACCGCGATAGTGGCCGAACTCCACCCTCTTCGGATCCACGAGGATCATCCGCACCTCTTCAGGCGTCGCCCTCATCAGCACGCTCGTGATCATGGAGTTGATGCACGACGACTTTCCTGCGCCGGTCATTCCCGATATGAGCAGGTGCGGCATGTCCGCCAGATTGACCATCATCGGCCTGCCGGCGATATCCCTGCCAAGCGCCACCTCCAACGGGTGCGTCGCTGAGCGTGCCTCCTGCGACGTGAGCACGTCCCCCAGCGACACGAGCTCGCGGGACCGGTTTGCCACCTCGACGCCTATAGCGGACTTTCCCGGCACCGGGGCCAGGATTCTCACATCCGGCGACGCCATGGCGTAAGCGATATCCCGCGACAGCGAGGTCACCCTGGCCACCTTCACCCCGAGGCCGAGCTCGAGCTCGTACCTCGTCACCGTCGGCCCCACCGTGCTGTGGACTAGGCGCGTCTCGACCCCGTGCGCAGCGAGCGCCCTCACCAGCGTCCTGCCCGCCTCATCCACCATCCGGCGATCTACGCGCTGGCGCCTGCTACTGGACAAGAGGCTCAACGGAGGCAGCCTCCACTGGCTCGCCTCGCTTCCGGGTCTTCCGGGCACGTCGCCACCAGACCCGGGCGAGCGTGTCCCAGCCGCCTGAAGGCCCGCCATCCCCGGCGCTGATACCGCGTCCACGACGTGTCCAGGCAGACAGCTGTCTACGCCATCGCCTCCGCTGGCGCTGTCCACTGAAGCACCCTCTGACCTCAAGCTATCCGGCCTCAGGGCCCCCGGCGCCAAGCTATCCCGTACAGGGCCGTCAGCTTGTGAGGCCTCCTCCGCCAGGCCCTCGCCTGCATTGCCAGCAAGCCCTCCGGCATCGCCAGTGGGAGGTGGGAGCTCGAGCTCATCCCCTCCCGCACCGCCAAGCAGGAGCGCCGCCCGGCCGGCGGGCCCGCCAGTCCGCTCCAACGATCGCGCCGGGGCATCCCGGGAACCCCCGAACGCCTTCAGCGCCCTTGATATAGCGTCCCTCACCGAGCAGCGGGTAAGGAACACCAGCCCGATCACGAGAACCGTCGCAAGGACGGTGCCCGCGCCCGCCGAGCCCATGAGGTGCGCCATCCACGAACCCGCAATCGCCCCGAGGTACCCCCCAGCGCCCTTGAGCGCGCCAATGTTCCCTCGAACCGACGGCGCTCCCTCCACGAGGTCAGCGAATCCACTCACCGAGACGATAACCAGCGCAAGACCAGTGGCGAGGCGCGCAGGCTCCCGGCCCGCGGAGCGCTGTGCCACCACGAGCGCACCGAGCCCGGCAAGGACCACCGGCAGTACGAGCGCGCCCTGCCCGATTGCTGCTGCGCTCAGATCACGCACGACCCGGCCGGCGGGCCCGCCTGAGTGACCGTAGAGAGCGACTCCGGCGAGAACGCCTGCGGCGAGAAGGAGGAGCCCCCAGACGTCACGCTGCTGGCGAGAGAGAAAGCTCCATGCTCCCTGCGAACCCGCGGCATCCGTCACCTTCGGTTCCTTCGACCCGTCCGTCACCTTCGAACCGGCGCCGTCGGCGCCCTTCGGGCCCCTCGAGGCTCCACCCCTCGAACCCTTCGTCCCCACTGCACGGTCCGGGCGCGCCTTACGAGGCCGGCCAGCAGATTGCCGAGCAGGTCGTTCAGCGGGCTTTCTCGTGCCAGTTACACGCTTCGGAGACGACCGGACACGGCCTTTTGCAACAGCCACAGTAACAACAACGCTAACACCAGCCGCACCAGTTGTGGCTGATTCTCACCAGTTGTGGCTGGTTCTCAGGCCTCCATCACGACCGGCACTATCATCGGTCGCCTGCGGGTTCGCTCCCCCACCACCTTCCCGACCGCAGTGCGGATCGCTCTCGACGCGACATCCAGGCCAGCAGGGCCGTGGGCGGACTGGCCATGACCGCGCTTGTCGGCGAGCCCGGCCAGAGCGGCGGCAGCCACCGTTCGAAGCTCCTCGATGAGATCATCGGCCTCCGGCGCATGCACCCAACCCCTGGTCTCGACCTCCGGACCGCCGAGTATCTCGCCGGTCTCGGAGTCGAGCGTGACGACGACCACGACCACGCCTTCGTCGGCGAGGGTACGCCGGTCTCGGAGCACCCCGTGGCCGACACCGCCTACGATCCCATCCACGAAGAGGTAAGCCGCGGGCACCTTGCCATCGCGCCGCAGGCCATCGCCGTCGAGCACCAACGAGTCGCCGTCCTCGCACACGAGAGCGCTCGCCGCCGGCACGCCCATGGACTGTGCAAGCCGGGCATGGCTCACCAGGTGGCGGTACTCTCCGTGCACGGGGACGAACCACTCGGGCTCGGCAACCGACAGCAACGTCTTGAGCTCGCCCTGCTTCGCGTGGCCACTTGCATGCACCTCCTCGAGCCCCTCGTAGATCACCTCGGCGCCGACGCGGCACAGCCCGTCGATGACCTTCGCCACCGCCCACTCGTTGCCTGGTATCGCATGGGCGCTCACGATCACCACGTCACCTGGCTCCACCTTCAAGAAACGGTTCTCTCCGGCTGCAAGCCGTGCGAGCGCAGACATCGGCTCGCCCTGCGAGCCGGTCGAGACCACGCAGACCCGGCCTGGCGGGTAGTCGTCGATGTCCTCTATGTCCACGAGAATGCCAGGCGGGACAGACAGCACACCGAGGTCCGTCGCGAGCGCGAAGTTCTTCGCCATCGAGCGGCCCAGCGTCGCTACGACACGGTTGGTCGCGGCCGCCGCGTCCACCACCTGCTGGATGCGGTGCACATGGCTTGCGAAGCACGTCACTATCACCCGCCGGTCTTCGTAGCGCTCGAACAGCAAGCGGACCACCTTGCCGATCTCGGACTCACTCGCGGTGAACCCTGGCTGGTCCGCGTTGGTCGAGTCGGACAGCAAGAGCCGCACTCCCTCGTCGCAAGCGATCGCACCGATCCTCGCCAGGTCGGTCGTCCTGCCGTCGACAGGCGTCATGTCCAGCTTGAAGTCGCCGGAGTGGAGAACCACGCCCTGGGGAGTGTGAATAGCGGTCGCAAATCCATGCGGCACCGAGTGAGTGACCGGTATCACCTCGACGTCGAACGGGCCGATCGAGAGACGCTCGCTGTCAGCGAGCGGCACGAACCGTGCACGCCTCGTCATGCCGGCTTCGGAGATCCGGTTCGATGCCAAGCCAAGCGTAAGCTCCGAGCCATAGACATCGAGCGTGGAGAGGTCTCTGAGCAAGAACGCGAGGCCGCCGACATGGTCCTCGTGGCCATGGGTCAGCAGGCAGCCCTCGATCCGATCTGCGTTCTCCTTCAGGTAGGTGAAGTCCGGGAGCACGAGGTCGATGCCGGGCGTGTCAGGGCCGGGGAACATCACACCGCAGTCCAGGAGCAGCATCCTGCCGTCCAGCTCGATCACGGCGCAGTTCCTGCCGATCTCCCCCAAGCCCCCGAGGAAGGAGATGCGTACGCTCTCAGGCACGGGTGTCTGCGCTTGCTGCACCTCGCCTGCTCGACGAGAGGCTGTCGAGGACTTCGCGTGCGCTCTCCTCGAGCCAGGAAGGAGCGGCGCCAAGTGGCAGGCGGCACTCGCCCGCCGGCAGCCCCAAGGCACGCATTGCGGCCTTCGCGGGAAGCGGGTTAGGAGCGTCCTCGGTCGACTCGAAGTCGTAGGAGCCCAGGAGAACGGCGTTCATCTCCCTCGCCGCCGCGACGTCGCCAGACCGGAACGCCGAGATCATCCCGGCAAAGACTTTCCCGGCCCAGTGCGTGGCCACGCCGATCACCCCGCGGGCTCCCACGGAGAGCAACGGCAGCGTGAGCGCGTCGTCACCGCTGTAGAGGTCAAAGGATCGGGGGGCTGCTGCGACCAGAGCGGCGCTCCCGGCGACGTCTCCGGCCGCATCCTTGATGCCCACGATGTTCGGGGTCCGCTCCAGGAGCCTCAGCACTGTCTGTCGTGCGATCCTGCGCCCGGTCCGCACCGGAATATCGTACAACAGCACAGGCAGATCCGTCACCGACGCCATCGCCAGAAAATGTGCTTCGATGCCCGCCTGTGACGGCCTGTTGTAATACGGCGTCACAGCCAAGATCCCTGCTGCGCCGCACTCTCCGGCAATCCTCGTGAGCTCCATCGCATGGCGCGTGTCGGCGCTTCCAGTGTTCGCTATCACCGGCACGCTCACGGCTCCGGCGACAGCCCGCCACAGCTCCGCCTTCTCGCCATCGGTCATCGTGGACCCTTCGCCCGTGCTGCCTGCGAGCACGAGCGCATCGCTGCCGTGCCTGCACAGCCACCCGGCAAGCGACACCGCACCGTCGATGTCGAGATCGCCGCCCGCGCTGAACGGAGTGATCATCGCAGTCACCACGTCCCCGAACCGTCCCGTCATGCCCTCAGCGCTACCGCCAGCCACGTCCTGCACGCTATCAGGAACCGGCGCTGCGGTACCGTACGGTTCCGCAGCGCTCCGGCGAAGCCGCGCCTCGAGCTAGCTCGAGCTGGAGGCGCTGGCGACGATCAGCGTCATGGTGACGTACCCGCTGGGCAGGCTGCCACTGCCAGACACCGAGGATGTACCCGACACGGCGGTCGCATCAACGGACCAGTGGCCGTTCGAGGCGACCACGACGCTCGTCGCGCCACCCGCGCCAGCCCCAGCCGAAGAAGATGTCTGCTCTGTGATCTTGAAGCCAGCCGAGGTGAGCTTCTGCCCGTAGCTCGCCATCGCGGCCGAGGGCGGGCCCTTCACCCCGAGGTACACCTCCCAGCCGCTACTGCTGGCCTGGGTCGTTCCATACGAACCCAGCAGCTTGTAGCCGTCGGGCAGGGGGATGCTGCTCGGGAACCCGCTGGGCAGCTGCGAGCTGCTCGCGCTGAACTGGCTGGAGCCATGCGGCCCTTTGATGGTGTAGCTCCCCCCGGAGCCGGGTGAGCCGGCAATGTGAACATTGCCCTGGGGAGTGCTTATCGTGGTCCCTCCTCCGCTACCACATGCCGTGACCACCATGGCGGCGCCGACGATCCCGAGGAGCAGCGCTCCCGCTCTCGCGGCGAGCCTGCTCAAACCTCGTGACGGGCTCGGAGCACCTGGATTGCATCGTCTCATCTGAACCTGCATCGATCTCACGTCCTGTTCATCTCCACGGTCACGCCGGACCATCTAGCACTACGTTGCTAGTGATCATGACAGCGGCGCACACGACATATCATCGGGGTTTTCCCCTATTCGTTCGCCGCCGGGCCCGCACACGGGGTCCGCTCAGCCTGTCCGGCCCGCTCAGCGAGGCGTGAAGGTGCTGAGGAACGACTTCGCAGCGCGCTTCGAGGTGACGATCGTGATCACCCAGTAGAGATGGTTGCCGCTCCTTGCGATCAGAGCCCCCTCCACAGCGTGGGGATCGCTGAACTGGCTGCCCGTGAGCACCTTGAGCGAGCGCTCGGTGCCTATCACCTCCCTCGCGACGACACCATGGACGCCGTGCAGCGTCTTCGGCGGCCTCGCCGCGGCGCCCAGCTCGTTGAACACCGCGGACGATATCGTCGCTGCGAGCGAGGCACTCGGCACCCTCACCACGATGACCATGTACGCCGGAGGAGCAGGCATCACTGGGTTGCTCGCGAACACGCTCGCCGATCCGCCCGAGACATACCCGATCGCAGCGCTGCCTGCGGGAAGGTGAGCAACCATCGGCTCCACGATCCCGACCTTCGGCTTCGACGCGAAGCTCACCGAGAACCGGCCCCAGCTCGGCCCGTACGTCGGCAAGGCGCGAGCCGCAGAAGATCCACACCCGGCCAGGAGCCCGGCAACGGCCACCGCGCCAGCAACTGCCAGCGCAAGCCGGCCTCGTTGCGACCTCGGGCCGACTCCGATCCGCGGCCGCTCACCGACCTCCTGAGCTGCGCTCACGACTTCGGAGCCTGCGGGGAGCTGTCGCCGGCAGCCGCGTCGGCAGAGTGGGAGACAGAGTGGCCTTCATCATCGTCGGAGCGCACCGAGATCGACTGAGTCGGACACCCTTCGACTGCTCGCATGACGTTCTCGATCGAGGCGTTGCGGATGTCCAGGACTACAGCGACACCGTCGTCTGCGACCTCGAACACCTCAGGGGCCCAGAACGCGCAGTTGCCCGAACCCATGCAGCTCGTACGGTCAATCTGGACATCAAGCACGATCTTGCCTCCGATATAGCGGCGATGGCGACGCAGCTGTCATAGCGATGCAGCAGTCATGAAAAAGCAGCGATGTCGCCATTCTACGCGCGTGCCCACAGCACGCGGTCAGCTTCTCCGCGCTTGCCCTGTCGGCAGCGCCTACCTTCGATCGCACCCGATCGGGCCGTAAGTTCAGCCTAGCCGGCCGTGTCATCTGCATGACGCCTGTCGGCATCCTCCATTGCCAGCAGTGTGATGCGCTGCACTGCCCGGTGTTGCACGTAGCTCAGGATCGTGCTCATGTGAGGCAGGATCCTGCCAATCTCAACCCGGGCACGGTCCTTGAACTGGTCCAACTCCTCGACCGAGATGCCGGCTTGCTGACCCCTCGCCGTGAACAGGGCGAGTATGTCGCGCTCCATCGCGGCGAAGTGCTCTGCGTAAAGCCGTGCGACGAGGAGCACCATTGTCTCGGGCATTCCCCTGTCGAGGAGGCCCCGCAGGGCCCGGAGAACCTCGAGATCGGATCCATCGTACGCGTCGGCTTCGTCTCCCTCTGGCCTGCTCGGCAATCCGAAGGACTCCAACCGCGCCAGGAGAGGCTCCGGCAGGCCGCTCGCTGCGACCAGGTCGTCGCGAGTGTAGGTTGCGCCGCTCGGCCCGAAGATGGTCTCGACCAGGCCGAGCCGGCCTTCCTCTACGAGGGCCTTGATAGCCCCTATGCTGAAGTGGCGCGTCTGGAGATCTCGAATCCGGTCGAGCTGGTGCAGGTGCGCTGGGCCGTAGAGTCGAGCCCTCCCACCGCGGGCAGCTGGTGGGAGGAGTCCCTCACGCTGGTAAAAGCGAATCGTGTCGACTCCGACACCTGACCGGTGGGCGAGCTCGTCGATACGCCACTGCGCCTCCTGGTCGCCGGAGTCCGCTGTCGCACCTGCGTCCCCGGAGGCGGCCCCACTAGCCGCGTCAGCTGCGTCCCCGGCGCCAGCCTCACGCCCTTGATCCACGAGTCAGTCCCCTTCTCCGAAGCCCGACCCAGATGGTCCAGATGCTGCGCCATCTGGTCCCGGTGCGCTTAGGCCGGCGCCATCTTGCGATCGCGCTCGGAGGACCTCAGGATTGACACAGTTGCGAGGTTGCGCGCCGGCAAGCAACAGGGCGAGGTCGTCTGCGATAAGACGCGAGTGGTTCGCCTCGGTGTCATAGGTGGCACCACCTATGTGTGGGGCGAGAACCACGTTGTCCATGGAGCAGAGTGGGTGCCCCTCGGGAAGCTGCTCTCCTTCGAAGTGGTCGAGCCCCGCAGCTGCGACCTTGCCGGTCCTCAGGGCCGCGACAAGCGCGTCCATATCGTGAAGACGGGCGCGAGCTGTGTTGATCAGCACCACACCGTCTTTCATGCGTTCGATCTCGGCCGCACCGATCATCTGATCGGTCTCGGGAGTGAGAGGGGCATGCAGCGAGATGATGTCCGATGTCTCGATCACCTCGTCCAAGGAGCTGCGTGCCTCCGGTGAATACGGGTCATATGCGATGACCTCGAGGCCGAGGCCCTTCAAGCGCCAGGCCAGCGCCTTCGCGACTGCGCCGTAGGCAATGAGCCCAGCTCGCTTGCCAGCTATCTGCCATGCACGAAAACGTTGGTAGGGGATGGTCCCGTCGCGGAAGACCTGCATCTCGCGCACGTCTCGGTCTGCCGGGATGATCCGCCGGGTGCTCGCGATTATGAGCCCGATGGCAAGCTCCGCGACGCCGTCCGCGTTGCGCCCTGGAGCGCGGAGCACGGGCACGCCGGCTGCGGTCGCGTCAGCGATCGTCACGTTGGTCGGATCCCCGCGCGTCGAGCCGACCGCGATCAGCGGTGCCTCGAAGAGGGGACCGGCGCAGATATCGGCCTCGCATATCACGATGTTGCACCCTTCGGCTCGCACCCGTTCGGCAAGCTGGTCGGCGTTGTACATGCGAAGATGCGAGCCGCTGATCCACGGATCGAGCACCACGTCAGCCATGCTCTGCAGCTTTTCGAGGCCATAACCTCGAAATGGCGCTGTCACAAGTGCCTTCGGTCGTGCAGTGGGTGTCATCGGTGGCTCCTTTCGCGAACGGCAATGCGCGATGGGGTCGGATCGTCCACTAGCGGCATCGCCTCGCAGCATCGTGTTCGCCCACAACCCATCCGCGAACAATAATGACGAGGTAAGAGGCCGCCTGTCAGATCCTCGTGAGATTGCACTGCCTGTAGGACGGGTCCCATTTACCTGCAGCGCTTGCGAGGGTTCTCAGCGCCGGGCACTGGTCCGGCCGGACCGGTAGTTGACGTGCGTCCTCGGCCACGTGTGATGTCCTGTAGTCGAAGCTGCCCAAAGGAGCTGTTATGCCAGTCGAGGTGACCGTGGGAATAGATATCGGCACCACATCGGTGAAGGCGCTCGCGGTAGACGGGAACGGCGAGGTGGTGGGTCGCGCCCGAGTGCCGCACGGGCTCCTCGTTCCCGCCCCAGATCTCATGGAGCACGACGCGCTCAGCGCTTGGCGTCGCGGTCCGAAGTCGGCCATGGCAGCTGCGCTGCGGGATGCCACCGCTCGCTTGCCAGCCAGCGCGCAAGTTGCCGGCGTCTGCACTGCCGCAATGGTGCCATCGATGACCGCCGTCGATGCGAGGGGAATTCCCCGGACGCCAGGCCTGCTCTACGGTGACGCGAGGAGCGCCGCTGGCGGAGCGACTCAGCCCGGCTCGAGTGAGGAGGTGAGCGGCTTCCTTCGCTGGACGGCCGAGGAGTCGCCACAGGCAAGGGGCTACTGGCCTGCACAGGCGGTAGCGAACTACGCGCTCGGCGCCAGGGGAGTTATCGACACTGCCACGGCGTTCACTTACTTCCCGTTGCACTCCGGCTTGGCCTGGGACGAGGAGCTGCTATCGGTTCTGGGCGCTGTTCCGGAGCAGATGCCAGAGGTTGCGCCCTTGGGGGAGGCTGTGAGCAAGGTCGATGGCGCAGCCCTCGCGTCCGGATCGATCGACGCGCTCGGCGAGCAGATGGTTGCGGGAGCCAGCAACGACGGAGACGTCCTCGTCATATGCGGGTCGACGCTTGTGGTCTGGCTGGTTGTTCCGGAGTGGATCGAAGTCCCTGGCCTGTGGACCGTCCCGCATACCGTCGCTGGAAAGACGTTGATCGGCGGAGCGAGCAACGCAGGCGGCCTGTTCCTCCAATGGATCTCCGGGCTGCTCGGCTTTGCCTCGCTCGAGAGAGCCATCGGCCGGCTGCTACCACCAGGCGAACCTGGCGGCGCTGTAGGTGAAGACGCGTCCCACAAGGCGCTTGCTTCCGTGCCGCAGTCCGTTCGAGCACGGCCGCGACGTGCCACGTCGCACGCGATCGATCGGTCCAACCTGCCGGTGTGGTCGCCATACCCTCGCGGCGAACGCACACCGTTGCAGGATCCGGCCCGAAGAGCGGCGATTGCCGGCTTGGACCTGACACATGGTCCAGCGGCAGTGCTGAGAGCGGCGCTCGAGGCAACGGGGTTTGTGGTCCGTCATCATCTCGATCTGGCGGTCGCAGCACTCGCGGATGTTCCCGGCGCCAAGCCAAGACGGATAGTCGCCACAGGCGGCGGCTCACGATCGGGCGCCTGGATGCAGGCTCTTGCCGATACGACCGGGCTTCCCGTTGAAGCCGCAGCCGTGCCAGAGGGCGCAGCGCTTGGCGCTGCGTTCATCGCGAGAATGGCCGCAGGGCTCGAGAGCTCCCTCGACGCGTCGGCGGGATGGGCGACCACGGGATCGCACACCTACCCATCGTCCGCGTGGATCGGTACGTGCACAGAGCGTTATCTGAGGTTCAGAGAGCTTGCCGATGGAGCCGGCGCCAGCCAACTCAGCGCGGACGAGCGGTCTGAGATTGCCCCGTAGGGCGCCGGTTCCCACTGGGAGCGGGCGCGTAGCCCGTCTACGGATGCTCTTGCTCTCGACTGGCCGGTTCCTGGCACCCTGGATCCACACGCGATGTCCATATGGACTCCGGCCCAGCGCGTCCTCCCATGCCGGGAAGAGTCAGGTTATGCGCTCATGCTGGGTTCTGAGGCCGGGCACGTCCCTGTCAAAGGCGATGACCTCGATTCCGTGCTTGGCCAATAGCCCGTTACGCACCCACTTGCCTCGGAAATCTTGGTCGGTCGTCACCAAGACATGCTCTGTTAGGGCGCACCATTCAGCTATGACCTCGTCCGGCGCTCGACATTGGCCATGCTCTGGACCTCGATGATCGGGCAATGCCAGAAATACGCAGGTGACCGGATAGCGTACAGCAAGCAGCGCATTGGCAACCCTGAAGCTGAAACCAGCATCAAGGCAGAACTTCTTCCGGTACTTAGGCGCAGGCGAGATATTCCTCCACGCCCCGGACGGTCTCCACGTTCAACCCGTACCAGTCCGCAACCTCGTCGGACGTTCCCTCTCTGAGGTTGGCCGCGATCGCCTGGACTGGGACCCGGGTGCCGATGACGACCGGAGCCCCGAACTGGATCACGGGGTCAATCGCCACCCACGGCGTCAGCTTCCACGCCACTGCGTGAGGAGGAGAGCCATCTGACCACCTAATGGCCTTCGCGAAAGTTGCGATCATGGCTCGCCAGGCATATTGGCCAGGTCGCCGGCCGGACAATTCCACTAACGAAGAGAAGTCATCATCGATCTGTGCCCAAATCGATGCTCCGTCCATGAAAAACACCTTGTACGTGAATGGATGTTCGCCCAGATCAGGGAACTGCGCTCGCAAGGCGTCGTTGAATCGTCTGATGGCCTGCAAGGACGCGCCTCTCGCTTTCATCCGACGCACGACTTCCAGGCTCACCAGGTCATCGAAGGTCAATACCGAAAAGTCTGCGTCCGCTACCGTTACAGGCGCCGCCAAGCCTCTCGCGATCCAATGCCTGAGTTGACGTGTCGACACGTCATTCCCGGCAGAACACAGGATTCGCGCTGCCTCCGGGAACGTATAAATACCCTCCCCCAGCTGTAACTCCGAGTCCAGGACCATCCACCTCCCATCAATTGAACGAACCGACCACACTCCAGGTTAGCGCCAATTTCCACACAGCTTCTTCGACGCTTGAGTTAGCCCTAGAACAAGCGTTCCCGGCTGGTAGCGGGGGCTGATGACGTCCGGACGAGACTGGACGGGGTCAGTAGACCCGATAATGCGGGCATGGAGTCGACCGGCAGCGGGCAAGGGGCGATCATCGGCCGCCTAGAGGCGCCTGCGGGGTCGCTGAAGTAGAGCCGGGGGCGCCGGCTCGGGCTCCGCATCGGCGCAAGAGTGCGCTACAAGGCGTCGAGAAGGCGGAAGAAGACGCCAAGCCAGGGGTTCCAGGCAAGTATGCGCCAACGCACCCGCCGGCCGCCGGTCACGATCTGGCAGGGGATGTCGATGAAGGCTCTGCGAAACGTGCGGAGCTCCATCACGAGGAGCCGTCGGCGTTGCTCCTGGCGAAGAGCCCGCCAGCGACCCGACACTGGCAGGACCAGTGCGCACCAGGCCTTCAAGCTCCAAGCGAGTGCGGCCATGGCTATATGAGCCCAGTTGGCCACAAGGGTGTCGACCGGGGCATGCAAGGCGCGGACTTGGCCCTTCAGCTGGGAGATGAGGTTCTCCTGATCACAGTGGTAGCGGGCCTCCATGATGATCTCGTCGGCGCTCCTCGTCTTGGGCAGGTTGGTGATGTAGAAGAACCACCGGTACTCGTGGAACAACACGTTCTCGCCGCGCTCGACCGAGAGGTCCTCATCTCAAGGCGACCACCCGGTAGTCGCGCTTTCGGGCCCGGGGGCGGTAGTCGAGCTCGGCTACGTCCTCTCCGGCGGGGCACAGCGCCTTGAAGTTCCGCTCACGCACGATGTCGCGCTTCACGTTGTGAGGCCGGCGTCGTGGTTGGGTCTTCACCACTCGTTCGGCCCGTCGTAGGAGCTCGTGGTGCATCTCCTCGTCGGTGCTCTTCGCCTTCTCCACGAGGTTGGCCCTGAGCGTCGTAGCCGAAGACGAAGCGCACGCCTGAAGCGTCCCAGCGGTCGAAGTTAGCCGTGAGGGCGTAGTCGGTGTCGCCACGCAAGCAGACCCCTTTGAAGCCGGCCTCTCGCACCAAGGCGATCGCTCGGTCGTATAGGGGGACCACCCCCTCATGGCTCGGCCGGTTGGCGCCGGAGCAGTTGAAGTACTGACGGTTCTTTGGTGTTGGCGAGGCTCACGAGAAGCGCCGAGTAGCCCCAGAGACCGTTGTAGCCGATGTCCATGCCTTCCTTGCGCTCCGCGTCGATCACCGCGGTTTGAGCGAAAAACGAAGACGACTGACACCCCCAGACCTCGAGGCGTGCGGTGTTGATCGCATCTTGAAGCGCCATCGGAGTCCTCGGGCGCAAAGCGCCGGCAGAAGTCACCGGCTGTCGTCGGGTCGGGGAGGCTATTCGCCCCGATGCCGTCCAAGAACACCCGGTCTTGTCTCCGGGCCTCGATGTCATCCAAGGTCGCTCCGCCGCACAAGGCGTTGTAGCAGATGTTCAAGACGTGGTCGGACTCGTAGTAGGGGTGCATGGATCTTGAGCAACGAGAGCGAGGAGTCGATCTCGTCAGCTCCGCCAAGGTGGCCGAGCAAGGCGGGCGATCATCCCCATGCCGCCATGGAAGACCGCCTTCGTGCGCTCGCAAGAGCTCATAGGAGATCCTCGCTGGGTGAAGCACCGGGCCAGAGACGTTGGAAGCGACCGCCTTGGCGAGGCGCCTCTTGATCATGCGCTGTTCGCGCTCGGGGTCTGTGTCGTAGCTGTCGCTTCGTGGTCATGCTCCGAGCGTCACACCTCGGAGCATGCTGGTGTGGGTTGCTCGACCCGATGACACAAGCGAAATCGGCGCAATTGGTTTCCTACGAGCGACGCTACCGAGATCTCGCGCACAAGCTCGTCGAGAGATCGGCTGGATCGCGTCGGGAAGTCTGGCACTGCGCCCTGAGCGCTGCTCCAGGGCCACCTGCGCGTGTCAGTCGGACCCCGCACGGCAGCATGGACCGTACTGGCACTTCACGGCCAAGGGTGGGTGGCAAGACCGTCAACAAGCGCCTCCCCGAGCGCGAAGAGCGCCTTTACCAACAGTGGATAGCAAACGACCGCACGGCGCGCACCCTGCTCGCCGAGATGCGTGAAGTCGCTGCCAAGGCCCGAGTCATCATTCTCGCCGAAGAGGCATCCGACTCCGCCCGTAACAGCCTGCGCGCTGCTTCACCTGAAACCAGCCATCCCTCTCCGCGCCGCAAAGCCGGAAGTGCCTGAGACACAGCGTGAATAGGTCACCCGGACATCCACGGGCGCCGTTTTACGCTTGATTCAGGCCTAGCTGAGCTCGCGGTGGAGGCACCGGTAGCGCCGGCAAGGGACGGCGGTATCGGCTGGGAGGCCAGCCTGGCGCAGGACGGGTGAGTGGACGCGGCGGTCGATGCGGACTATGACCCCAGGGCTCCGGACCCCAACTAGGTGGTATTGGACCCAGCCGCGCGCCGCCTCGTGCGCCGGATGATCTCCCAGATGCCCACCGCCAGAATGATCACCAGCACGATCCCGAGCACTGGCAACACAGACCCGGCTCCGGCGGCCCGCCTGCTCGTGGTGCGACCGCTCGCCAACGGCTCGCCAGCGCTCCTCTTCGCGCCGGATGCGCGTCGGCCGGACGCGCCACCGGGCGCGTGGCCGGAGAGGCTCAGCGGGCCTGGCTTGGCCGTCGCCCGTCCCGACGACGGCGCAGTGCCTCCCGGCCCTGTGCCGGAAGAGAGGAGCGTCGGCTGCGAGACGGTTCCCGGCCCGGGCGGCGGCGCACTCGGTTGCGCGACTGTTCCCGCCCCGGGCGGAGGCACGCTCGGTTGCGCGACTGTTCCCGCGGCAGGATCGATGCGGATGCTGTAGGTGACCGCCTGCTGCTGAGGCACCACGGCGGAGGTATCGGACACCTGGATGGTCACTTCACTAGTGCCGGCGGTGATCGGGGCGCCGCTCAGGACCCCGGAAGAAGAGAGGCCGATGCCGGCCGGGAGAACCCCAGAGGAGAGGCTCCACACAGGCGTGCCTGATCCACCGCGAGCGGTCAACGCGAAGCTGTACGGCGCCCCAACCGTCCCGACCGGCGCCGACGCAGTCGTGATCGAAAGGGCGGAGACTACGGCAATCGCCTTGACGCCAGAGGTCGCGGCCGTGTTCTCCGCGTCGCCGGCATAGCTCGCGGCGAGGCTGTAGGCGCCTGGGGGAAGGGAGAAGGCGCAGGACACAGTTGCCTGGGATCCCAATGAGGCTGTGCAGAGGACCTTCGAGCCGGATAGAACCGATACCGTGCCTTTGGGCTCGTACCCCGCGACTGTTATCATTGCAGTGACCAACCTGCCGGCAACCGCTGCGCTCGGCAACCCAGCAAGCCCAACGTGCGTTGCGGCAGGAGTCACCGTCACCGACTCGCGTTGGGTCGCGAGAACCCCCAGGGAGTCCCTCACCACCACCTCGAAGCCGTACGCGCCCGCCTGGGTGACCGTCCCACTGATAGCCCCCGTAGCGGGGTCCACGGTCAAGCCGGGAGGAAGGACGCCGGTGGTCGTCACGGTGAGCGGAGCCACGCCTCCGGCGAAAGAGGGCACGAACGCGAAGGCAGATCCGACCGGCTCAGAGCCCGAGAGCGGAGCCGAGGTGATAGCCAGTGGAGCGCCGACCGACAACAGGCCCATCGCAGAGGATGAGGCGAAGTGGGTGTCGCCGTTGTAGGAAGCTGACACCTGGTCGAGACCCACCGCCAGGTTGCCCGCCGCCACGTTCACGACACAGCTCCCGCCGGACGTAGTGGCGGAGTGGCTCAGGGGCTGGAGCGTAACTGCGCAAAGCTGCGTAGACGAATTCACGAGGCCGACATCGACGGTTCCGGTCGGGGCGAGCGTGTTCAACGCGCGAGGCGCGACGGTGACGTCTACCGTGAGAGCTCGCCCTTGCTCGGTGGCGTCAGGCACAAACGACAGGGTGGTGACGGTACCGGCCTGCCGAACATCAAGGACGAAGTTCTGTGTAGCGCTGCTGTCACCGTTATTAGCGGTGACCACGACCGGATAGCTCCCGGATGTGCCGTCCGGGACGCCGGAGAGCACCCCTGTCGGGGTCATGGTCACTCCACTCGGCAGCGCACCAACCTCGCTGAAGACCGACATGGGAACCCCGCTGGCACTGAACTGGAACGATCCCTGGGTTCCATCGGTGAAGGTGGTTGCATCCTGGCTCGTCACGATTGGCGCCGATGCTGGGACCCCGCCGGGTTGGACCGCACCGACAGAGCAGCTGGTGGCGCCAGGCGCTGGGCCGCCGTGGCCGAGCTCGTCGACAGCTGGGCAGATGCTCATGCCCGCCATTTGGGTGTTGAAGGGGACCTCGTCGTATCCGGTGGCCCCGCTCGCGAGCGCAAGGTACGAGAAGTTCGGAAATGATTGGCTATTGGCAACGTTCCCAACAACCGATGCGTTGTTCTTGTCGGTGCTCGCGGTGAGCGAGCAGTCGGCAAGGTCCGCCACGTTGTAACCGAGCGAGACGATGGAGCCACCGGCTGCGTTTCCACAGTCATCTAGACCTGTCGGAACGCCATCAGAGGTGGCCGTAGAGGTGAGGATGAAGCTGTCACCAATGGCGAGGACGCTATTGCCGAAGAACCCGGGGCCCGCGTAGATTTCGTTGCCGTCTTGGACAAGGTTGGCTCCTGTAAAATTGTACATCACCGTGGAGGAGAGGATCAGGGCGGTCTGGCTGATGTTGAAGATCCCGCCGCCTTGAGCCACAGAACCCGCAGTAACTGCGAATGCGGAGTTGTAGTCGATCGTCGACTCGTACACCGTCAGGGATCCTTCGTTGTAGATCCCGGCGCCCACGAAAACAGCCGGCGCGCTGAAGTTCCCGTTCGCTGTCCTCACCAGGTTGCCCTGGACAGCCGTCCGAATGACCGACATGTCCCCGGAGTTGTAGATGCCGCCTCCGGAGGCAAGCTGCTGGCAAGAGGCAGTCCCATTGGTACAGAGGAGCGTCGGTGCATCCGCGACATTGGAGTAAATGAACGAGTTGTCTACCGTGGTCGTCCCGAGTGCGACGATCCCTCCGGTGGATGCGATGACATCGGCTGTGAAGATTCCCCCACCCTGGCTGGCTGTGTTGCGAGCGACTAGAACGCCGTCCAAGTGCACCGTGCCGCCGTAGTTGAAGATCCCTCCACCGAGCGTCGCGTAACCTCCGCTCAAGCTCATCGAGCTGATGGTCACCGACTGGCCCTGGCCAACCGAGACTACCGATCCTCCAGATGACGGGAACGCGTAGGCCGTCGACAAGGGAGGGACCATGAAGATGCCAGAGTATTGCGAGCCATGGCCCACGAGGGACAGCGACGTGATGGAGCTCGGTATCGTCATCCCCTGGGAGCTCCCAACCGGGACGCTGCCAGAGACACTGATCGTGTCGCCGCTCGCCGCCTGGCCCAGCGCGTAGTTCATGGTGGCGCACGGGGCTGTGATCGCCTGGCAGTTGCCGGTATCTTGCCCGGTCGAAGACACGTAGAGCGTCGACGGGGCCGCGATAGCGACGACGCCGCCTGTGAGACCCACGACGACACTAAGGCAGAGGCTCGCCAATAACACAGAGACAAGTCCAGGCTGGGCCACGCGTTTCGCGAACATGCTCGGTCCCTTCGGATGTGGGGGGTTGGTCAGTCGGCCCGTCAGTAGGCTTGCCAGTAGGCCAGTCTGTTGGTTACCGCTCGACTATACTATAGTTTCGGGTTAGTGATTCGAGCGCGTTCACGCCTCGCCCCCGTTCGCAGATACGCCACCCTGGCAAGCACGGCCAACGAATTGCTCCGAGTCCGACCTGATGAGCGGCCGAATCAACGGCTCGCACTGGCAATCGAAAAGCTATTTTCCTGTTCCTTACCGTTCGCGAGCATGCGGAGAACGGCACGGTTACCATTCTGGCCATGCTGTTGGTCATTGACGACACAAACGTCCATGCCTCCGAACGACGCCGCGACGAAACGCCCGTAGTCGCAGACGAGGGTCGGCCGCCCGCGGATTCCGCGAAAAGACGGCCGACGACATGACAGTGGATGCCTCAGCTCCAAACGCCGCCAACGGCGCAAACAACGCGGGCGATCTCATCCCCATAGACAACCCCATCAAGAAAGCGGACGATGACCGCCTCGATCGGAAACGATTCGTCGATGGAGTTGCAGCAACCTTG